>JAEELX010000038.1 GCA_016282955.1 Paludibacteraceae bacterium | reverse complement strand
GTATTTAGTGCGTTCTGATGACAAATATGGCACATTCACCTGTCCTGTATATTTGAGCGAAAATACACGTACCACACCTGTAACAGAAGGCTTTGTAACCGTTATACCCACCAAAATTGATAAAACGAATCCATTCGTGTACATAACCAGTAATAAGCGTGGAACTTATACCATTTATGATGCATTTGGTCGTTTGGTACAACGAGAGAACTTTGCAAATTGTGGAAATGGTTGTACGATTAGCATTCCGACTGCTCCACAACATTTGCTGTTAATGATTGTTGAACTGGAAGATGGATATTCAGAGACTTTCTTTTTACTGGTGCAATAATTAGTTTATGAAGAAGAATTGGTTTTTAATTACATATTTTTTACTGGTGCCTTTATCGTTATTTTCGGCAAAAAGCACTTTAACGACAAAAGAGTACTTTATCTACCCTATTCAGCATCGATTCGGTGTTTATGTAGAAGCAGGTCTTGATAAAATGCACCCTATAAATTATGATAAATTAGAAACCAATAAGAGCAATCCAATGGGAACTATTGGGTTTATGTACGAGTATATGAACCAACATTTTATCCTCAACACGGGTGTTAGTTTTGGCTTTTTAACTGGAAAGTATTTTTTGTTGGATACGCTTCGTAACACCATTACTTCCCAAGAACTCAAAGATACCGATCCCAATGAAAAGCCTTTTGATTTATACGTAACACAAACCAAGCACGATATAGTCAAATTTGGAATGCTGGAATTCCCGATTATGGCAGGTGTTAACTACAAGAAATTTTATGCTATGGCAGGTTTACGATTAGGCATAAAAGTGGTTGATGGTACGAAAGTGAATGGAAGCATACGATTCTCTGCAAAATACAAAGAGTATATATCTTCTTTTGAATGGATGCCTAACCACGGACTTCGTGCAGGAGGTTATGAAGTAAAAAACAAAAGTTTTCTGACGGTCAACTTGCGTGTGGCACTTGAAGGAGGCTATAACTTCAAAACCATCGTTCGAGAATACTTCAATTGTACCCCACGTATAGGCGTTTTTGTCAATGCGGGTCCTTATTTGCCGAATGTAGATATTTCCAATCAACAAATAGCGTTTGCGGAAAACAAATATGACTTGACTTCGTACAATCAGCAACCTTTGTTAAAGAAAGGCCATCACATGTTATTGGATATGCAAGCGGGCGTGAAATTGTGTTTCATGTTCTTGGATAAACACATCAATAAGCCACCTTGTAAAACTTGCAAACAATTTGAAGCACTAAAACAACCCTACTGTCCGATGTGCGAAAAGCAACAACAACGCTACAAACGGGTTAGTCGCAAAAAAGAAGTCTATAATCATAGTTGGTCTGAGTAAAATGAAAAAATCTACCAAAATACTACTTTACATAGTTTCTATTTTGTGCTGTGCTTTTGTGGTTATGCGTTGCGGTAAGCAAAAACTAAAAGATAATTTTAATGCGGTTCGTCCCTTGATTAGCCAACTACAACAAGAAAATAAATTGGATACTTGCAGGCAGTTGATTGTGGTGGTTTGTGATAGTTTGCATACTTCGCAAGCAACGATGTACCTCTTAGAACGCTCCAAGGACGCTACTGCCGAAAATGTTTTGCAAAAGGATACATTATGGCAAATGGCTATGCCAGCGCTGCAAGTGGCTGTTGGGCAAAAAGGTATGATTGAGGCCGAAAAAAAATGCGAAGGAGATAAGTGTACACCTACGGGACTTTATTCGCTGTCGTTTGCGTTCGGACCCAAAAAAGATAGGGACATCAAGATGCCTTTTGTGGAAGTTTCCGACAAGCATATTTGGATTTCCGAATCAACTGATTCACTATATAACCAACTGTACGTGGACTCTTTTGATGTTTATAAAGGCAAAGACATTGAACGCCTGATTGATTACCCTATCGCCTACCAATACGCTGTGGTGATAGATTATAATGCGGCGTGTGTCCCCTATGCGGGTAGTGCCATTTTTATGCATTGCTTAAAACCAGATGCTACTTCAACGGCAGGCTGTGTGGCTATGCCAACTGAAAAACTGATCCCAATTTTGGAGTGGTTAGATAGTGAAAAACATCCCATGATTTATATGGATATATTAAACAAATAACATTATGAAGCGTGTCTTTTTAGTTTTGATAACAATTGTATTTTCGTTGGGTATTTATGCCCAACCGAAGTATGTTTTTTATTTTATTGGAGACGGGATGGGCTTTAATCATGTCCGTCTAACCCAGATGTATTTGGCAGAATTACAAGAAAAAATAGGTTGCGAACCTTTAGTGATGACTTCTTTCCCTGTAGTAGGAATCGTTGCCACACATTCTTCGTCCAATCCCATAACCGATTCTGCGGCTGCTGGAACTGCCTTAGCAACAGGCAAAAAAACGGCTAATGGCGTCTTGGGGTTAGACGACGAAAACGAAGAAGTATATAGCATAGCAGATACGTTAAAAAAAATAGGTTGGAGCGTCGGTGTATCTACTTCGGTCAGCATAGACCACGCTACTCCGGGTGCGTTTTATGCACATGTGACGAAACGAAGTAAGTATTTTAAGATTGGAACCCAGTTGGCCGATTCCGATTTCGATTTTTTTGCCGGTAGTTCTTTCTTGAAACCAATCGGCAAAGTAAGAAAAGATTCGCTATGTCTTTATGATTTGTGCGAACAAAAAGGGTATGCTTTTGCAAGAGGATACGAAAACGCCCAAGAGTTATTGGACACCAACAAATTGATTTTAATTGATCATAATGACGGCTTAACACCATCACAGTTAGGGAAAGGTCGTTTGGCATACGGTCTTGAGAAGCAAGATACGGATTTAACGTTGGCAAAAATCGTTTCTACGGGCGTTGAATTTTTAAGCAAAAAAGAAAAGCCATTTTTTTTCATGGTAGAAGGAGGCTCCATTGACCGTGCTGCACATAGTAATGATGCCAAAAATACGATTGGCGAAGTGTTGGAATTTGATTCTGCCATTGCGGTAGCTTATAATTTCTACCAAGAACATCCCGATGAGACGTTGATTTTGGTAACTGCAGACCACGAAACAGGCGGTTTGGCACTTGGAAAGAAGAAACACTTCCTCAACCTCAAAGTGTTAGATAACCAAAAAGTGAGTGTGGATTCCCTCAATAATGCAATCAAGGAACTACACGCAAAATTAGGAGCAAAAATCCAATATAAAAACGTCCAAGAACTCTTAACAAAGTATCTCGGTTTTTATACCAACATTGCTATTTCCAAAGAAAATGACGCTTTATTGCAAGAAAAGTTTAACAATATCAAACAAAATAAAGATAAAAACGTCAAAACACTCTATTCAGAAGTGTATGAACTGAGTAATCTGGCGATTAAAATTATCAACGAACAAGCATTCATCGGCTGGACAACGAATTCGCATTCGGCTAATCCTGTGCCTTTGTTTGCAGTGGGTAATGGTGCTGAAAATTTTGGCGGTTGCATCGATAATAGTTTTATTGCGAATAAATTGACAGAACTTTTGTGTCCTCCCCTTCCTCAAGATTCGACCGTTACCGTGGAAACAGAAGAGGAGTAATAGGCAAAATAAGCCATAAAGACAAGGAAAAAGCAGAATTTATTTTTTGCTTTTTTTTGTTATGGATTTGTTATAAATTTTATTATCTTTGCAAAGTGAACATAACAAAATTGCATATAAATTAAAAAATATAAAATCTATGGCTTCATTAGACGAATTGACCACCAAGATTTACCAAGATGGTATTGAAAAAGGTAAAAACGCTGCCGATAATCTCATCGCAGAGGCAGAGGCTAAATCCGCTCAAATAGTTTCTCAAGCCGAAAAAAAGGCACAAGAAATCGTTGAGCAAGCAAAAAAACAAGCAGAAGAGTTGAGTGCAAACTGCAAATCGGAATTAAAGCTCTATAAAGACCAATGTGTCAGTGCTTTGAAAACCGAAATTACCGACTTGATTTGCGGAAAAGTGGTAACAGAGAACGTAAAAGTTGCTACGACCGATGTTAAGTTTATGCAGGAAATCATTGCAAAATTAGCCCAAGAAATGGCTAAAAACGGTGATGTGATCATCGAAACCAAAGATGCCGATGCTCTCACCAAATACTTCACTGCCAACGCAAAAGATGTGCTGAATAAAGGCGTTGAAATTCAAGAAGTTAAGGATATTAAAACGGCATTTTCAATCGTCAGCAAAAACGGAGGGTATAAACTCTCGTTTGGCGATAAAGAATTTGAGGCTTTCTTCAAGGAATTTTTGCGTCCACAACTGATTGAATTATTGTTTGGTTAAACAACTAAAAAGGACATAAATATGGGATACGAATATGTATTAGCCAGTTTGCCCGATTTAAAAATCAATAGTTCTGCTCCCATTACAATCGAAAAGTTACAGGAACTATTAGATGAGACCATGCTTGAGAAGGATAAACCCTTGCTTGCTGTGCTCCAAATGAAAAATGACAACCCGATTGTGCTATCAACGCTTGAACAATATCGGGACGATGCATTGTCTGCTCCTGCGTGGTGGGAAGAAGCCGAAAAAGTCCTCTCAGAAGAAGATATTCGCACGGCTATTTTGTACGAATACGGCATCAAAAGCAAGAAAGATTTTGTACGCTCGTGGTTCCAATTCAACGAAGATATAAATAATGTGCTCGTTGCTACGATTTGCCGAAAACATAATTTTGATGTTCGCAAACTGATTATCGGAACGAATGAAGTGGCAGAAATCTTGCGTAAAAACATTTCACAAAAGGATTTTGGTTTGGGTGGCGTTATGTCCAACCTCAACGAAGTGATGCAAATTGTGGAGATTGATAACTTGATGGAGCGAGAAAAACACTTGGACGCTTTACGCTTCGCTTGGTTGGAGGAAAAGACACGTTTTATCCATTTTTCGGTTGAAAATGTGCTTGCGTATTATTTGCAATGCGAGATGTTGAATCGTTGGGACAAACTGACTGTGGAAGAAGGCGAACAGATATTCCGCGAATTAGTAAGTGACATGAAAAAAGGGATTAGTTTGTAAAACAAAAAAGAATTTAAAATTAAAAAAGATATGACAACTGGTAAAGTAAAAGGTATCATTGCTAACTTAGTAACCGTTGTGGTGGACGGAGCAGTGGCACAAAATGAAATTTGCTATTTAAGTGTCGGAAAAACACGATTGATGGCAGAAGTTATCAAAATCACAGGCGAAAACGTTTTCGTTCAGGTCTTTGAAAGTACGCGTGGCTTGAAAGTTGGCGACACAGTTGAGTTTACAGGACACATGTTGGAAGTTACGCTCGGACCTGGTTTGCTCAGTAAAAAATACGATGGACTACAAAACGATTTGGATAAATTAACGGGCGTTTTCTTGCAACGTGGTGAATACAATTATCCTTTGGACGAAGGGGCACTGTGGAAATTTACGCCCATCGCAAAAGAAGGCGATAAAGTGCAAGCCGCTGATTGGTTGGGTGAGGTGGACGAAAATCACCAACCCCATAAAATTATGGTGCCATTTGTGTTTGAAGGCGAATATACCGTAAAATCCATCGTTAAAGCAGGCGAATACAAAGTGAACGATACAATTGCCGTTTTGACCGATGCAGAAGGCAAAGAACACAACGTTACCATGATACAAAAATGGCCTGTTAAAAAAGCTATTTTAGCCTATAAAAGCAAGCCAAGACCGTTCAAATTGTTGGAAACGGGCGTTCGAACCATAGACACCGCCAACCCTATTTGCGAAGGTGGAACGGGCTTTATTCCGGGTCCTTTCGGTACAGGTAAGACGGTACTCCAACACGCTATTTCCAAGCAAGCCGAAGCAGACATCGTGATTATTGCAGCGTGTGGTGAGCGTGCGAATGAGGTGGTGGAAACCTTCACCGAATTTCCCGAATTGGACGACCCACACACAGGTCGCAAGTTGATGGAGCGTACGATAATCATTGCCAACACGTCCAACATGCCTGTTGCGTCTCGTGAGGCTTCGGTGTACACTTCGATGACCATTGCCGAGTACTACCGTTCGATGGGCTTGCGTGTGTTGTTGATGGCAGACTCTACTTCTCGTTGGGCTCAAGCATTGCGTGAGATGTCCAACCGTTTGGAAGAGTTGCCCGGACAAGATGCCTTCCCGATGGACTTATCGGCTATCATCGGTGCTTTCTACGCTCGTGCCGGTTATGTGTATTTGAACAATGGCAGTACGGGCTCGGTAACCTTCTTGGGAACGGTTTCGCCCGCGGGTGGTAACTTGAAAGAGCCTGTAACAGAGGGTACGAAGAAGGTTGCACGTTGTTTCTATGCTTTGGAGCAGAACCGTGCTGACCGCAAACGTTACCCCGCTGTAAACCCCATTGATTCTTACTCTAAATATTTGGAATATCCTGAATTTGAAGAATATATTTCCAAACGCATCAATAATAGTTGGATTGGTTTGGTGAACGAAATGAAGACCTATCTCCAACGCGGTAAGGAAATTCAAGAACAAATCAACATTTTGGGCGATGATGGCGTACCCGTAGATTATCACGAAGAATTTTGGAAGTCGGAACTTATTGATTTTATCATTTTGCAACAAGACGCATTTGACAAGATTGATGCGGTTTGTCCGATGGAACGCCAAGAATATATGCTTAATTTGGTGATGGATATGTGTCATAAAGATTACGATTTTGACAACTTCTTGGATGTAAATGAATACTTTAAGAAGATTATCAATATCTGTAAACAGATGAACTATTGCGAGTTTAAGTCGGCTGATTTTAACAACTATCAAACCAAATTGGACGAGTTGTTGAAAGAAAAACAGATAGCGTAAAAAGTTACTAACTTATTGAAATTAAAAGAATTATATATGGCAAAAGCATTTCAAAAAATTTATACGCAAATCACGGCAATCACCAAAGCAACGCTTTCGTTGAAGGCCACAGGCGTAGGAAATGACGAATTAGCAACCGTCAATGGCAAGTTGGCACAGGTTGTAAAAATCTTGGAAGACGAGGTTACTTTGCAGGTCTTCGAAGGAACAGAAGGGTTACCCACGAACGCCGAAGTGGTTTTCTTGGGCAAGGCACCTTCGTTGAAAGTGAGCGACCAGTTAGCCGGCCGATTCTTTAACGCATACGGCGACCCAATCGATGGAGGACCCGCTATTGAAGGCGACGAAGTGGAGTTGGGAGGTCCGAGTGTGAACCCCGTGCGACGCAAACAACCTTCCGAGTTGATTGCAACGGGTATCGCAGGTATTGACTTGAACAACACGCTCGTTTCGGGGCAAAAAATCCCATTCTTTGCTGACCCTGACCAACCTTACAACCAAGTGATGGCGAACGTGGCTTTGCGTGCCCAAGCCGACAAAATCATCTTGGGAGGTATGGGTTTGACGAATGACGACTACCTTTATTTCAAAAACGTGTTCAACAATGCAGGTGTGCTTGACCGTATCGTTTCTTTCGTAAACACGACCGAAAACCCACCTGTAGAGCGTTTGTTGATACCCGATATGGCTTTGACGGCTGCCGAGTATTTTGCAGTACAAAAGCACCAAAAAGTGTTGGTTTTGCTTACCGATATGACACTTTACGCCGATGCTTTGTCGATTGTGAGCAACCGTATGGACCAGATTCCTTCCAAAGACTCTATGCCCGGTTCGCTTTACTCCGATTTGGCAAAGATTTACGAAAAAGCTGTGCAGTTCCCACAAGAAGCAGGTGGCGGTAGTATCACCATCATTGCCGTTACTACCCTATCTGGTGGCGACATAACGCACGCAATCCCCGATAATACAGGTTATATCACCGAAGGACAGCTCTATTTACGGCGTGATAGCGACATCGGAAAAGTTATTGTGGATCCGTTCCGTTCGTTGAGTCGTTTGAAACAGTTGGTTGCTGGTAAAAAGACCCGCGAAGACCATCCACAAGTTATGAATGCTGCCGTTCGTTTGTATGCCGATGCTGCCAATGCAAAAACAAAATTGGAGAATGGTTTTGATTTGACCAATTACGACGAGCGTTGTTTGGCTTTTGCAAAGGATTATTCGGACAAAATTTTGGCAATTGATGTCAATATCAACACCACCGAGATGTTGGACATCGCTTGGCAACTTTTTGCACAACATTTCAAGGCAGAAGAGGTCAATATCAAACAAGAATTGGTAGATAAATACTGGGTTAAAGGGTAATCGAGTGGTGCAATAATGGCAAATTTGTATATCATAGCAGGATGTAATGGTGCTGGCAAAACGACGGCATCGTATACTATTTTGCCTGATATGCTTCACTGCAAACACTTTGTCAATGCGGACGAAATCGCACGAGGTTTATCGCCTTTTGATGTGGAAAGTGTCGCTATACAAGCTGGAAAAATCATGTTTTCACGCATTGAAGAGTTGATTGAATTAAAAGAAGATTTTGCCATTGAAACCACCCTCGCAACACGCTCTTACATTAAATTGATTGATAAAGCACACACGTTAGGTTACATCGTTCATTTGCTTTTTTTCTACATTGAAAGCGTAGAATTAGCCAAATTGCGTGTTGCCAAACGAGTGAGCGAAGGCGGACATAACGTTGCCGAAGAAATTATTGAAAGACGCTATAAGTTAGGCATCAATAATTTAATCAATCTTTTTATACCGAGGTGTGATAGTGTTCTGCTTGTAAATAAATCGGTAGATTTTACTACTTTTGCAGAAAAGAAAACATTAAACGAACCAATAAAAATTGTTAATCAATCCATTTGGGATAAAATGTTGTCTATTTATGAAAGAAAATAATGAAAATAACCCATTAGAAGCTATCCAAGAGCCGAAAAAGCAGGAAAACATTAGTTTTCGTAAGAAAGTGGAAAAAGGATTAAAAATATCCTTCAAAAAGTTAGTTGAACAAAAACGCAAGGATAACGATGAACTCGTTGTGAGCGAAGATGGCGAAATAAAATTTATTGATCCACAAAAAGTAGATGTATAATTATGGCTATCAGTTTTCAATATAATAAAACGTCGTTGCAAGGGCTTGAAAAAAACCTCAAGATGCGACAACGAACCCTGCCGACCCTGCAAAACAAAGAGACCGCTCTGCGTATGGAGGTGAAAAAGGCAAAGGACGAAATGAAAAAATTGGACGAAGAAGTAGAACAACGCATCAAAGGATATGACCAAATGATTGCACTCTGGGGCGAGTTTGATACGAGTCTTATCCACGTTGATGACGTTAAGATGTCCATCAAAAAAATTGCGGGCGTGCGTGTGCCTGTCTTGGACGAAGTGGTCTATTCTACCAAAGAATTTAGCATTTTTTCTTCGCCAAAGTGGTTTGCAGACGGTTTTGAGCAACTCAAAGCGATTGCCGACGTGGGTATCCGCCAAGAATTTATGCGGAAAAAAGTGGATTTATTGGAGTATGCACGCAAAAAAACGACCCAAAAAGTGAATTTGTTTGAAAAAGTGCAAATTCCTGGCTATCAAGATGCCATCCGCAAAATTAAACGATTTATGGAAGACGAAGAAAATTTGAGCAAATCGTCCCAAAAAATCGTCAAATCGAAACGTGAAAAAGAACAAGAAAAACAAAGAAAGGAGGGCGTTGCCGTATGATTACGAAAATGAAAAAATATACTTTCTTGGTTTTTTATCGCCAATATGAATCGTTTTTGACGCAATTACGCGACTTCGGTTTGGTGCATATCACGGCCAAAAATGTCGATTTGGAGGCAAACGAAACTTTGCAAGAAAGCGTAACGTATTTTGCTAAATTACAATCAATTATCGCACAAGCAAAGTCGTATTGTACGGAACAAATTTCTCCTGCAAAAACGGCAGATATACAAGCATTTATTGAGCAGTGGGAAAATACGACCAAACAGTTGACTGAGATTGACCAAGACATTCAAGCAACGCAAAAAGAAGCGGCTCGAATGCAAATATGGGGCGATTTTTCGGCTAAAAAGATGGCGTCAATCGCTTCGGCAGGTTATCCGTTGCATTTCTACACATGCCCAAAATCGGCTTTTGATGATTCGTTTGGTGCAGTAATTAACGAAAGCAATAATGTCGTGTATTTTGTGGCGATTGAAAATGTTAATTCGCTGAATAATGAAGGTTGTACTGAGCAAACGCTCAACGAACACAACTATTCCGAATTATTGCAAGATATTACGGCTTTGGAGGCAAAAAAACAAGCTGTAATCAACGAATTGCAACAGTTGGCGAACCAAAATCTACAGGCATTAGAAAACGAAGAACTCACGGTGCATCAAAGCATTGATTGGCAAAAAGTCGAACTAAATACGACCGATTTGGCGGAAGGAAGCGTGAAGTATGTGGAAGGTTTTTGTCCGCTGGAACAGAGCAAAGATTTGGATGCTTTGTTGGAAAAAGAGCATATCTACTACGAATCGACCGACCCAACGGCTGAAGACACAACACCGATTCAGCTGAAAAATAATTTCTTTACGAAGTTGTTTGAGCCTATCACGCGGCTGTATTCGTTGCCCAACTATGCAGAGATTGACCCTACCCCGTTTTTTGCACCCTTCTTTATGCTGTTTTTCGGCTTATGTTTGGGCGATGGTGGCTATGGTTTGCTGATTTTAGTGGCTGGAATCTATCTGATTTTGAAGAAACCTGATTTGAAAAATTGGGGTTGGTTAGCGACTTTTATGGGTTTTACGACTATGGTTGTGGGTATTCTGACGGGTATGTTTTTCGGAATCAATCTCGAAGAAGTGGCTTTCTTGGCTCCCGTAAAACAATACTTTATTACGGAAACGAATGCTTCGGTACACGTTGCGGACGGCAGTTATCATCCAATGATGGTTTTTGCGGTGGCAATCGGTATCTTCCAAATCTTGTTTGCAATGGGCTTCAAGTCGGCTAAAATTATCTTGCAAAAGGGTTTGAAATACGCTTTGTACGATATTGCATGGCTTGTTTTCTTGATTACGGGCATCGTTTGGCTTTTCACTTCCCCACAAGGAACGACATTGTACGTCTTTTATGGTATTTTAGGCTTATGTGCCTTGTTTATCCTCTTCTACAGCGACCCTGACAAGAAAATTTTGATAGCAAATCTCGGTGGTGGTTTATGGGGAACGTACAATATGGTTTCGGGCTTGCTGGGAGACGTTTTGAGTTACATTCGTTTGTTCGCTTTGGGCTTGGCAGGCGGTATATTGGGCAATGTGTTCAATAGTTTGGCTTTGCAAGTGGGCGAAGGTATGCCTGCGTGGATAGGTTGGCTTCCAATGCTGTTTATTATGCTATTTGGACATGGACTGAACTTTGCTCTTTGCCTTATTTCGTCTGTGGTGCACCCGTTGCGTTTGACCTTTGTGGAATTTTATAAAAACGCCGATTTCGAAGGCGGTGGATTAGAATATAAACCTTTTCAAAAGTTAAATAAATAAAAATTAAATATTATGACAAATTTACTGATTGCTTACATCGGAATCGCCCTCATGGTAGGGTTGTCCGGTCTCGGAAGTGTATTTGGTTTGACTATCTGTGGTAACACGGTGGTTGGTGCTTTAAAGAAAAGACCTGATGCAATGGGTATTTACATCTTACTCTCTGCATTGCCTTCTACACAAGGTATTTACGGTTTCGTGGGTTATTTCTTATTGCAAGGTTTCTTAACAGCGGGTATTACCGCTTTGCAGGCTGCTGCTGTTTTTGGTGCAGGCTTGGCATTAGGCGTTGTGGCTTTATTCTCGGCTATCCGTCAAGGTCAAGTGTGTGCAAATGGTGTGGCTGCAACGGGTGCTGGACATAACGTAACCGCAGGTACGATGATTATGGCGGCTTTCCCTGAGTTTTATGCTATTTTGGCATTGCTCGTGTTGATTCTCATCCGTAACTTGATGGGAACACCTGTTTTAGGATAACGTTTAAAAGTCATCTGTAACCGTAAAAAGTTGCAGATGACTATTTGTATGAACGAAATTTTTGATATTATAGAGAAGTATTATTGCGATAATGAACCTTTGTACAATATCTTGATTACGCATAGTAAACAAGTATGCCAAAGAGCAGTAAGTATCGTCGATAAACGTACCGAGTTGCATTTGAATCGCGACTTTGTTTTTAACGCGGCTATGTTGCACGACATCGGTATTTTTATGTGCAATGCTCCTTCTATCAATTGTTTCGGGCAACATCAATACGTAGAACATGGCTATTTAGGTGCAGAATTATTGCGACAAGAAGGTTTGCCACAGTACGCACTCGTTGCAGAACGGCATACAGGAACAGGCATAACCAAAGAGCAAATTATTCAAGAAAATATGCCTTTGCCCCATCGCGATTTCGTGCCTATAACGTTAGAAGAGCAACTGATATGTTATGCGGATAATTTCTATTCCAAAACCCATTTGGACGAGGAGTATTCGTTTGAAGTTGCTTGTAAAAAAATCCAAAAATTTGGAGAAGAATGTAAAACAAAGATGATTTACTGGAAACAGTTATTTGAACCATAAATAATAATTCTAAAAATTTAATACCATGAATGTACAAAACATTATGACGTACCTTTCTGCTAAACACCCCGGTGAAGCAGAGTACCTCCAAGCCTGTCAAGAAGTGCTTGAGTCTATTGAAGAGGTGTACAACAAACACCCTGAATTTGAAAAAGCAAAGATTGTAGAGCGTATCGTAGAACCTGACCGTATCTTTACGTTTCGCGTAACATGGGTGGACGATAAAGGCGAAGTTCAGACCAACTTAGGTTACCGCGTACAATTCAACTCCGCTATCGGTCCTTACAAAGGCGGTTTGCGTTTCCACAAAGCCGTAACACCTTCTATGTTGAAGTTCTTGGGCTTTGAACAAACCTTCAAAAATGCCCTCACAACCCTCCCGATGGGTGGTGCAAAAGGTGGCTCGGACTTTGACCCAGTGGGCAAAAGTGATGCTGAAATCATGCGTTTCTGCCAAGCATTTATGTTGGAATTGTGGCAGTGCATCGGTCCCGACCAAGATATTCCTGCTGGAGACGTAGGTGTTGGTGGACGCGAAATCGGTTATTTGAATGGTATGTACCAAAAGTTGGCTCGCGAATACCATACGGGCGTTTTAACGGGTAAAGGAATGACGTTTGGTGGCTCTCTCTTGCGTCCTGAAGCAACAGGTTTTGGTGCTTTATACTTTACGCATCACTTGCTCGAAAAAGCCGGAAAAGACCTCAAAGGCAAGACGATTGCCGTGTCTGGTTTCGGTAACGTAGCGTGGGGTGCCTGCATCAAAGCAACCGAATTAGGTGCTAAAGTGGTGGCTATCTCGGGTCCTGATGGCGTTTGTCATATCCCAGACGGCATAACCAAAGAAATGATTGATTACATGCTCGTTATGCGTAGTTCAAACCGCAATAAAGTGCAAGATATGGCAGATAAATTCCCCGACAAAGCCAAATTTACGGCAGGCAAGAAAGCGTGGTCAATCAAATGCGATATTGCGTTGCCATGTGCTTTCCAAAACGAGTTGTCGGAAGACGATGCAAAAGAATTGAAGGCTAACGGTTGCTGGTGCTGCTGCGAGGTTTCGAACATGGGCTGCCAACCCGAAGCAATTCACTACTTCCAAAAGAATGGCGTTCTCTTTGCTCCTGGTAAAGCCGTGAATGCAGGTGGTGTTGCTACTTCGGGCTTGGAAATGACCCAAAACGCTGCACACCTTAATTGGTCGGAAAAAGAAGTGGATGACAAATTGCACACGATCATGCAATCCATCCACGAACAATGCGTTCAATTCGGTACCCAAGCCGATGGTAGTGTGGATTACGTGAAAGGTGCGAATATCGCTGGCTTTATGAAGGTTGCACAAGCGATGTTGGAACAAGGAATCGTGTAATTTAGCGTTCTGATTGGATTGTTTTTGTGCTGTTGTGGGCTGATAAATTCTACCTGCAATGGCACAAAACTTTTTTATTTCGTGCTTCAGAACGATATTTTTCAAGCCAACGATTTTTTTATACCTCAAAATTCACTTTTTTTTGTTTAATGGCTTTTTTTTATATACCTTCGTGTCGCTTTGGCCCAGGTGGCGGAATTGGTAGACGCGCTGGTCTCAAACACCAGTAGGTTCACCCCTGTGCCGGTTCGACCCCGGCCCTGGGTACAAAAAATGCCTCGTAAATCTCGGTTTATGAGGCGTTTTTATTCGTAAACCAAAAAGGACTTAATGGCTGCGAAGTATAGTTGCAAAGAAAAATGAATACATTATCGCAATAATTTTTTATCTATGTGGCTGAATATATTGATGATTGTAGCAGGTGTGGCGTTGGTGCTGTGGGGTGCCGACCGACTGACCGATGGTGCAGTGGCTTTAGCAGAACGAATGAATATCCCGCAGATTGTGATTGGACTGACTATTGTGGCTCTTGGCACATCGGCACCCGAGTTCTGCGTGAGTATCGTCTCGGCACTCAAAGGCACGGCTGACCTTGCCGTAGGTAACGTGGTGGGGTCGAATATCTTCAATACGATGCTTATTGTGGGCGTAACGGCGATGGTGGCACCGATGACTATCCTACCCTCCACCGTCAAAAAAGACATCCCTATTGCCTTGTTGGCGTCTGTGGTGCTGACCGTGATGGTGATGATGGACGACTATCTATCACGCCTTGATGCGGCATTGTTGTTTATCGGTATGATTGTTTTTATGTGGTTCACGTTACGCAATGCAAAGGGCGATATGGAGCAAGAACAAGTGGCGTCTCGTGGCTATTCCGTTCCGAAGTCGTTACTGCTACTTGTGTTGGGTTTGGGGTGTTTGGTGCTTGGTTCGAATATCTTCGTTGATGGAGCCACCAATGTGGCACAAATGTTGGGTGTTAGTGAGGCTGTCATTGGTCTAACTATCGTGGCTGGTGGTACTTCCCTACCCGAACTTGCTACGAGTGTTGTGGCTGCCCGTAAAGGCAATAGTGGTATCGCTATTGGCAACGTGCTGGGTTCTAATGTGTTGAACATTCTGCTGATTCTGGGTGGTGCGGGTTTGATTAGTCATATGCACGTGCAAGGTATAACTATCGTTGATTTTGCGGTGATGACGCTCTCGATGCTCTTACTTTGGCTCTTTTCTTACACCAAACTAACGATTGCTCGTTGGGAAGGTGCAGTCCTCACGACTCTCTTTCTGGGCTATATGACTTGGCTTGTGGTCGGTGTGATATAAATAATCAACCATACACTATGAACATTCTTTTGGGTAAATGTACCCAAGCCGATAAAGAGGGCTTAAAGGCACTTTGCAATGCTGTGGATAGACGATACCTCGCCGATAGCATTCCCTACCCTTATACGGATTCTGATGCGGAACAATGGCTGAAGATGGTGCAAGAAACGGAGGAAAAAGAGAGGTTATTTCGTGCCATTGTGGTAGATGGGAAAATCGTTGGAAGTATCTCTGTGGAGAAGAAAGCCGATGTGTGTAGAATTGACGGCAATATAGGGTATATGTTGCTGACCGATTATTGGTCCAAGGGGATTATGACGCAAGCGGTTGGTGAAATGAGTAGATTGGCATTTGATATACTCGACCTTCGCAGGATTACCGCTTTGGTCTATGAACCCAATATCGCTTCGGCAAAAGTGCTGGAAAAGAATGGCTACATCAAAGAAGCAACGATACGAAATGCTGTCATCAAAGATAACCATATCTACACCATTCTACAATATGGTTTGTTACGGTTTTGAGCATAAAACCTTTCATCTACAAGGCAAAAAACACCTTTTGAGGAGAATTTCAATTTAACTCGTATTAATTCTAAGTAATGCTAAACTCACACAAATTGAAAGCGTTTGTTTTACCTAGCGGAACCGAGCACATTAATACTAAGTAATGTTAAACCCGCACAAAGGTGGATTTGAAGAAGGGTTTGGTATTTTTGGTGCAATTTTCTAAGTATGCCAAACACATTACTCGCAAAGTATTTTTTTCATTTCAACGTGCATGATGCCCGCTTCTTCAAAGGGTTCGGAGATGACTTGAAAGCCAAACTTTTCATAAAAACCGATAGCGTGTGTTTGGGCTTCGATATAAATGGTTTTGACGTGGTTTTGTTCCGCAACTTGCAGAATCGTTTCGACCATCTGTTTTCCCAAGCCTACGCCACGTCTGCGGGTGAGTAAACGCCCAAAATGCCACGCATCTTTCTCATTCGGTTGCGGAATAGGCAATTCGGGTGTAAACGATTGCGGAAATAGCCGTGCATAAGCCATAACTTGTTGAGATTCAGTCATATAAATATGAATGGCGTGGTAGTCAATATCGTCCATGTCCAAGTAAAAACAATGTTGCTCCATCACAAACACGTCAAAACGGGCTTTGAGAATCTCATAGAGTTCGCCCGTCGTCAATTCGTCAAAAGTTTTGATAAACGTCTTCATATCATTGCAAAAAACACAATCAGAACACCATTTATGCCTGATAATACCGAAAACTTGATTTCCGATGGTTATTTACTTTCCTAACTCCTTTTGAATATCTGCCTCAATGACGCTCACTTTTTCGGTAGGTTCATAACGTTTTACAACACGACCATCCTTCGAAACCAAAAACTTCGTAAAATTCCATTTAATATCGCTGTTTTTGTCGTATTCTGGGTCTTGTTTGCGAAGCATATTGTCCAACAATTTGCCCATTTTATCGTTCAAATCAAAGCCTTCAAAGTTTTTCTGGGACTTGAGATACACATACAGCGGCGAAGCATTTTTTCCATTCACTTCAATCTTATCAAATTGTGGAAATTGGATGTTAAAATTGATTGAACAATAACTTTGAATCTCCTGAATCGTGCCTGGTGCTTGTTCGCCAAACTGGTTGCACGGAAAATCCAAAATCGCCAAACCTTCCTTTGCATATTTTTCGTAAAGTGCCTCTAATTCATTGTATTGTGGCGTAAAACCACAGCGAGTCGCCGTATTGACAATCAGCAACACTTTGCCTTTATACTCCGAAAGTGCGACCTCTTTTCCTTGTGCGTTTTTTACCTTGAAATCATAAACACTCTCTGCCGACAAACACGCCACGGTCGCAACGGCTAATAATCCTAAAATCAATCTTTTCATAAGCGTTTTTTTATAAGTTATTTAATAAAATTTGTAGGTTGCCACGGCTCGCGTTGGGGATAATCGGGTTGACCATTTTGATGGATTTTCTTCAACAGCCACGCCATATTATTCGCCAAAGTCCGCATCGTTTGCAACCCTTCGGCATCTAAACTTGCCTGTCCTTCTTCGCGTCCATACACGATATTCCAATACTGCGACGTTACGAGTGGCATATTCGTCATCTGAAAGGGCATATTTAGCGTTTGAAAAGCCGCCGTTGCCCCACCCCGCCGACAGATACAAACAGCTGCAGCAGGCTTATTTTGCAGTTTATCACTCGCCGAATAAAACATACGTTGCATCAAACACAGCACTGTGCCGTTTGGCTGACCATAATATACGGGAGTACCTACCACCAAAGCGTCTACAGTAGCCATCTTTTCTACAATACGATTGCAAATATCATCATCAAAAACGCATTGACCTAACTGCTTCGTTTTGCACTGCATACACGCAATACAGCCACGAACGGGTTTAACCCCAATTTGTACCATTTCGGTCTCTATACCTTGTGTTTCCAACGTTTTTGCCACTTCCGAAAGAGCAACGAACGTATTTCCCGCTTTTCGTGGGCTTCCGTTAATCAATAAAACTTTCATAGTTACAATGTTTAACAACACACCCACCAGACGAATCAAATCCTCCAGTGGGTGAGTTTGTCAGAAATACGAGTAAATTACTTCATCAATAATTCCATAATGGTACAAGCGGATTTTGCAACACTTGAACCTGGACCAAAGATAGCAGCAACACCTGCTTTGTAAAGGAATTCGTAATCTTGGGCTGGAATAACGCCACCAGCAATAACCATAATATCAGGTCTACCAAGTTTCTTCAACTCTTCAATAACTTGTGGAACAAGTGTCTTGTGTCCTGCTGCCAAAGAGGAGACGCCCAATACATGCACATCGTTTTCAACGGCTTGTTTAGCGGCCTCTGCTGGGGTTTGGAACAATGGTCCCATATCCACGTCAAAGCCACAATCGGCATAACCTGTTGCAACGACTTTGGCACCACGGTCGTGACCGTCTTGTCCCATCTTTGCCACCATAATACGAGGTTGTCTACCCTCTTTCTTTGCAAATTCTGCCGTAAGCTGTTGTGCTTTTACGAAATCAGAATCATTCTTTGTTCCTGCTGCGTACACACCTGAAATAGTTTTAATTGTTGCTTTATATCTTCCTACTACTGCCTCGCATGCGTCAGATATTTCACCTAACGATGCACGTAATTTAGACGCTTTAACCGCCAAATCGAGCAAGTTGTTTTTGGATTTTTTACCATCTGCCCACTCTTGCACACAAGCGGTGATTGCTTTGAGCGACTCTTGTACTGCTTTTTCGTCACGATTAGCACGCAATTCTTTCAAACGTGCCTCTTGCTCCAAACGAACTGCGGTATTATCCACTTCCAAAATGTCGATTGGGTCTTCTTGTGCCAAACGATGCTCGTTTACACCGATAATCTTTTGCTCGCCCGAGTCGATACGTGCTTGCGTTCTTGCTGCTGCTTCTTCGATACGCATTTTTGGAATACCTGTCTCAATAGCAGCTGCCATACCACCTAATTCTTCAATTTCTTGGATATGAGCCCACGCTTTATTTGCCAACTCGTTCGTGAGTGTTTCGATGTAATAACTACCAGCCCAAGGATCAATTTCTTTACATACTTTTGTCTCTTCTTGGATGTAAATCTGGGTATTACGAGCGATACGAGCCGAGAAGTCAGTTGGCAATGCAATAGCCTCGTCCAAAGCGTTGGTGTGCAAGGATTGTGTATGTCCCAAAGCGGCTCCCATAGCCTCGATGCAAGTACGTCCTACGTTGTTGTAAGGGTCTTGCTCGGTGAGCGACCAACCAGAGGTTTGGCAGTGGGTACGTAAAGCCATCGATTTGGGATTCTTTGCACCAAACGACTTCACGATTTTAGCCCACAACATACGTCCAGCACGCATTTTAGCAATCTCCATAAAGTGGTTCATACCGATAGCCCAGAAGAAGCTCAAACGTGGAGCAAACGTATCCACCGACATACCAGCATTCACACCAGCACGCAAGTACTCCATACCGTCTGCCAACGTGTAAGCCAACTCAATATCAGCGGTTGCACCTGCCTCTTGCATGTGGTAACCCGAGATAGAGATGGAGTTGAATTTCGGCATATTTTTACTGGTGTATTCAAAAATATCAGCGATGATTTTCATGGAGAATTTTGGTGGATAAATATACGTATTACGCACCATAAACTCTTTGAGAATATCATTTTGAATCGTACCTGCCATTTCTTCCAACTTAGCCCCTTGCTCCAAACCAGCGTTGATGTAGAAAGCCAAAATAGGCAACACAGCACCGTTCATCGTCATACTAACAGACATCTTATTCAATGGAATGCCATCAAACAAAACCTTCATATCTTCCAACGAACAAATGCTCACACCTGCTTTTCCGACATCACCTACCACACGTGGATTATCTGCATTGTAGCCTCGGTGTGTTGGTAAGTCGAAAGCCACCGACAAACCTTTTTGACCACTTGCCAAGTTACGGCGATAGAAAGCGTTGGACTCTTGTGCAGTGGAGAAACCAGCATACTGACGAATCGTCCAAGGACGCATCGGATACATGCCACTGTACGGACCACGCAAAAATGGAGGAAGACCCGAAGCATAGTTTAGATGCTCCATTCCTGCTAAATCTTCTTTTGTATAGATGGGCTTAACGTCTATCAATTCAGGCGTTTGCCAATTCTTTTCATTGCTACCTTTTACTTTGGAGTTAGCAATTTTTGCAATATCTATTTCCTTAAAATTTGGTTTCATAATTATTTATCAAGTAATTGTTGGTTAAACGATTTGAGTGTTTCTAATACATTGCTACGCACATGGATGAAGTTTTGAATGCCTGCTTTTTGCAAATCTTCCATACATGCGGGAGCACCAGCGACGATATAGATAGGATTAAATCCTTCCTCTTTTTTGAGCAATTCAAATGCTTCTGGTGCAAACGTAGCATATTCGTCATCACTTGAACACAAAACGACAACGTCTGCTTTGGCTCTCTTAGCGGCTTTGATACCATCTTTAACGGTCTTGAAACCATTGTTATCTACCACTTTGTAGCCAGCACAAGCGAGGAAATTGCAAGAGAACTGAGCACGAGCAATACGCATTGCCAAGTTGCCAATTGTGAGCATAAATGCCACAGGTTGTTTCTTTGCATTTTCGGTTGCCAAACGTAATTGTTCAAACTCTTCAGCTGCACGAGCAACGGGCAAGGTCTTCAATTCTGCGTTTTCGCAACTGCAAGAACAGCACTGCGTTTTTCCGTTGAGTTTAATCTTCTTAGCCACTTTTTCGGTGAAGTTAGGGAATTGATTCGAACCCAACAACACTTCTTTACGTTTTGCTACATTGCTCAAACGCTCTTTCAAGTTAGCTGCCACAGCGTCTTGTAATTGGTTCGTAACAATCATTTGATAAATTCCGCCTTTTTCTTGGATACTCAAAAACTCTTTCCACGCATTTTCAACGATGGCTTTGGTGAGGTTTTCGATGTAGTAAGAACCAGCGGCGGGGTCAACAATTTTATCAAAATGCGATTCTTCTTTGAGCAAAAGTTGTTGGTTACGTGCGATTCTTTCTGCAAATTCGGTCGGATTTTCGTAGGTTGCATCAAAAGGCGTAACCGTAACTTCGTCTACACCCGCAATAACAGCCGACATCGTCTCGGTTTGGGTACGAAGTAAGTTAACGTAAGCATCAAAAATCGTCATATTGAAGCGACTTGTCTGAGCCGAAACATTCATTTTAGCAGCTTCTTTCAAAGCCGACGTGAACGTTGGATTTTTGTATGCTTCTACGATTTTAGCCCACAACAATCTTCCAGCACGGAACTTAGCGATTTCCATAAAATAGTTGCCACCAATACCCATATTGAAGCGGATAGATTGTGCTGCAAGATGTGGAGAAACGCCTGCGTCCGTGAGGATTGTCAGATATTCTGCACCCCATGCCAAAGCGTAAGCCAACTCCGAAACGCAATAAGCACCAGCATTGTTCAAAACAACACTATTAACACAAACAGCACGGAAATTAGGCAACGATTTGAGTTTTTTAACTACATCAACCAATTTTTGAGAAATCTCTTCGCGTGAAATTTTCTTTCCTTTCAAAAGCATATTACGCATGGGATCAAGGTCAATCGAGCCATAAACCTTCTTCAAATCGTATTTTTCACGCTTAAAGTAACGTGCCAAAATACCCGCAAATTCAACGGCTTGACAAGCAGAAACGCAGAAATTTAATGCAACTGCCTCAGCATGAATACCTTGCAACAAATTTTTGAGGAAATTGTAATTCACTTTTTCTGCACAAATACAAAAACCGATGGACGTGATACCTTTATTCAAAATATCAAGTGCTTTTGCGTTGGCTTTGCGAGCCTCACGGGTACTTGCAACCGAGATGTTTTGACGGATTGCCCATTCGTTGTTTTCTTTCGTGCCACGTACATAAGGGAATTGTCCCGGGGCACTCAGCGGTGTTTTTATGCCTTTCAAATCTTCTTCGCGATAAAAAGGCTGTACTGCAAAACCTTCGTCTGTTTTCCAAACGAGTTTCTTGTCAAAATCAGCACCTTTCAAGTCAGTGATGATTTTGTCTTTCCATTGCTTGGTTGAGACTTTTGGGAAGTCCTTCAACCAATGTAATTTTTTGTCTGACATTGTATTAAGATTTAACTTTTATAAATTATTATATATTTTTTATCACTATATTTCGTATCTTTTCTATCGTTTCAGCACGATTTTCCTTATCCTCTTCGGTCAAGTAAATCGGTTTATCAATATGCAATTTCACTCTGTGCCACGTGAGGTATTTTTGGCGACGATTCATCAACTCATAGCAACCATTCAACGAAAGTGGCACAATGGGCAAGTCCAAATCAAACGCCATTTTGAAAGCTCCATGCCGAAAAGGAGCCACTTGACCGTCAAAAGTACGTGTTCCTTCTGGGAAAATAACCACACAAACGCCATTTTGCAGTGTCTGTTTGGCAGTTTCCACACTCTGAAAGGCTTTCCGAACATTGGACCTATCTATAAATATGTGTCCAGCTTTTTCACACGCCACACCCACAAAAGGTATTTTGCGTAACTCTTGTTTCAAAATCCACTTAAAAACAACGGGCAACCAACCATAAATTACAAAAACGTCGTAAATCGATTGGTGATTGCACACAAAAACGTACGATTGACCTTCTTGGAGATTCTCTTTTCCCGTTACTTCGACTGGAATAAAGCACAAATAGTAAAAGCAACGAGCCCAAAAACGTTGCATAGCAACAATAAAAGCACTATTTTTCCACGCCGTAAACAAAATCGTCATCAGTGCCGTAAAAAAAGTAATCACCAATAAGATTGGAAAAACGATAAAATATTGATATACAATATAAAAAAACTTCATTTTTACGTATTCCTACCTTTTTATTTCAAAATCAAAACTGCCAACCAACGAACCTTCAACAAAGAAATTTACCGAATACTTCTCGGGCTCTAAACGCTTATCCAACGTCCAATATACCGAATCTTGCAACTTTTCGCCCGCATATTCAAACTCCTTCATCAGGGTATAGTCAAGTGCTTGGCCTTCATATTCAAATTTGCCCGAATTTGCGGTTAAAAAAATGGTTCCTTTCGAGTCTTTAATCTGAATATAAAGGGCTTTCACACCAGGTGTAGTCGTTATATTTTTCTTAATGGTATAATCAAACT
>JAEELX010000037.1 GCA_016282955.1 Paludibacteraceae bacterium | reverse complement strand
ACACTACCAGCTGTCGAAGAGTACAATATTATATCACTTACACAACTGCTATACATATTGTAAGCAACCGTGAAAAACGTATCGCTACTTAATACTATATCTTTACGCGTATAATCGAATTGACTATAACCGCTTGTCCTATCTTTTGAATTATCTCGACTATATGTATGCGAATACGGGACAGAACTACCACCAGCACCTGTAGAAGTACCTGAACGGACATAATACTCTGAACCTGGAGTCCCTTGTAGGGTAAAACGACCAAACAAAGTGAAATTATTACTACCATAACTATAAACTTCTACTTCGGAACCTATGCTCAAACTCTTGGAATAATAGGTCATATTATTATATGTAAAAGCATACCAATTTACTATTCCACCCTCATCAAGCCAATTAACAAATTTATAACCCGCAGCCGTATCAGCACTCAATGTCCAACTATTCAAACGATTACCATTACCATCTAAATTGGGAGTAAAATGCACACCACCAGCATTCGAGTTATAAATTGTCGAATCTACTTCACACATTACTGAGTTGAAGAAATCAAAGTAGTAAGTCGTTTCAGATTTAACACGAACCGAACGATTATCTAAAGCGGCAGACGCATCATCTGACCAACCATTACGCTTGTGTAATGCATTATTGTAACTCTTGGAAGTAAGTTTAAAGTCACCCGTTTCCAAATTTTCAACATTCACATCGATCGTACCTGCTGTCGAAGAGTAAACGATAGCGTCAATTGGACAAAAAATAGATAAGTTATAAGCAACCGTGAAGGATGTGTCTTTATGTAACTTGATACTATCACGAGTATATTTCGTGCGGACATCACCTGTATCTATCCAACCTATAAACTCATAGCCCTTTGCTGTATCGGCACTTAACGCCCAAGTATCCAAAGGCTCACCTGTGTTCGCATCAACAGCACGAGTCAAGTGAACACTACCACCATTCGAGTTGTATATCATCGAATCTACATCGCAGAATACCGAATCTACATACGCAAAATAATAAGTGGTCGTAGAATCTATACCAACTACACGTTCTGAATTAGTCAAAGTAACATCGTCCAACCAGTTAAGAGGCGTGTGAACCGCTGCATCCGTGTTCGTCATACGGATACGGAACGTGTCTTTCAACAAATCCACAGTATCAACAAACACACTACCAGCAGTTGAAGAATACAAGATAATATCACTAACACAATTCTTTTTGTGCGTAAAGAAAGCCGTAAATGCAGTATCCCCTGGCAAGTTGGCTATATCAAGACTTATAGAACCACTTACATCCGTATGTAACCAATTCTCAAATGAATACTGATTCTCATCATTGGAAACTGCCTTTATATTAAATATTGTGCCGTCTGTGTTTGTTATATCAACGGAACCTGCTGTCGAAGAACTTACACTGGTTTCTACTTCACAGGTTTTCTTTAATGCAAACGAGAAGGTGAAAGATGTATCACGTGTAAAAGAAGGATCAAAGGAAATGGTTCTCGTTAAGTCTTGCGACCCATCATTCCAGGTTTTATTCACAACAGAAGAACTCTCGTCACTTGTATTTTGTTTTACAGAAACCGTGTAATTGTAAGCATCCTCTTGTATATACTCAATTGTTCCTGTGGTAGCACTATGTACGGAGATTATCGGTTCTACTTTTTCCTGTTTCGTAAACATGGCTGACCATTGTGAATGAACAGAAAGCTCAGTAGCATCCTTACTTATACGAATAGGTTCGGGAAGAAGAGCGTCTGTATACGAATCGACGGTCGCACCTGTCAGCGTCCTTGTAACCCATTTCTGGAATTTATAGCCCGGATTTGGAATAGCTTCCAGCCAAAACGCTGTATCGGCCTCTACTCGCACTACTCTAACAGTACCACCAGACCCCTGTATCACATCTGCCTGAAATAAAGTACTTTCAGTCTGCGAAAAGATTGACGCAACTACACAAATCTGTAGCAAAAGCGATAATAAGACCTTCTTCATAACAAACCTATATCTTGTTTTTATCAATAAATTCATATATTCTTTACTTGGCATTTCATTACATTATACACAACTTCTCGCAAAATTATTAAAAAAAAATAATAAAAACAATTTTTTTTGAAAGGAAAATAGTATTGTGCAAAAAATTATTCATTTTTCTTATAAACACCATCAGCAATATGTTTTTTTTGATTCTTCGCATTTGTTTCTATACTTTCGTGGCAATAAATTTCGTAAAATCATAGAATATGAGCAAAAATGTAGCATTAGTTCTTTCGTCTGGAAGCAGTCGCGGGTTGGTACATATCGGTGCCATAGAGGCTTTGGAAGAGTGTGGATACACCATCACATCCATAGCGGGCTGTTCGATGGGTTCGTTGGTAGGTGGAATGTATGCAGCGGGGAAATTACCAGAATTGAAGCAGTTTTTCTTGGGTATGGATCTGCTGCACATGCTCCAAGTTACCGACTTTTCATTGAGTAAAAACCACCTCATCAAAGGCGATAAGTTGATGGAAAGGTTCGGCGAGATGATACCGAATGTCAACATTGAAGATTTGCCCATACCGTATGTTTTGATTGCGACCGACTTTGAACGAGGCGAAGAAAAAGTGTTTCGTTCGGGCAATCTTAACCAACTTATCCGTGCGTCTATCTCGATTCCTGTCGTTTTTCGACCTGTTAGTTATCAAGATATGCTTTTGACGGACGGTGGAACGTGTAATCCATTGCCACTCAACCGCGTAAAACGCACTCCCAACGATATTTTAGTGTCCATCAACGTGAACGCTCCCATCAAGCAAGCCCATCGCAAGACACCACAAGATACATCGTTCATTCGTATCATTGACCATTTGATTGAAAAGCACTATCATAAAGCGTTTGGTGGCGTTTTGGAAAAATTATTGTACGAAAAAGAGCATTCGCTCGTCAAATTCTTTAATGAGTTGGCAGAAAAAGATATGCCACTCGCCGAGTTGAACTATCTAAACATCATCAACCGCATCACCGATATAATGTTGGTGCAAAACAGCCAATTGATGAAACAACTATGCCCGGCTGATATGTCGGTGGACATCCCCAATAACCGCTGGGGAAGGTATGATTATGACCATGCACAAGAGATTATCGACTACGGCTACCGTGCTATGAAAGCAGAGATAGAACGTTTTGAAAAACAAGCCATTAAATAATTTTAAGGTTGATTGATGGCATAAATTTTGTACTAAAACACTAATTATAAAACACTAATAATCAAACAGTTATGAAAGATTTAAAAGGAACAAAGACCGAGCAAAACCTCAAAGAAGCGTTTGCTGGTGAAAGTATGGCACGTAACAAGTACACTTATTTTGCTTCCAAAGCCAAAAAAGAAGGATTTGTACAAATCAGCAAAATTTTTGAAGAAACCGCAGCGAATGAGAAAGAACATGCTGAAATCTGGTATAAATACCTCAATGGTGGTCAAGTGAGCGACACAGCAACCAATCTGGAGGATGCAGCAGGTGGCGAAAACTACGAATGGACGGATATGTACGCTCGAATGGCTAAAGAAGCACGCGAAGAAGGGTTTGATGAAATAGCAGAGAAATTCGAACAAGTAGGTGCAATCGAAAAACATCACGAAGAACGCTATCGTAAATTGTTGAAAAACGTGAACGATAAGGTCGTTTTTTCACGCGATGGCGATTGCATTTGGCAGTGCTCCAATTGCGGGCATATCGTAGTGGGCAAAGAGGCTCCAAAAGTATGTCCAGTGTGCTACCACGCACAAGCGTACTTCCAGTTATTGGCTGAAAACTATTAAGTTTTTAGGTGAACCTGCACAAACGACACACGCACTTGCAACGAGTAGCGTGTGTTTTTTATGGCTCTGCATTGGATTTTAGGTAAAACTTGGTGAAAGGAACGCTTGGCAGGGTTTATTCCAAATAACGAACTATTTTGTTTATTTTTTCAGCGTAAGCAATCTCACGTTTCGTACTTTCTCCGATATAACCGCCCACATTGATAACAAAAATCTCATCCGCAAGGTCAATTTTCCGCAGATGCATATCATCAAGCATCTCCTTTACGCCCTCTTTCCACACTTCTTCATCGCCCGAATGCCCAAACATCCCGACACTGATGACGATATTTCCTTCCAAAGTGAGCCGTTTCTGAACTTCAAAAAATTGTTCCTTAAAACGTGTACTGCCACACAAGGTGATTATTTTGTAATTCTTTATCATTCAACAATATAGTTATAAATTATCGTTGGTATTTCGGCACAAAAATACGATTTTTTCAGCAAGCCACCACTAATTTTATCATGAGATTTTGGGCTAAACTTTTGAATTCATACTATGTTGATTATCAGTAAATTACATCTTTATTTACAAAATACACGTTTTTTGTCGGATAGTCGCGGAAAAAATGTACCTTTGCACGATGTAAAAAAGATGAAAATTAGGTTTTCATAAACACTAAGTCATTGATATGCAAGTAATTACAACAAAACAGGAGTTGAAGCAACGTATGCAGGCGTGCAAGCAAGAGGGCAAGACGATTGGTTTTGTGCCCACTATGGGAGCGTTGCACGAGGGGCATTTGGCACTGTTCAAAAGAGCGGTTGCGGAAAATGACATTTGTGTCGGGTCGATTTTTGTCAATCCAACGCAATTTAACAACCAAGAGGATTTAATCAAATATCCGCGACACGTGGAAAAAGATGTAGAATTATTGGCTTCCATAGGCGTTGATTTCGTTTTTGCACCTTCCGCAGAAGAGATGTACGATGCCAACGAAATGACGCAAACCTTTGCGTTCGATTTTCAGGGTTTGGATAGCGTGATGGAAGGCAAAATGCGTCCCGGACACTTTAATGGCGTGGTGCAGGTGGTGAGCAAACTGTTTCATCTGATTATGCCGACGCGTGCCTATTTTGGCGAAAAAGATTTTCAGCAGTTGGCGATTATTCGCTACATGGTTACGCAATCCGAGTTGAAAAATACGTTCGGCGATTTGCAGATTGTTGGCTGCCCTATCATGCGTGAGCAGTCGGGCTTGGCACTTTCGTCACGCAATGAACGACTTTCTGCAAAACAAAAAAACATCGCTCCAATCATTTACAAAACACTTTTGGAAAGTAAACAAAACGTCAAATCGCATAGTGTACAAGAAACGCAAAATGCTGTTATTCAACAACTTAATAATGTGCAAGGGTTGGAAGTTGAGTATTTTGAAATTGTGGATAAAACGACACTTTTGCCGACCAATACGTTTGAAAATGCGATTGGTTGTATCACCGTTTGGTGTGGCGAAGTGCGATTGATAGACAATATACAGTACTAAATGAGGGTGCTTATTGACAAACATATTCCGTTTTTGGCTGGTATTTTAGACGATATAGCGGAGGTGCATTATCTTGACGAGACGGAATTTACGCAACAGACGGTGCAGGATGCGGACGCTTTGATGGTACGGACACGCGTGAAATGCGATGCTAACTTATTGAAAAACAGCAAAGTAAGGTTTATTGCCACTGCCACCATCGGTTACGACCACATTGATACCCACTTTTGCGAGCAACACGGCATCACGTGGTTTGCGAGTGCAGGTTGTAACTCACAGGGCGTTTGCGACTACGTGCAAGAGGCGTTGGAGTACCTGCAAGAGAGCAATCGCCTGCCAAACAAGCCAACGATTGGCATTGTGGGTTACGGAAATATCGGCACCAAAGTGGCAAAGATGGCAGAAAAGAAAGGATTTGATGTTTTGCTAAACGATGCACCCAAACAGATAGGTTGTTCGTTGGAGGAGTTGGCACACAAAGCCGATGTGATTACCTTCCACGTTCCGTTTACCAAGAGCGGGGCGTATGCGACTTATCACTTGGCAGATAGGGCTTTTTTTGAACGCTGTAAAGCCTCTTGCGTGCTTATCAATGCTTCGCGAGGTGGCGTGATGGATGAGGAAAACCTGCTGAATAAGGGCTTGGATTGTATCGTGGATTGTTGGGAGAATGAGCCAAACATCAACCCGCGTTTGTTGCAGCATTCGTTGCTTGCGTCGTACCACATTGCGGGTTATACGAAGGCAGGCAAGGTTACGGCAACTCGGATGTGTTTGGAGGCGTTATGTTCGTTTTTTAACCTGCCTCAACCCAATGTACAGTGGAATTATGAGGGCAAAGGAGATAGCGAAAAAGGTTGGCTGTATCGGGTGAGCCAACAGTTGAAAAACCACCCGAATGATTTTGAATTATTAAGAAATAACTATATTTTACGTTAGATTATGGCAAAGTTTCAAAAACTTACTTCTCGTTCGGAGGATTATTCAAAATGGTATAATGAATTGGTTGTTAAAGCGGATTTAGCGGAACAATCGGCTGTGCGAGGCTGTATGGTCATCAAACCCTACGGCTATGCGATTTGGGAGTTTATTCAAGCCCAATTGGACAAACGTTTTAAGGAAACGGGGCACGTGAATGCGTATTTTCCGTTGCTCATTCCCAAATCTTTTTTGAGCCGAGAAGCCGAGCATGTAGAGGGGTTTGCAAAAGAATGTGCGGTCGTTACGCATCACCGCTTAAAAAATGACCCCAACGGCAAAGGCGTCATTGTTGACCCAGACGCAAAGTTGGAGGAAGAATTGATTATTCGCCCCACTTCGGAGACGATTATTTGGGCAACCTACAAGAATTGGATTTCGAGTTATCGCGACCTGCCTATTTTGTGCAACCAATGGGCGAATGTGATGCGTTGGGAGATGCGTACACGGTTGTTTTTGCGGACTGCCGAATTTTTGTGGCAAGAAGGTCATACTGCCCACGCCACCCAAGAAGAAGCCATCGCCGAAGCCGAAAAAATGCTGGAAGTGTATGCGGACGTGGCGGAAAACATTATGGCGATTCCCGTTATCAAGGGCATCAAGTCACCCAACGAACGTTTTGCGGGTGCGATTGAGACCTACTGCATTGAGGGTTTAATGCAGGACGGAAAGGCTCTGCAAGCGGGTACTTCGCATTTCTTGGGACAAAATTTTGCCAAGAGTTTTGACGTGCAATTTTTGAACAAAGAGAATCAATATGAATACGTTTGGGCGACCTCGTGGGGCGTTTCTACGCGTTTGATGGGTGCCTTGATTATGACGCATTCCGACGATAATGGCTTGGTTTTACCGCCTCATTTGGCACCGATTCAGGTCGTTATTGTGCCTATTTTCAAGGATGAAGACCAGCTGAAGCAGTTGATGGAGAAAATCACGCCGTTGGAGCAACAACTCAAAGCGTTGAACGTTCGCGTCAAGGTGGATAACTCCGACAAACAAACGCCTGGGTATAAATTTGCCGACTACGAACTCAAAGGTGTGCCTATTCGGTTGGCGTTGGGGATGCGTGATTTGGAGAATCAGACCATTGAAGTGGCACGCAGGGATACGCTGACGAAGGAAACGAAAAACTTGGACGGCATCGTGGATTATATCGCCAATCTATTGGAGGAAATTCAGCAAAATATCTACAAAAAAGCCCTTGATTTCCGTATGCAAAGCACGCGGGAGGTCGATGATTACGAGACGTTCAAAAAAGAGATTGTAAAAGGTGGCTTTTTGCTGTGCCATTGGGACGGAACGCCCGAGACAGAGGAGAAAATCAAAGCCGAAACGAAAGCCACCATCCGTTGTATTCCGTTAGAACCGCTACCTGGACACGACAACAAGCCTGGCAAATGTATGGTTACAGGTAAGCCGTCGAAGCAACGAGTTGTTTTTGCTATTGCGTATTAAAAAAACTTGATGGCGAAACGCTAATGGGAAAAGACAAGAGTGATTAGAAACTGATGGAACTGACGAATTCACAACTTCTGCTATTAGTACTATTTAACGAAGTAGGAATAAGAAAACAGGAAGCAGCAGCACGCTTGACGCTTTTAAATGAGAAGTAAATAGAAGATATATTGGATCAAACAGACAAAATAGTGGATAATACGAACAGGATTCCGACAGAACAAGAGCTGATGAACATACTTTTTCCAATACTCAAAGCCAAAAAATTGGAAGAGAATACCTCGTTTATCAAATAGAAAGATAGCAAAAAGTTTACTTTATTCAATCGCCTGCAACCTATCCTGCATTTGAAACATCTCATCTCGCAGGAGGGTTGCCGTTTTAAAATCCATATCCTTTGCGGCTTGCAACATATCCTTTTTCTTCTTGTTGATGGCTTTTTGAAGGTCTTTGGCGTTCATTTTTTGCCAATCTGCCGTTTGCCAACCCTTGCGGATTTTTTCTTGCAGGTTCTGCTCAATTTGCTCCGCATCTTTATACAGCGACACGATAGCCGACGTGTTGATGTCCTTCTTTATCGGTTGCGGCGTGATGTTATGTTCCTTGTTATAAGCCATCTGAATAGTGCGACGACGGTTGGTTTCGTCAATCGTTTTTTGCATCGAATCGGTGATGCTGTCGGCGTACATAATCACCTTCCCATTCACGTGTCTCGCTGCCCGTCCTGCCGTCTGCGTCAACGAACGATGGTTGCGTAAAAAGCCCTCTTTATCAGCGTCCAAAATCGCCACCAACGACACTTCGGGCAAATCCAAACCTTCCCGCAATAAATTCACACCCACCAACACATCGTAAATCCCCTTTCGCAAGTCCTCCATAATCTTCACCCGCTCAATCGTATCCACGTCCGAATGGATATACGCCGAACGAATCTCGTATTGCCGCAAATAGTCGTCCAACTCTTCTGCCATCTTCTTGGTCAAAGTCGTAACCAAAATGCGTTCCTCCTTCTCAATGCGTTGCTGAATCTCGTCCATCAAATGGTCAACCTGATGCAATGTCGGATGCACCTCAATGATAGGGTCTAAAAGCCCTGTGGGACGAATCAGTTGCTCCACGATGATACCATCGCTTTTGTTGAGTTCGTAGTCGGCAGGGGTCGCAGAAAGGAAAATCGTGTTGCGATGTTTGCCATTTCCTTCGCCTGCTAAACCAATTTTTTGTTCCCACTCCTCGAAGGTGAGCGGTCGGTTATCGCGTGCTGCTGGCAACCGAAAACCGTAACTAATCAGGTTATCTTTTCGGGCTTTATCACCCCCATACATACCGTGAATTTGCGGAATAGTAACGTGGCTTTCATCCACCACCATCAGCATATCTTCGGGAAAATAATCCAACAAACAGTACGGTGGCATTCCTGGCTGACGACCATCAAAGTATCGCGAATAATTTTCGATGCCCGAACAATAGCCAATCTCTTGAATCATCTCCAAATCGTAGTTCACACGCTGCTCAATGCGTTGTGCCTCCATCGTCTGTCCGTTTTCTTCAAAGAAAAGGACTTGCTTGGCTAAATCGGCTTTGATTTGGGCAAAAACATCGGGCAGACGCGACTGGTCGGTCGTAAAAATGTTCGCAGGATAGATGTTAAAATACTCAAACTCGTCAATATGCTGAAATTCATTGTTCACCATTCGAAACGTGCAAATCCTATCCACCGTATTCCCAAAAAACTCCACCCGCACGTTATAATCCACATACGCCAAGGCAATGTCCACCGTGTCCCCTTTGACCCGAAAACTGCCCCGTTTGAGCTCCAAATCGTTGCGGAGATACTGTGCCTTGACGAGCAAACGGAAGAAATCGTCCATCGCAATATCCTTATTTTTCTCCACCATCACGCAAAAACGCGTAAAATCTTGCGGCGAACCCAATCCATAAATGCAACTGACGCTACTGACCACAATCACATCTTTTCGCCCCGAGAGCAAAGCCGCAACAGCACTCAATCGCAAGCGGTCAATCTCCTCGTTGATTTGCAAATCCTTCTCAATGTACGTGTCGGTGGTCGGGATGTAGGCTTCGGGCTGGTAATAGTCGTAATAACTCACAAAATACTCCACAGCGTTGTGCGGAAAAAACGTTTTCATCTCGCTGTACAACTGAGCTGCGAGCGTCTTATTATGGCTTAAAATCAGAGTTGGACGACCGATTTGGGCAATCACATTAGCGATAGTGAAGGTTTTTCCACTACCCGTAACGCCCAAAAGGGTTTGTGCCATCGCCTCCCGTTGTACCCCTTCCACCAAGTTTTGGATAGCTTGTGGTTGGTCGCCGGTGGGCTTGTAGGCGGACTCTAATTGAAAATCTGCCATTATTTTTTTAGAGCAATTTTATACGCTTCTTTGTAATGCACAAACATCTTGCTCCAATCTGCCAAAGCGGCTAATTTACTGGCTTTTTGTGCAATTTGTTCCTTTTCTTTGTCGCTAAAATGCAGGAATTTCAGAATCGTTTGCACCACTTTTTCCACCACGTCCCAATAGTTCGAGTCGCGTCTTTCTACTACCTCTACGCCTTTTTCTATCGTACCCGAATCGTGTGCCAAAGCCCATTGACCAAAGCCTGCCAACGAGGTCGTTATCGTCGGAACATGGAACGCGATACTCTCGAGCGGCGTATAGCCCCAAGGCTCGTAATAAGACGGGAAAACGGTCAAATCCATACCGATGAGCAAGTCATAGTAAGGCACCTTGAAAAATGGGTCGGTACCGTCCAAGAAGTCGGACACAAACAGCACCGTCGTGTTGTTGTAAACACGGTCTGCCATGTGCAAATACGGCACCAACACGAACGCAATAATCCGTTGCTTGCTTGACAGTTGATAATCCAATTTTTCGATGGCATGCAAGAAAATATCAATGCCTTTATTTTTCCACTCGGCACGCCCCGAAATGCATACCAGCGTGTCTTTGCTCGTAACCCGAATACCTTTCGAGCGAGCATATTTCAGCAATAATTTGCGGGCATTAGCACGTCCTTTTTCGTAATCCTCGCTCTTCGTTACGATGGAACTATTGAAGCCGTTGGGCGTAACCACATCCACTTTTTTCTCCAACAGTTGCTGGCATTCCCGTGCCGTTCCTTCGCTCACCGTGGTGAAGCAATCGGCTTGATGGGCAGCCGTTTTTTCTACCGAATGTTTGGAAACAAAGCCCAACTCGTTCGCCATCTGGTCACCATTAAAGCCCTCAAAACAGTCGTACAATGGCTTATTATTGAAAGCAATCGAGCGTCCGATACCGGTTGCGTGCGTGGTAAAAACCGTCCGAATCGGGCGACATTTATCCTTCAAATACAGCAAGCCAAAAGCGGTTTGCCATTCGTGAAATTGAGCAATATAATCCTTTTCTTGAGGCTTTTCTTTGTGTAAAAAATGATATAAACTTTCCATCACTTGTCCCACAGCATAGCCAAACATCGCACTCATATCGTAATCGTTGACTGCTGCGTGGCTCTGCACACCAAATTCTTCCCAAAAATGACCATAAATTTCGTCCTTTTTCTCCCACAAATGCGAATAATCCACCAAAATCGTTACGGGCTTGCACGGCAAATTCCAATACCCCACTTCCACTTTTATCCCCGCTTTCAACAGGCTTTCTTTCCATTTCTTGAGCAACGTTTTACTCGGTGTAAAATGGTTATAACTATGCTCCAATAACGGACCAAAAAAATACACATTTTCATACTCCTTCACCAACGTGGGTGCCTTGGAAGAAACCACTGTATGAATGCCTCCCATGGGGTTACAAACCTCAAAACTTGTTTCAAAAATTGTCATTTTATTTATATCATTTTTAATACTTTTTACAAAGGTATATTTTTTCCATCAGTTTTCAAAATTGCACTTACGCCTCGCCCGTCATTTTGGCAAACGGAGGCAAATCGATGCTACTAAAATCGCGGTTTAAGTACTTATAATACGCCGAAATAGCAATCATGGCAGCATTGTCGGTTGTGTATTCAAACGGCGGAATATGCACGTTCCAATGGTATTTTTCACCATACTGCAACATCGTTTGACGCAACTGACTATTAGCACTCACGCCACCGCCGATAGCAATCTCATGAATATGAAAATCCGTAGCCGCTTTCAATAACTTCGCCATCAAAATATCAATAATCGTGGTTTGCAACGAAGCACACAAATCCACCTTATTTTCCTCAATAAAATTGGGATTGACCTTCAAGTTATCGCGTAAAAAGTACAAGAATGAAGTTTTTAAGCCCGAAAAGGAGTAATCATACCCTGCCAAATGGGGTTTGGCAAACGTAAAACGGTGCGGATCGCCTTGCTGTGCCAACTTATCAATCACAGCCCCACCCGGATAGGGCAACTGCATCATTTTGGCACACTTATCAAAGGCTTCGCCAGCCGCATCATCAATCGTTTGACCGAGAATTTCGTAGCAATTATAGTCCGTAACCTTCACAATCTGGCTATTTCCGCCACTGACCAACAGACAAAGAAACGGGAATTTGGGCGTGTTTTCGGTCAAAAAAGTCGCCATTACGTGCCCTTGCAGATGATTGACGTCAATGAGCGGTATATCGAGGCTGATCGCTAACGATTTGGCAAAACTGGTACCGACCAACAAACTCCCCAGCAAGCCCGGACCGCGTGTGTAGGCGATAGCAGACAACTCGTTGAGAGAAACGTTCGCCCGTTTGAGTGCCGTATGCACCACCGGCACAATGTTTTGCATGTGTGCTCTACTCGCCAACTCGGGTACCACCCCACCGTATTCTTCGTGCATTTTTTGCGATGCAATGACATTACTCAAAACGGTTTTATCGCGTAAAACTGCCACCGAAGTATCATCGCAACTGGATTCAATCGCCAATATCGTTATGTCTTTGTTCATTGCAACCGCGAAATTATAAAAAACTAAATCAAAAAAATCATCTTTTTATCCAAAAAACTACTTTGAAGAACATTGCTTTGCGGTGGTACATAGGTAGTTTTTACGGAAAAGTGGCATACTCATTAAAAGTTTGAAAAATAATGCAAAAAAAGATACTCCCATTACGAAGTATCTTTTTTATTATGTTGCACTTTGGTTTACCAACTTGCTTTTCTTACGCCAGGAATAAGTCCTTTGGAAGCCATCTCACGGAACTGAATACGCGACAGTCCAAACACCCGCATATAACCCTTCGGACGACCCGTTATCTTGCAACGATTGTGCAAACGAACCGGCGAAGCATTCTTGGGGATAGTCTGTAACGCTTCATAATTACCTTCCTTGAGATATTTAGCACGTTTTGCTGCGTATCTTGCTACCAATTTTGCACGTTTTACTTCACGTGCTTTCATTGATTCTTTTGCCATAAGTACTATTTTTTGAAGGGTAAACCAAATTCACGTAACAATGCATAGCCCTCCTTATCCGTCTTGGCTGAGGTAACAAAAGTGATATTCATACCCACAATCTTGGATATCGTATCAATATTGATTTCAGGAAAAATAATCTGTTCTTGAATACCTAATGTGTAGTTGCCTTTGCCGTCCAATTTGCTATTGATACCACGGAAGTCGCGGATACGGGGCAACGCCACACGCACTAATCTCTCCAAAAATTCATACATACGCACGCCACGCAACGTTACACGAACGCCAATAGGCATTTTTTTACGCACCTTGAAGTTAGAAATATCCTTTTTAGAAAGCGTTTGCACAGCTTTTTGACCTGCAATCGCAGACATCTCGTTCTGTGCTGTCTCAATCAATTTAACATTTTTATCTGCAGCGGTAAAGCCAAGACCTTGATTAAGCACTATTTTTTCCAATTTAGGACATTGCATAACAGAGGTATAATCAAACTCTTTCATCAAGATAGGAACGATACGTTCTTTGTAATCTTGTTTTAAACTTGCCGTATTCATCTTAAATCTCTTTTCCTGTTTTTTTACTTACACGCACCAACTTGCCATTTTCATTCCGAACCCTTCCGATGCGAACGGGGATACCATTTTCAACGGGATTGAGGTTAGAGATATGGATTGGAGCTTCTTTCTTAATAATTCCACCCTGAGGCGACTTGGCATTGGGTTTGGTAGCTTTCGATACCATATTTACGCCTTCCACGATAGCACGTTGTTTATCCACGATAACCTCCAACACACGACCTGTCATGCCTTTGGAAGCACCTGAATTTACAAAAACAACGTCTCCTTTTTTAATATGTAATTTTGCCATATTCTTAAAATTTATAACACCTCAGGTGCCAAAGAAATAATTTTCATATTCGTTTGTCTCAACTCACGAGCCACCGGACCAAAGATACGGCTTCCTCGCAACTCACCCGCATTAGAAATAAGCACGCAAGCGTTATCATCAAAACGGATATAACTGCCATCAGCACGGCGAACCTCTTTTTTGGTACGCACTACGATGGCTCTACTAACCGTTCCGTCTTTCATATCGCTTGATGGAATAACACCTTTCACGGCTACTACAATCGTGTCGCCAAGAGACGCATAACGCTTCCTTGTTCCACCTAAAACGCGAATACACAGTGCTTCTTTTGCACCCGAATTATCTGCAACGATAAGTCTTGATTCTTGTTGTATCATACTACTTAGCCCTTTCTATAATTTGTGTTAAACGCCAACGCACCGTTTTGCTCAACGGACGTGTTTCCATAATACGTACTGTATCTCCTATCTTACATTCATTCTTTTCATCATGAACGTGGAACTTGTGTGTCTTATTGACGAATTTGCCATAGAGTGGATGTTTTTCTTTCCATTTTACAGCCACTACAATGGTTTTGTTCATCTTGTCGCTTAAAACGACACCAACTCTTTCTTTTCGAAGATTTCTTGTTTCCATCTTACTTTGCATTTTCTTGGTTAATTTCCCTTTTACGCAACTCCGTCTTCAGTCTCGCAATATCCTTACGAGCATAACGAATCTTCAAAGGATTATCCAACGGTGACACACTATGATTCAACTTCAACTTGGTGAGCATCTCTTGTTCAGAAACAAGGCGGTCACGAAGTTCTTGAATAGTTAATTCTTTAATTTCAACTGCTTTCATAATCCTTATACATTTTGAGTTGGATCGTAATCAGGTCTTACGATAAATTTAGTTGTAATAGGCAACTTTTGAGCTGCTAAACGCAATGCTTCCTGAGCAATTTCTTTCGATACACCATCTACTTCAAAGATGACACGACCGGGTTCGAGTGGCACAACGAAGCCTTCTGGAGCACCTTTACCTTTACCCATACGAACGTCCAAAGGTTTTTTGGTAATAGGTTTATCTGGGAAGACGCGAATCCACACTTGCCCTTGTCTTTGCATATATCGTGTAACGGCGATACGGGCAGCTTCAATCTGGCGACCCGTAAGCCAAACTGTACCTAAAGACTTAATGCCGAAAGAACCGAATGCTATTTCGTGCCCACGCTGTGCATTCCCTTTGATGCGACCTTTTTGAGCACGGCGAAACTTAGTTTTCTTTGGTTGTAACATAATTTCAACAATACATTAAGTTATTTTTTATTCTTACGGAAGTTATCCTTTTTGTCTCCGCGACGACGGTCTCCAGAAGGATGATTTCCGCTTTGTTTTTGAGTAAAGTTAGGTGCCAAGTCGCGTTTGCCGTACACTTCGCCACGACAAATCCACACCTTGAGCCCTATCAATCCCACCTTAGTTAGAGCGGCTGTGCTATGGTAGTCAATGTCCGCACGCAAGGTATGCAAGGGAGTACGACCTTCCTTAAACATCTCGCTACGAGCCATTTCGGCACCATTCAGACGACCGCTTACTTGAACCTTTATACCTTCGGCACCTACTCGCATTGTAGCGGCAATGGCTTGCTTAATAGCCCTCTTATAAGCAATCTTACCCTCAATTT
>JAEELX010000036.1 GCA_016282955.1 Paludibacteraceae bacterium | reverse complement strand
CCGACCCTGCACCCGCAATCACCAAATGGGGACCATCATTGTAGCAAACGGCTTCCCGCTGACTCGGATTTAATTCGTCTAAAATGTTAGTTGGCATTTTCTCCTATTTTCGTTTTTACATTTGTTCTTCGACACTTTGCTCGTGTATCAAGTGCATCATTTGTTCCACAAAACCGCTTGGCAGTTGGTGTTTTTTGCCCCATTCGATTCGCTGTTGGATGATGTTATCCAAACGATTGACTTGCAAAATGGGTTCGTTATTTTCTTTTTTTATTTTGCCGATTTGCCGCGACAATTCCAGCCTTTTTACCAACAAATTCCACAGTTCGTCATCAATTTCGTCTATCTGCTCACGCAACTCCAACATACTTTTATTGGGCGTGTTGGTGGTGCGAACAATCAGTGTATTTAGTAGAGTTTGCAGTTGGTTCATCGTAATTTGTTGCTTGGCATCCGACAGGGCTTCGGTGGGGTGTGGATGTACCTCAATCATCAGTCCGTCATAGTCCAAATCCATCGCTTGCTGAGCCAGTTGTGCCACCATTTGTGCATCGCCCGAGATATGAGATGGGTCTAAAAGCATGGGTATGTCGTGCTTTTTCTGCCTAAACTCAAATGCCATGCCCCAGCACGCCTTATGGTTGATGCCCCGATGTATCGCCCAAATCGGCACGCCCAACGTCTGCAATCGCTCCACCGCACCCATCCACAAAGCCACATCTTGTGCCATCGGATTCTTCACCAAAATGCCCTTGGGCAGTTGTTCTCTCGGGATTTGTTGCCAATAATCTGCCAACTCCTGCACCAAAATCGGATTAACACTCGTCCTCGCCCCAATCCAACAATAATCGACTCCCGCTTCCACACACGCCTGAATATGCTGGGTGTTTGCCACTTCGGTTGCCACAGGATAACCCATTTTTTGACCCGCATTTTTCAGCCATGGAAGAGCTTTATCGCCAATCCCCTGAAAGGTTTGAGGAGACGTGCGAGGCTTCCAAACGCCACCTCTGAAAATGATTTGACCGAAAAAATCGGGCAAGATACACTTGCCAGCCACTATTTCAGCCAGTTGTTGCTCACTTTCTACGGCACAAGGTCCAAAAATCAGTATTTTTTCTTTCATTTTTTGTGTACGATCGTTAATCCATCTCGCAATGGCAAAATCAATTGTTCTACTCGTTCGTCTTTGGCAAGCATATCGTTGAACGTCCGCAAACCCACTGTCTGCTTGTCTTTATCGTATTTTTCGTCTATGATATGCCCGTCCCAAAGCGTATTATCCGCCAACAGCCAACCTCCCCGCTTCAACAGAGGAAAAATCAAGTGATAATAAGCCTCGTATTCGCATTTGTCCCCATCCATAAAAATCAGGTCAAAAACATCGGTCATCGCAGGCAGGATTTGCAACGCATCCCCCACCATCAAATGCACTTTTTCACCCAACGGACTCCGTGCCAAGTTATGCCGAATAATTTGCTCCAATTCGTCGTTTTTTTCAATCGTAATCATCTTGGCATTTTCGCCCGTCAAACCTTCTGCCAAACAGAGTGCCGAATAGCCCGTAAAAGTGCCAATTTCCAAGATCAATTGTGGCTGAATCATCTTACTCAACAACGCCAACAAACGCCCCTGCAAACGCCCACTAATCATACGAGCATTGTAGATATGCACATACGTTTCTCGTTCAATCTCTTGCAGATAATCGGGCTCGGGCGTGCTATGTTTGAGGATATATTCTTCTAAATTTTCCAGCATAAAATCCCACTTTTCACTCTCTGCAAAGTTAGTTTTTTTTATGGTGAACGAAAAATATAAATTATACTTTTTTGCACTTTCAAATATCCTGATTTATTCTTTTTGAGGTTCAATTGACACAAAAAAATAGGTAAATAAATAAAAAAATGTAACTTTGTAAAAAAAAGAATTAAATATGCTCGTTAGCGTCATAATACCAAATTACAATTATGCCCAATATCTCAAACAGCGCATCGAAAGCGTATTAAACCAGACATATCCCCACTTTGAAGTTATCATACTTGATGACTGTTCCAACGACAACAGCATGGACATAATTAACGAATACAAAGATGACAAACACATCAGCAAAATAGTTGTCAACGAACGAAACTCGGGCAACACTTTTGTACAGTGGCAAAAAGGGATTTCGCTTGCCAACGGGGATTTGATTTGGATTGCAGAAAGCGACGACTATGCGAACAAAAATTTTTTAGAAAAAATTGTAGAAGTGTTTCAGCATAACTCGGGAATCGTCCTCTGTCAAGTAGGAGCTACTATGATTGACGAAAACAATAAACCAATCGCCCGACATTACGACCGATGGCAAAAAGAAACATCACACCCGTTGATTTTTGAGAGCAAAACATACATCAACAAGTATCTAAAATGGAACAACAATCTGTATAATGCGTCTGGGATTGTATTCCGAAAACAAGCCGCAACACCCGACATTCTAAACGAAATTACCCAATTTAAAGTATGTGGCGACTGGAAATTTTGGTTGCAAATTGTGGACAGCAACAAAAACATTGCGATATTAAAGCAAAAACTTAATTTTTTTAGAAAACATGCTAAAAGTATGTCGTCTCATGTTCCTTTTATGGAAGAAATGAATATCTTTCAGTATCTAATCCAACAAGGATATTTCAAAAAAAATACCATTGTTTTTTGGCTAATGACAGGCATATACCAAAGGACAATCAAACATATTGCTGATACAAATGAAAAGAAAAAATGTAATGATTATTTGATTCAGACAACTGGAATTAGAAGCAATTTACCGTATCTTTTCAGCCAGTTTTGTAAATTTTTGAATCGTATTTTGCCATTTTGT
>JAEELX010000035.1 GCA_016282955.1 Paludibacteraceae bacterium | reverse complement strand
TCGTACGAACGATTCGACTCCGATGCAGCATCAAAGTTACCCGAAGCAGGACCGTAAAGCGAGCCATCGGTAGAGGTCAGCCATGGATACGAACGACCTGCATCCGTACCTTTGCCCGAAGTACCCCAACCGAAGAGGTCTATCCAACCAGCATAGGTTTCAGAAATCTGTGTGTTATTCGCTTTGGACCGAGTGCCATTATTGTTCCAATAAACAGTCGTTTCATTGCCAGACCTACCGCAGCGGTCAAACTGCCGCTCTGCAAAACGCCAAGTACCTGTCGAGGCTTGGAATTGCAAGTTACCCGAAGAGAATACCACTTTTCGGTTATCAGCCACCGAGAACTCTGTTTTTTTACGCGTCAATGTTAACTTGAACATCGCCGTATCGCAATCACCATCCTTCAAAGGAATTTCATATATCTGGGTTGTATTAACGGCATGACCCGTGTCATTCAAATTCCAGGTCTTTGAAAAAGTACCGTAAGTAAACGTATAATTACCGATAGAATAGGTTGTGTCTTTAACTTCTGTAATACGTATCTTTTTCTTCAACGTTAAAATGCAATAGATACTATCTTCACCCGTTGTGGTACGCAAGGTATCTCGATAGATTTTTACCCCCGCATTATTTTGCGTTATGTTAATCGTCTTATCCCCTATATTCCACGCATACGAACATTCTTTGGTAATCGTAGCATAATAGGTTCGTACATTCAAATCTTGCACGAGACGCACACTGATAAAATCCATTCGGTTCGTAGCACCAACCGATACTGCTTTATTGCGTACATCAAAACGGGCATATTCTGCTTTAGCTCCATCCGATGCTGTAGATGACCAATAGAAGCCCATCTGACCCAAACCGTTGTCGTTCAAATTCATGTGATTGTCATTTGATGCAAGGGGATAGGCTTGATAAGCAGTAGGCAAGAACACCACGCCTGCCTCTTCCAAAGCATTCCAAACAGAGGCATCAATGGTAGATACGCCATACGTTGCCCCAAACGGAAGCGATGCCACACCAGCCTCCGAGAAACTGAAGTCGTCAGGATAAATCAACACACCCGACACCGTATCCGTTGTATTCTTGCCGTATTGCAACCGCACGTACGAGAAAGCACTGTCGTTGCCATCAACAATACGCTCGGTAAGCAGATACTTCCATTCGTCCGCTGTCAAGGTACGCCAAACACCCCGACGGTACATCGTACTATCGGAAGTTTGCACCACCAAGGCTTGATTGGCATCATACACGCAGTTATGGTATTCTCGAATCAGATTGCGATAACCCCAATCAAAACACTGGTTCGTTCCCGAAGCCGCATCAATATCATTGCTTTTGGCACCAGGACCATGCCCCGCATCAAACGAGGGACCATAACCGAACTTATTAGCCGCATGACCTAAATCTTCACCGTTCAAATCGTAAGGCGAAAAGAACAGCGTTAACGAGTCGCCTGCACGTCTTCCCTGTCCACTCGTTCCCCACGCAAACATATCAACCCAACCGCCATATTTCTTCGAAACAAATGTGTTATTGCAAGGCACGCCTTTAATTTCTTTGAAACCTGATGCGGTCGTGTTGTCCTTGGTAGAGTAGTCGATACTATCGTAAAAGACGGTCGTTCCATTATCGCTGATATTGGTTCCGGCTGTCTTCAAGCCTTCGGGAGCATACACGCTCTTACCTTTCCCCACACGGTCGAACTGCCGCAAAGCGAAACGCCACTCATCGCGAGCAGGACAGTACTGTAAGTTACCTGAAGAGAAAGCCACTTGCCGACCACCCGCACTGACAGTGAACGGATGCACCACAGGCGTATCGACAATGAACTTCACAGCCGACTGGTAATGACGGTTACAATCGGGCTGTGGTGGTTGTGCAAGACTATGCACCTGACAAAACGTTAGCACTGCTAACATCAATACAATTTTTTGTCTCATATCTCTATTTTTCATTTAATTTCATTTTTGGGGTTCTCTTCCCTATCCTCCACCCCATACCTCGCAAAGATATAACAAAAAAATGTTTTTTACAAAAAAAAGAAGGGGAAAGGGGAAGATGAAAAATGAAAAATGAAAGATGAAAAATCAACCACGCCAACTTTTCAATTTTCACTTCTCGATTTTCAATTTAGTTAAGCCCGCCAGAAGCCGCTTAATGGTCTTTTGTTCCGAAAGCCAATGGACATCACTTACCTTTTATTGAAAATCAAATCCAACTTTTGTTTTATGTAAAAAGGAAAACGCGTATCGCTTGAAATGAGTGGCATCTTGAGTGTTATTGCATGGGAAATAATCACATGGTCGGACGGATCTTTATGCCCTTGCCGTTCATTAAGCGTCAGGTGGGCATAAGTTCGCATAACATTTTTATCTATAGGTAACGTGGCAATACCAAATGTCTTATTCAAACTATCAATAAAAGCATCGCAGGTTTTCCATTGTTTCGAACTAAAACCTTTATTTTTGAACAAAATAATAATCTCTCGAATAGTTTCCGCACTCACGTACAATATGTTCTCTGGGTCTTGAAGCAACTCCGCCACATTCTTAGATAAATGACTATGGTCAGTCATAAGAAAAATCACGATATTTGTATCTAAAAGCAACCGCATCACAAGTAACTTGGATCGTTAATCGTAATCCAACCTTGCGTTTTGAGGGACGCTAACCATGCTTTAGAAAGCTTTTTGGGAGGTTGTTGGGCATTTTTGCAATTTTTGGATTCGTTTTTCATAACAGTATGTTTAAAGGTTTTACGAAGATAATCTTTTTTACAAAAAACGAAAGAAAAAATTTTTAAAATGAAAGGGCAAAAAGCGGGGAATTGTACATTGTACATTGGTTAAACCTTTCAATTTTCAATTCTCCATTTTCAATTTTAAAGACACACGCCCCCTGCCCCCGCTAACTTAGCGGGGGACTAGCGACACAACCAAAAGACACAAACAAAAAAGTGAAAGACCGAATCTTTCACTTTTCCTTTTTCAATTTTCAATTCCCTAACTTATAAGTCTCGCACAAGACGAACAGGATAAGCGTAAGATTTCGGTGTATTGTCTCTTACACTTAGGGTAGAATTATAAAGACCGAACAGCACTTTGTACGCGTAGTTTCTTTCATCTGAAGTAGCAGTCCAATAGCCAGGGGCCTGACCACGTTTGGTCAGAGTAACATTAGTGCCAATACGCCTACCACAACCTGGTAAGAACGCACAACCTGCTTTTTCCAAGGCTGCCCACTGAGTAGCATTGATCTTTTGAAGACCAGCATTTGCACCCACCGGAATAGCTGTGATACCCGCTTTTGCCCACGTAAAATTATCGGGATAAATAACCACACCCGGAACCGTATCATTTATATTAGAGCTTTTTTGAATAGTAACATACGAAAAACCCGCATCAGTCCCATTAATTCTACGCGTATTGAACAAATAATCCCATTCTCGTTGCGTTAGTGTCCGCCAAGTTTTAGCAGGATAACCACTGATCTCATTATTACCCCAATCATTAAAAGAAGAAGGATAAGCGGAACCGTATTCGTTAGTTAGATTCGGAGCATTCCCTGTTCCCCATCCAAAGAGGTCTATCCAACCACTATAATTAGCGTTGGAAGCGTTCGCGTTATTCTCCTGACATCTATCATACTGATTGGGAGCAAACCGCCATGTCTTCGTAGAACCTTGATACTGCACGTTACCTGGGGAGAATAGCACTCCTTTGCGATTATCAACTGTGAACCCAAATTTACTAGTTAATTTTAACCTTATTATCGCCGTATCGCAATCACCATCCTTACGAACAAATTCATAAACCTTTGTCGTATTAACGGCATGGCCTGTGTCGTCCAAATTCCATGTCCTTGTATAATCACCGTACGTAAACGTATAACTACTTCCATATGTTGTGTCCGTAAATTCATCCGCTACTGGAAGTTCTTTATTCAAACTCAAGATGGAATAGAGGCTATCTTCCCCGTTAACCGCACGCAAGGTATCATTATAGATGTATATACCCGCATGATTTTGCGTTATAGGAATCTTCTTAACCCCTAAATCCCACTCGTATTCACATTCTTTGGTGATGGTAGCCTGATATTTTCGTACAGACAAATCTTGCACGAGCCGCACAGGGTAAGCGATATAACGTGGGTTGTAGTTCTTAGTCGCAAGCCCACGTTCACGGATATTAAACCATACATTATATGCGTTTTCTGCATCATACGCACTTG
>JAEELX010000034.1 GCA_016282955.1 Paludibacteraceae bacterium | reverse complement strand
CCAAACACCTGGGCGGTACATCGTACTATCCTTAGCGTGAATCGCACCATTCTCGCCATGCGTACAGTTGTTGAATTGGCGGATAACGTTCAGATAACCCCAATCAAAAAAGCGGTTGGTACCCGAAGCCGTATCGATATGGTTGCTCAACGCACCAGGACCATGACCCGCATTAAAAGAGGGACCATAACCGTAGGTGTTATAGGTGTTACCTAAATTCGTTGCATTGAGATCATAAGGATGAAAGAAGATAGCCAACGAGTCTTTAACCTTCCGACCGTGACCGCTCGTTGCCCAAGGGAACAAATCAATCCAACCGTCGTAACTCTTCGATACCAATAAATTGTTGCAAGGAACGCCTTTAATCTCTTTGAAACCCGATGCGGTCGTATTATCTTTTGTCGAATAATCAATACTATCGTAGAAGACGGTCGTAACATTGTCATTAACACCAAATACCTGCGAACTACCCGATGTCCCAGCGTCTGTATATAATTTAGACACTAAGGTATAGGAGTTATCCGTACTTCCTGCTGTCAAACTAACAATGGTAACGTCATACGTTCCTATGCTTGTAATTTCCAAATTGTCGGCTCTATTCAATGTGATAGACGAACCTGTGGGAACATTGCTTACACTAAACTGGGTTGTTGATGATGATGTCACTGTTATCTTCATAACTAACCCTGCAACATCCTCTCCATTTTTCAATTTGCTTATTATTTGTTCTGGAGAATAAATGGTTGCTTGTGCACCTCCAAATGCATAAATACTCTTACCATTACCCACACGGTCAAACTGCCGCACGGCAAAACGCCACTCATCGCGAGCAGGGCAGTACTGCAAGTTACCTGGTGAGAAAATCACTTTTCCACCATCAGCATTGATGGCAAACGGATGCCTTTCGGGCGACTGCACCAACACCTTCAACGAAGCCATATAATGGCGATCACACGGACTTCCCGCTGTATCTGCTGGCACAAGAGCCACCTGAGCAAATACGTTAGAAGATATTAGGAAAGAAAAAAAGAAAATACTTTTAAAAAATCGTTTCATATCTATTCTAAACATTAAATAAACATCTTTTTATTGTGCCTCTTCTGGGTTTTTAGTCCAATAGGAGGCATGTTTTTTTCACACTTTGGGGCAAAAGTAATAAAATTATTACAAAACACAAAAAAAATAAGTTTATAGTGCTATTTTTTCATCGCTATCGTTCGGGTTAAATGGCGATAAGTGGTGATTGTAGCGGGATATTGGCGTTTTGAGGGCACAAAATATATTTGTATAAAAAAAATACTATCTTCGCGGTGCATGGTTTGGCACATCCTTTTGCCAACCCAACAGACATAAAACCCAACAATATGAAAAAAAATATCTTAATTATTGTGTCATTGACGTTTGCATTGGTTTCGCAGGCAGATAATAACTGGCAAAGACGGCTTCCTGATGCGGCTTACATAGCGATGGTGTCGATTCCAGGCAGCCACGACTCAGGTACGGGGAACGGCTTCCCGACATCGTTATATGGTTCTTTTGGCGACCAATATGCTCGCACCCAAGACATCAGTTTGGCAGAGCAGTGGAACTTGGGCGTGCGTGCTTTTGACCTTAGACCAGCTGTTCAAGAGGATTATATCAACATTAATCACGGCATCGTACCCACGAATCTTCGCTTTGATGAGGCACTGTATTTCTTGCGGGATAAACTCGTCGAAAACCCGTCTGAGTTTGCCATCGTTCACCTGCTTCACGCTTCGGACGGCGATAATAATGCGAGTGATTACGGCGAAAGGTTACTCGAATTGCTGAATCGCACCGACTTGAAAGGCCTCTTCGTTGACTTCAAAAGCACTCTCACAGTGGGGGAGATGCGTGGTAAGATACTTCTGCTCAGCCGTAATCAGTATGCCGACCAGCCCATCGGTGGCTTCGTAAAAAACTGGACGGGGCAGATTGATTGGAGCAAACAGACGAACGGGCAGATTGTGGGGGTAGGTGGTCAGACGGCGAGGCTGTATATGCAGGATTTTTATGAGACGCACCAAGAAGGCGACCTTGACCGTAAAGTGGCTGCTATCGGTCAGTTATTGGATTTCAGTACGAACCAACCCATAAACTCGGCTGCGGACATCGTGTGGGTTTATAACTTTGCTTCGGGGTACTCGAAGACCTCACGGCTTACTATTCCGTCTTACATTGATGAGGATGTGTCCACGAGCGATGGCTATCGGGACAATGCTGCCCATACTAACGCCGCTATCATTGACTATTTGAGCGACCCTTCGCATACGGCTGGACCTACGGGGATTATTCTGGCTGACTATGTGGGTGTGAATACGAGCAACGGCTACAACACACGCGGACAAGACCTTATCAAAGCCATCATTGACAATAATTTCCGCTATCTGCAAGATATGCAAACCGCTTTGGGCGAAGTGCCTGCTTCGTTGCCCCAACCGATTCAGTTTTTTACCATCGAAGGCAAGTCGGTTAGCCAACCACAACAGCGAGGGGTGTATATTGTGCAAGGGAGCGATGGCAAATTTTACAAGATTTTGCGATAATATATATTGTTACAAAGTATATTGTTACAAAGTTTTGGTGGAAAACTATCGTCCTCGTTCAGCCCAATCGCTTCGGTCTAAGTTACGATAACCGATGGCTTCGGCGATATGGACGGCTGCAATCTCCGCACTACCTGCAAGGTCGGCAATGGTGCGTGCCACTTTGAGGATGCGGTCATAAGCACGAGCACTCAAATCCAACTTCGTCATGGCATAACGGAGGGCTTCTTCGCCCTTCGTATCCAACACACAGAAGGTTCGCAACATCTTCGGCGTCATTTGGGCGTTGCAATAAATACCCAACTTGGCGAAGCGTGCTTGCTGTATCTTGCGGGCTTTGATGACCCGTTCCCGAATGGCTGCAGATGATTCGGCAGGCTGGGTGTTGCGTAATTGGTCATATTTGACCGACTGGATATAGCATTGGATGTCGATTCTATCCAAGAGCGGACCCGAGATACGTCCCATGTATTTTTTGACCTGCAACGGCGAGCAAGTACACGGATGAGCGGTTTCTATCTCGCCATAATGCCCACACGGACACGGGTTCATCGCCGCAATCAACATAAACGAAGAGGGATATTCGATGGTCATTTTGGCACGCGAGATGCAGATTTTTCGGTCTTCCAAAGGCTGACGAAGCACTTCCAAAGCCGACCGTTTATATTCGGGCAGTTCGTCCAAAAACAGCACTCCATTGTGGGCTAAACTTATCTCACCAGGCATCGGGTTCGTTCCACCACCCACTAACGCCACGTCCGAGATAGTATGGTGAGGGCTACGGAAGGGTCGGCGAGTTATCAAGGAGCGTGTCAGACCTGCCACCGAATGGATTTTGGTGGTTTCCAAAGCCTCTTCCAACGTGAGCGACGGCATGATGGTCGGGATACGCTTGGCAATCATACTCTTACCCGCTCCCGGGGGACCTATCATCAGCATATTATGCCCACCAGCAACGGCTATCTCGGCTGCTCGCCGAACATTTTCTTGCCCTCTGACCTCCGAAAAATCCATCTCAAAAAATTGATTCGTATCCTCAAATTCCTTCTCTATGTCAATATGGACGGGCTCCATCACGGTTTCATCATTCAAGAACTGCACCACCTCCATCAAACTTTGCATTCCATATACGGCTAAACCTTCTACGATAGCGGCTTCTTGGGCATTTTGGTGTGGCACAATGATTCCCTTAAAACCCTCCTGTTTAGCACACAGAGCAAACGGCAAAGCCCCTTTAATCGGTTGCAGAGAGCCGTCCAACGACAACTCACCCATAATCATATACTCTCGCAAGTGGGTCGTCTTGATTTTCTCCGTTCCTGCCAACATCGCAATGGCTATCGTCAAATCGTACGCCGAGCCCTGTTTTTTGATGTCGGCTGGGGCTAAATTGATGATAAAACTATGATTGAGATGCCCAAACTTGTTCACCATTAGGGCAGCAACGATTCGGTCGTGGCTCTCTTTGACGGCATTGTCGGGCAAACCCACCATACGAAAATCGTAACCGGGCGTTGTGTGGACTTCGACGGTTATCAAAACGGCATCTACGCCGATGGGTGCTGCACCATACGTTTTAATCAACATAGTTATTTGATTTTTGGTAAATACGAAAATGCAATCTCCTTATTTTCAGACGCAAACGTGTCAATCGGCAATACGAGAGGTCTAATCGTGTCTAATGCGGGGGTTATGGGCACCTGTTTAGTTGTGTCTATGGTCGGTTGGGTGGTTGGTTTGAGCGTTTGACCATTGCGTTTTGCCTTGCGTTCTTTTTTCCGTTTTTCACGTTCGAGTCTCTTCTGTGCTTTCTCTTCTATACGCTCTTCTGTGGTTAAATAGTGATTCAAAATACGTTTTTTCGTATCACCGATATTATAGTCATAGTTATACGTTAAACCAAGTCCTTCCACCATATTGGCTTGTTTGAGAGAGTATTTATCCACTGAATGACTATATCCTTTCAAACGCAACTGACCCTCTGGCGTAAGCATATATTCCACCTCAATATCACCAAAGAAAGGCCTATTACTCAAGTCATTATACCGATAGCCAAAATTACCGTTGATGAGCAAACGATTGATAGGATTGATTTGGAAAGTCGTCTCATACTCTTGCGAAGCACTTGTACCCTCACCGTCCGTACGGAAGTTGAAGCCAATGGCCACTCGGTCTGTCAACTTACTTAGCCACGAGTTGATTTGACCCGTGATGGTGGATGAAAGCAGGCTGTAGGTTTCATTTAAGCCAGTCGTACTTTCGTCTGAACGTAAATAATCTGGCGTAAAGAACCGATTGAAAAGCAGCAAATACACGACTTGTTGCATCAACATCTCATCCGTACTAATAACCGAGCGTACTTGGTCTTGAATACTCTCGTCCGAATTGGGTAATTCAATATCAAAACTGACCAACGGATTGGCTAAGTCGCGGGTTAAGTTGACTACACAATTCACCGGCACGGAGGTTCGGTTGGTACGCAACATACTCGCATCGCTACCGAACAAATCCCGCAACGAAGCAGTTAGTTTATAGTTGGCTTTCAAGTCGATCGTGGGTGAAGACACATCGCCCAACCAACGCACGTTACTACCAGCCACAATATCGAAATCTTTGTGGATGATATTACCCAATGTAAAGTTAAAGTGGCCTTGGTGGAGCGTATAGGTACCCAACATTTTCATTTTTTTGTTTTCTGTTTCGTACGTGAAATGTATGTTTCCACTTCCTCGTCCGAGCAACCTGTCGCCTGTAAATTCGTTCAGGAGAATCTGTGCAGTCGTCATGGGATTAACTTCCATCATGATATTCAAACGCAAATTGGAGGAACTCTTTTCCTTTTCGACTTCTGCAAATTCCAATGCCAAAGCCTCCTCTTGGGCTCGTTCTAAGGAATCCATATTCACAAAACGAATAAACTCATTATCTTGGGTAACCGATGCACCAGCGACATTAAGTGTGATGTCCGAGTTGCCTGCCGTGGCTAAATTTGCATCTATATTGATACCTTGTTCCGTTCCCGCAATGTGAAAATCGCCCGTTGCATACACACGACCTTCCATGAAGTTCTGCTCACCTTTGGGCATGTTTATCGCCAATAAATTAGTAAAATCTGCATCAAAAGCTATGACCCAATCCTTCCATCCTTCGTGCATCAATATACCATTCATGACGGCGAAATTGTTTTCTTCGTCAAATAGGCGTAGGTTGGGGAACTCAATAGTCGTTGGGGTCATAAACATCGAATCCACGATATAATAATCCACTCCTGTAAAAGGAATACGCATCGAAACTCTATTTCCAATGATAGCCGCTTCAACGAATATCTGCTTATTTTCGCCTGATAGTCGTATTTTTCCGCTGGCTGTTCCGTTTATATTTTCGATAATACCTTTTGTCCAATGATTGATAAAGCCCAACGTAAGCGAATCGGCTAAAATATCTATTCCCCATTTCTTTTCTACTAAATCGAATTCTCCATTTATGTTTGCTACATTCCAGCGATTCTTGATGATATCACCTTGCAAGCCTATCGTTTTAGTTTTAGTATCAAAGTTGGCTTGTGCATACGCATCTCCAAACAAAGCACCATTCATGTAAGTCTGTTCCAGGAGTACGTCGGCCGTTATAGCGGGTATCTCAAACAGATTTTGCAAGTGGATGGTTCCACTGAGCGACCCTGCTAAGCTTATTTTATCCTCAGTAACACCAATCAAAGGCAAAAGGGGTGCGATATTTATCCTATTAATTTCTATATCCAATCGGTCTTGTGGTCGTGGGGAAATGATACCATTGGCTGAGATATAATGGCTTTTATTGACCATATAAAAATTATCTATATTAAAGATCTTATCCGCAAAAGATAACGTTATATGCGAGTTTTGCAAGTCATAGATAGAATCTGAAAAGATAAAATTACTGGGCAAAAACTGCATATCCAAGAATGGCTTATCCTTCACACGGCTCACTAAAGTCGCCAATTCCACGACTCCTGCGTTATGAATCTCGTCTGCGTTATCAATAAAGCCTACACGTAATTGGACCGAATCATCGGCTATATCAGCCATCAGATTCAATCGTAAGTCATAGCCAAAGATAGTATCGGCTTCGGATTGTTGGCGTTTTTGTATATTGGCGGACACGGATAACTCAAATTGTTCGTCGGCATTACTAATTAGATAGATATCTTGTGCCATCATTTGTCGCGTAATGAAATCCGTGGCGTAGAAATTCCACACATACGTGCCACTATTTTCGTTTATAATACCGTTTAATTTTTGCACCCCTGACATCTGTATATCCAACGACAAAATGCGTAAAATTTTGCCGATATTATCTCCATAGAAATCAATCTCGACTTGATTTTTGGATTTTTTTTGGGCTATTTTTTTGCGTTGACTATCACTAAAGAGGCTGGGTAAGTACTTCAATACCATTTTTTGGAACGTGATAGGCAAAGTGGCATAACTAAAATCACCCTTTATTATGCCGCGTATATAGTCCGAATTGAGGCTAAAAACGTGTTCTTGTTCGGTGTGATTGATCGTTATATCCAACAACGGCATCATCAACTCTTCGTGTGCATTGCCCAAAACCATATCTTGAATCGTAATTTTACCCATCAAGTCATCTAAATTCTTACCTTTCAAATCAATTTTGGTCGTCAAAATGGTGTGCAAATCTTGGGGTTTCTTCACCAAAGTTAAATTATAAAAATTGCATTTCTGCACACTGAGGTCGCCCGAAATCTGGAATCCTTTGTCCAATTTCACATTGCCATTGAGCGTTAAAACCAGATTTTCGTCATCTATTTTGAGTTCACCGTTATATTCGTTTTTGTCCACCTTTCCAATAAATCGGATGTTTCTGCAGACGTAATCCTTCAGTTGCACTTCCCGCACCAACAAATCCACGATGCCTTTGACGGGTTTATTTTTCCCGACCGTACCGTCTATAATCAGCGAGAACGAGGCATATTTGAGGTCTTGTACGCCCGTAATTTTGGCTAAACGTAGTCGTTTCGAGTTCAAACGCCCTTTGTAATGCACACTGTTTTTCGCCAAATTGGGCTTCAAAGTACCGTTGGCAGTGATTGTTCCCAAAGCACTTTGTATGAAACCGTGAATCCTAACCGAAGATAAATTGCCGTGAATCTTCCCTTTGTAGTGGATGTTGCCCAAAAGTTGCAGTCGTTTATCTATCTGGAAGGGTTTATTGGTAAAATCGGATATAATATCTTGCAAAATGGTAGCATTCACAAAAGCGTCTTGGCAGTCCAACTGCACAAATAATCGTTCTTTGTCGGTTGGATGATACACTGCAATATCGGAGAGTAAAAGTTGTTTTTTGTCGTGCAAAAGCGTCAATTCAGTCGCTACAATCGAGTCTAAACACGCTCTAAATTTCCCTTTGAGAACCACTTGCGTCTTTTTATTTTTCAGTTTGGGAACAAAGAATGCGAAGTCGTGCGGACAAACAGACATCTCTCGTATTCGCAACGCCGCACGGATTTTTTTCCAGTCATCTTTGGGTAGATTGGTCTGTAAGTTAGCAATATCGATGTTGGAGTGGGGTAGGTTGATGGTAAAGTTCTGTATAACCGCTTTTTTCCCATTCATTTGTAAATCTAAGTTGATGTCGTTGACGCGAAATTTTTCTCGTTGTGGATTAACAACTTGCGTTCGAAAAGAACGAATCTGGAATAGGAAACTATCGGGACTGAGATGCGGAATAGCAAACGAGGCATCTAAAGTCCCCATTTGGTAATCATCATATCGGGCACGAATGGCTTTAACACTTATGTTGTCAAAGATGAAAGTCGGAAAATCGACCGTATCCTTTTTCTCAACGGTGGTGAAAGCGTCCTGTATAAACGTAAAATTATAAATCGAGTCATTGAGGTGATAGGCGTTCACAAAGGCAGTATCCAACGAAACGTTTGAAAAACTGATAAACCCATGACGGATATTCGTCAAATCAAAATTGGCTTCTATATTTTTCACATACAAAAGCGTGTCGTTTTGTTGGTCTTGGATATATATATCGTTGATAATCAACCGATTAAAAAACTTATATTCCACGTGTCCAATTTCAAAATGGGTGTTGAGTTCTTTGCTAATTTCTTTGGTAAAAATGCCTACCACAGCCGTTTGAATCTTGCTACTATGCAGCAATGCCAAGAACAACCCACACACCATCAAGGTACAGATGATGATGAGTCCCACGACGTACAATATGCGTTTAACCGTATAATTCACGCGATGAAATCAATACTTTTTATTCTAAAAATCATCTCGCTTTCCACCATTTTACAAAGATACTTTTTTTTGTTTATTTACAAAAATTACGTTTCACAAAGAAAAACAAAAAACAGGCTGCTCAAAAAAACAACCTGTCTTTCAAAAAGAAATATACACACTTTATTCAATCTTTTTGATCACTTTTGCGGGATTGCCAGCCACGATGGTATTGGCAGGAACGTCTTTTGTAACCACGGCTGCAGCAGCCACCACAGCATTTTCGCCCACCGTAACACCTGGCAGAATCGTTGCACCTGCACCCACCCACGCATTGCGACCGATATGCACAGGCTTGCAAATCAAAATCTGACGGTCGTGCAAATCGTGATTATTACTAATCAGTTGCACATTAGCCGCTATCATAGCGTTATCGTCAATGGTTATGCCACCTCGCGACATCATCAAACAGTCGGGCATAATCATCACGCCTTTGCCGATATGCACCATATCAAAACACACTCCCTTCAACGGCGGTTGCACAATCGCTCCTTCGCCGAGGTTATCGCCAAAAAGGGCTTGGGTTGCTTCATGGTTCTCGGGCGTAAACGGAATCGTTTGGTTGAACGCAAACAATTTGCGACCTTGCTCAACATACATCGCTTGTGCCTCGGGCGAGGTTACACGCGGGTCAACTCTAAATCCTTCCATAGTTTATCGTATTTGTAATTTATATGCACCCGTTTTAATGGCTGCAATCGTGCCTCCGTCTATCAATAAATCCGTACCCGTAATGAATGACGCTTGGTCGGAGAGCAAAAACTGAGCCGCATTTGCGATTTCGGCAGGGTTGCCCACACGACTCATCGCCGAACTTTCAATCATCTGTTGGTAGGCTTCACCAGCGGCTTTAAACTCGTCGTATGCCAAAGGTGTTACGATGATGCCCGGACTGATAGTGTTGATTCGTGCACCGCGTTTGCCCCAATCCATAGCCGCTTTACGTACCCGCAACTGATTCGCACGCTTCGCCATAATGTAAGCCAGTCCTGAATTGGTTATCGCCTCCGACGACAAACAAGGCAACTTCTCCAACTCATCGGCAGGTGTCATCGTCAACGCATACTCCACCTCGTTTGAAAGCGGTTCGGGAAGCATATAACCCGTTTGACTGCTTATCAGCAAACCCGCTCCATCTCGTGCCATCACCTCGCCAAAAGCGTCTAAGGCAAAGGCTGAACCCACAAGGTCTAATTTGATGATATGCTGTGGATTCGTTTGGTTGGGCGAAGCACCAGCCGTGTGGATGTAGTATTTAACGGCTCCTAACTCGCTGGCACGCTTGGCAAAAGCATAAATGCTCTGTTTGTCGCTTGCATCAACCTGCATCGTTTCCACTTCGTAACCCGTATAACGCAACTTATCAGCCGAAGCCGCAAGGTTCTTTTCGTTCACATCACCCAACAACACAATACGATTTTGTGCCACGCGTTCCACGATACTCAAACCCATACTGCCTGCACCGAGCAACGCAACGACTTCTCTGTTGTTATTAAAATTGAATTTCATAATGCTTGTATTTTAAAGGTTAATTGATTTTAGCCATTTCTCCACTTTGCTTTTTCCTTCTTTGACGTCGTGTCCATAGATAGAAAATCCGTTTTGCACATCGGCTTTTGGATAAGCCTGTTTCACGTCCTTCACACAACGTCCCAAGCCGCTTCCTTCGTGGGTGGTGAAAGGATAAATGGTTTTGCCGTTGAGGTCGTATTGGTCAAAGAAAGTGAACATCACCTGCGGATAAGTGCCCCACCAGACAGGTCCGCCGATGAAAACGACATCATAGTCTGCAAGCGAGGTCTTGTCCAACTTGGTGCCTTTGGCGTTGGTAATCAGGGCTTCAAAAGCAGGTCTTTCGTCCTTGTTTTGTTCCTCTTGGGCGAGTTGCGTCAGCGGTGTATAAGCCATCCCATCGTACTTATGCGTAACGATTTCGAACTGGTCTGCACCCGTGATTTCACTGATATAATCGGCAACGACCTTCGTATTGCCCACTTTGATGTTACCTACTGCGTAGTTTTCGCCTGCATGGGAGAAAAAAACTACTAAAATCTTTTTGTTATTCATACTTGTTTTGCTCGTTTGTGCCATGCAACCCACTCCTACAAGTGCCGTTGCAAACAAGGTTAATAAAATCTTTTTCATGGTAGTATTTATTTTTCGACTGCAAAAGTAGGGCATTTCATGCAACCAATTGTTACACAAATTACGGCAAAAGTTGCACAAATTACAGAAAAAGTCATTTTAATCCTTGCGTATATTGAATTTTTGTAGTAACTTCGTCGCCGAACGTTGCAAAAAGTTAGTTTTATGGACTTCAATATACTCAAATTTACGATTTTTTGCGTCAACAATGTGGCTTCGTATCTGAACAAAAGTGCAAAGGAAGTATATCATGCAATGCAGGACGCAGGTGTGATAGATGACTATATTGTGCCATGTTACGATGTTTTGCACTCATTTTCAAAGGAATATATCGTAGATGATTTGGTGTCCCTCATGCGGCAGAAAGGAGTTCAAATATGATTCTTTACCATACTTCAGATACAGAAATTCAGCATCCAGATTTGCAACATTCACGTCCTCGTCTTGATTTTGGAGTCGGTTTTTACCTCACACCGTTGCGTGCACAGGCAGAACGTTACGGAGAGCGTTTTATCAGACGTGGAATGAAAGCCATCATGAACATCTATCAATTTGAAGAGGAATGTCCTTGTACGCATAAAATCTTTTCTGCCTACGATGGTGAGTGGTTGGATTTTATAACGGCTTGTCGCAAGGGCTTACCCCATGAGCAGTTTGATATTATCGAAGGCGGTATCGCAGATGATCAAGTGTTTGATACGATAGACCTCTATTTTTCGGGTATTTACACACGTGAGCAAGCATTAGGCGAACTTCGCGAGAAAAAGCCCAATCATCAGATATGCATCACCTCACAAGTCGTGTTGGATAAATATCTTCATTTTAAATCATCTCAAAGGCTTTAAGTATGCACGCTAACCCAACTATATTACAAATGAAATATGCTCGTATTGTGAAACTCTTTGCGGAGCAGGCAGGACTTTCGTACGAAGAGGCATTGGGCAAGTTCTACGATTCAACGACGTATGACCTCATCAGTAACGGAGTCGCCGATATGCATTGTTTTAGTGACGAATACCTTGCCGATGAACTATTATTAGAGTTAGGTTATAAGAAATCAATAGGACAGCATAAAGCCGTCAACTAACTTATAAAGACACCTCTCTCTTGACTATGCTACCACGTACAAAACTATGTTACCTTTCGTCTACTTCTCTCCACCCCTAATTTCAGAGGCTGAAACGCCAAGATGCTGGCGAATATAGCGGCTCAGGTACGCCGTAGAAGAAAAATCGAAACGGAAAGCGATGTCGGATAGCGTCAAACTGCGGTCGCGAAGCAAGCGGGCTATTTCCACAGCCGTATAACGATTTATCCAATAAGCCGCACCACAACCACTGATACTCTTGCAGGTCTCCGACAGATACTTGGTCGTAACGCATAGTTTGTCGGCATAATACGCAATGTCGCGGTGGGTACGGTACTCGCCCTGCTCTAACAGTTCAATAAAACGATTCATCAGTTGTGCCCCCTGATGTGGCAGGTCATTCTCCAAATCGTATATCTCCGCATGAAAATCGAAAAAGTCAATAATCATACCCTGCACCGCATTGAGCGTGAGGTCTAAATAAAAACGGTGGCTTTTCTCCACACAACGCATCCGCACATACTCCATATTTTCCCGACACCGTTCTTGTTGTCGGGCGTTGAGGTGCATCACGGGGTCGTTAAACAGCATCATGTGTCCGCGTGTGCCGTAGTTGCTCAGTGGCATAGCCATTTGAATGAACTCGGGCGTTACATAAATCGTAATCGTG
>JAEELX010000033.1 GCA_016282955.1 Paludibacteraceae bacterium | reverse complement strand
ACGATCTCGCAAAGAGATTTTCCATTGGTTGGCTTGGATTTGTCCCGTCAAGGCAAGCGTTGCACGATGGCGAATAAATTCCTTCGGGTCGCTCCAATCCTTGTTGCCGAGTAAACGCAAGGTATAAGCGGCATTGATGCCCAGATATTCGATCGGTTTATAACCCAACGAGAGGGTCGTATACGAACGGCGAAAATAGTCGGGTGTTTCGTTGAGAGTGTACGCAGTAGCGGACGAACCCGTAGCACTTTTGGCAACTTGATTGAAGAATTGAAACCGAATTTCTTCGGAAAATCCCAAGGTTATTTTTTGCCGAAAATGCTTTGTAAAATCCGCACTGATTCGTGTCTCAAAGGTTTGAGAAACGGCCGTAGAATCGTATTTTAATTTTGCCGCATAAGTTGTTACGCCACAACAAAATAAAGTCGCCAAGAGTAGAAAACGTTTCATAATTATCTGAATTTGATTATATTGCCTATCGTGTTTTGTTCGTTGTCTTTGAGCAAGTAGTAAACCTTGATGTACGCCGCATCTTGCAGAAAATCGATATGCCCAATTTCCACGTCCAAAAGCTTGATACCCGTCCGTTTTTCAATATCTTCCAACAGTGCAGCACGGTTTTCGGGCAAGATATTTTCGATTTTTTCATAATGAATAATCTTGCTCGTTTTGTGTGCATGGCGTGACCAGCGTTCAAAAATCCACGGCAAAGCGATCAGTGCGATGTTGGCAAAAATTAACTGATACCACACTAAATCCTCTGCTTTGAGGGCTAAGGAGTTGATAATCGATTGCGTAATGATAATAAACAGATAGGTCATTTCGCGAATAGGCACCGTATCCGTCCGATACCGTATCATCCCGAAGATGGCGAACAAACCCAGCACAAATCCCGTTTGAATGTCCAACATTTGCATCAGCCACAGGAGCAGGAACATCGCATTGGAAAAAAGCATGAAGGTTACCAAGTAATCACCGCGACGTTGGCTCACTTTATAGTAGATAAAATAGGTGATAATCCACGCCATAAGGAAGTTAAAAGCAAACATCAGCGGGAGCGTTACGAGTCCATCGGAAACACCCAACCAGTCAGCTAAGGAGTGCATCAAATAGGAAATGCTATCTTCTCTGCCGTACTGTGCGGCAATATCTGCATCATACCCAATTTTTTCAAGGGTAGGATTGGCTAAATTAACTTGAAGAATCATAATGAGTTATAGTTTTGAGGGTTGATATTCAATAATTTTTCAATCAATCGTATTTTCTTTTTGAAACGGTTGCGTTTGAGGTGCGGGGTCGTCAATGCCGTGCCGATACAGTACTTGCTGATTTTCAACGGTTTAACGCGTAATAACTGCATAATGCCCAACATAGGCGAGGGGACGTGCCCGTTGCGTTTGAGTTCAATGATGACTAAATCGGGATAGGTTTTTGTCATACCGCTTACTTGATTTTCCCAAACGAGGTCAAAATCAATGGTCAGTCGCTCGGTTTTGGCTTTATTAACCAACGTGATACGATGAAAAACCGTCCGTAGTTTGGGCGAAATCTGCTCCCACGTGTACCGACTTTTGGCAGCAATAAACTCCACCACATCGGGCGTAGGGCGAGTCATCTCGGGGTTGGGTAGGGTAATACGCTTCTTTTTAGTACGACCTTTGTTGTTTTTACGCTTGATTTCCAAGAAGTTCAAATGGCTTTCGACATATTGACGGATACGGATTTTTTGCCGCACTAATTGTCGGTCGTGATGCCGGAGGTACATCTCCAAGTCGTCCGTATCATAATACATCGTGTCGTATGTAATAATGCGTTTTTTGTTTATTTCTTGGGCGTAATAAGTCGTTTTGGCGTTTTGTAAAATGTCAAGCAATAGCCACGACTGCACCACAAACTTAGTATCAATGCGGTTCATCAGTTTTACGCCTTCCATTTCTTCCAACGAGATGGGGGCAAATTCTTGTAGGCACGCGAGTATGTCAGTCTTTGAAGTCATACTCAAATACTTTGATAGAGTATAGTTTGCCGTTGGGCAGATAGTTATACTGCTTTGCTTTGGTGCCGTCTGCGTTAAATTCAAACTTAATGATACGTGACGGTTTATTCCTATCATTGTATTCTACTTGTTTTACCAGAAATCCGTTGGCATCATATTCGTATGTCTCACGCCATTTCATACCGTATGTGGCGTACTCGATTTGTTCTATTTTTCGTCCTTCGGAATCATACACCGTAACGCGATCTAACCAGCGATATTTACTTTTTTCGTCCGTATTCCACTCTTTTACGGTGAGGTTTTTGCGTTTTGCACGCTTGGCTAAAGTCTCTGGACTGACTGTTTGAGCGGTTATTGCAAGGGGCAACAAACCGAATAATATAAATAACAAATGCTTTTTCATAATGCTATCGTTTTAAGGTTGATTGATTAAGGTCTGCCACCACCTCCACCACTATTCCCAGAATACGTGTTGAGGGTTACCGAACTACCTCCCGAGATGGTGCCTCCGATGTTGCCATAGCCGTTGAGAATTGACGTGCCACCCGACACGGTTACGCCCGACTTCAACGAAGCCGTTCCTTTGGTAGCAACGACCATCGGCGTGCCACCACTTGCAGGTGTTTTGTATGCCATAACCAACTCGTCGCCGTCGTATAATGCGTACCAAGTGGATTTGTTCCAAGAAGACGCTTGCTTGCAAGTCAGCGTACTGTTGAAGCCATTTTCCAACCCACCACACGTAACAATGCTACCTCCTTGAATATACAGTTGTTTCCTTCCTTCGGTATTAGCATCCATAGCCACTTCGGCATTGTTGGAACCTGAGCAAATTGCCCAAACCACTCCCCCTTTGATATATAAATCACCATTCGCATCTAAGCCATCGTTGCCCGTAGAATATGCCATAACATACCCACCACTGATAGTCATGTCGCCACCTGCGTTGATGGCATCGTCGGCAGACTGTGCATAGATCTTTCCACCACTGATGTTGATGGTGCCTTTGGCTTCGATACCTTCGGGACTGCTGTTTTCAGAAGACGAAGAGCCACCGCCCCAACCTCCCCAACCTCCTGGACGTCCACCGCCGCCTGAGGAAGCCGTCCCGTTGCAAATAACTTGAATGTCCCCGTCCGTGATGGTGAGGTTAGCTTTGGTCTTGATACATTTATACTCGCTGGAGATGCGGATAGTACCCCCACTGATGTGGATATTTCCGTACGCCGTGATACCTTTGTCCACCGCATCGGTTACCGTGATAGACCCACCACTAATCGTAATTGTTGCCGTATCGGACTGGATGCCGTCTGCACCCGCACTAATCGTCATCGTTCCGCCCGAGATATTAATAAGGGAGTCGCACTGAATCCCATCGCTACCCGCTTTGATAGCCAGTGTACCGCTTTTGATATGAATGGCATCGTTGGCATGTAAGCCGTCCGAAGCCGCTGTAAGGTTGAAGGCACCTGCATCATTGGTTATGTGAATATAGTCATCACTCGCAATGGCGTGTTTGTAGTTGCCTTTAACCGTCAAACTCCCGCTACCCGAGAAGATGATTTGCCCCTCGCTGAATAGTGTTGCTTTGCGGTCTTCGCTTGCATTGGCATAGGTACTGCCGTCTTGCAAACTGTTCGTGCCGTTGACTACGATGTAGCATTTTTTGTGGCACTGGTTATTGATTGCAGGACCATCGGAGCAAGTCAGCGTGAGGTCATTGAGTGTCAAGTTATGCTTAAAACTCCCATAAATAGTGAGTTGTCCCGAGCCACTGCCACTAAGTGCATACACAACGCCTTCGTTAGTCGAAGAGTTGACGACGAAATAACCATTGCTGTTGCTCACGGTTACGTTATCTGCGGTACCTTTTACGCTTGCCGAGTTGCCATTCCAAGCAATATAAATCGTGTCTGCCCAAGCTATATCGTTCACATTGTCGTCTTCAATTCCCGTATCGGGCGTATTATCGAAATTATTCGAAGTATCTGTCGCTGCATTTTTGTCTGAACAAGCAACCAACCATACGCTCAAGGCTGCCAAAATCATTAAATCCCATTTTTTCATAGCATTTCGTTTTATAAAAGTGCGTATCTTATTTTCCGCAAATGAAAAACAAAATAAATAGAATTTGTGCAAAAAAACTTAAAATTTGGTCGTTTTTTACCATCAAAGCCATACAAAAAAGCCTTTCTGCATAACTATAAACAGAAAAGCTTTTCGGTGAAAGAAGTAGGCGAATCGCTAAAATTCAGCCGTTTTTGGGGTGCGGGGGAACGGAATCACGTCGCGAATGTTTTGCATGCCCGTAACAAAAAGCATCAAGCGTTCGAAGCCCAAGCCGAACCCTGCGTGCGGTGCAGAACCAAAACGCCGTGTGTCCAAGTACCACCAAATATCTTTGTCGGGAATCTCCCTGCGAACAATTTCGTTTTGCAATTTTTCTAAATTCGCCTCACGAACGCCACCACCGATAATCTCGCCAATTTGTGGGAACAAAACGTCCGTGCCTTGTACGGTCTTGTCGTCCTCGTTGATTTTCATATAAAAAGCCTTGATTTCCTTCGGATAATCGGTCATAATAACGGGCTTTTTGAAGTGATGTTCCACCAAGAAACGCTCGTGTTCGCTTGCCAAATCATCGCCCCATTGGCACGGGAACTCGAATTTTTGCCCATCTTTTATGGCTTGTTGCAAAATCTCGATGCCTTCGGTATAGGTCAGACGCACAAAATCGGTTTTCAAAACGCTTTGCAACCGCTCAATGAGCCCTTTATCTACATATTGATTGAGGAATTCCAAGTCGTCTTGGCAATGATCTAAAGCCCATTGAACACAAAACTTAATAAAGTCCTCTTCGATGTCCATCAAGTCGTTTTTGTCAATAAACGCCACTTCGGGTTCTATCATCCAAAACTCAGCCAAATGGCGTGGTGTGTTGCTATTTTCGGCACGGAAAGTGGGTCCAAACGTGTAAATTTTTCCGAGCGATAAAGCCGCTAACTCGCCTTCCAACTGTCCGCTCACCGTCAGCGAAGTGGATTTGCCAAAAAAGTCGTCGCTATAATCAATTTTTCCGTCTTTTTCTTTCTTCAAATTGTAGAGATTTTTGGTCGTAACTTGGAACATTTGCCCCGCACCCTCGCAATCCGAAGCCGTGATGATGGGCGTATGGAAATAAAAATAGCCGTGCGAATGGAAGTAGGTGTGAATCGCAATCGCCATGTTGTGCCGAATGCGAAAAACGGCTCCAAACGTGTTTGTGCGTGGACGAAGATGGGCAATCGTACGCAAGTACTCCATACTCAAACCCTTCTTTTGCAAAGGATATTTTTCGGGGTCGGCAGTGCCAAACACTTCTATCTTTTCCAATT
>JAEELX010000004.1 GCA_016282955.1 Paludibacteraceae bacterium | reverse complement strand
GCCATGTTATGACGGATACGGAATACGGCTCCAAACGTGTTGGTACGCGGACGCAGATGTGCAATCGTACGCAAGTATTCCATACTCAAACCCTTCTTCTGCAAAGGATATTTTTCGGGGTCAGCTGTGCCAAACACCTCTATCTTTTCCAATTGAATTTCAACATTTTGTCCGCTTCCTTGACTCTCTACCAATTTCCCGCTCGCACAAATGCAAGCCCCCGTCGTTACGTTTTTCAACTCTTCTTCGGAAATAAGGGACATATCGGCTACTATCTGGATATTTTTGATGGTAGAACCGTCATTAAGTGCAATAAAATTGACTTGTTTATTTCCTCTTTTGCTTCTCACCCAACCGCAAACTTGAATCGTTTGCCCGTAGTTGGTCATCTGTAAAGCGTCTTTAATCTCTATTCTTTTCATTTTTATGTAATTAAAATGGATCTTTTTTATCATCATCTTGGTCGTTGGAAGAAGTGGGTTTTGGGGCGAAATCGCTTGCATTAAACGAAACACCCGTCTCCAAAGATTCACCCATTTCCAAAGACTCACCTGTTTCTATAAAATCTTCCTCGTTATAGTCGTCCGTTAAATTTTGGAATTTAGCATATCGTTGTTGGAAACGCAACCACACATCGCCCGTTTTACCATTACGATGCTTGGCGATTACGATTTGTGCTAAACCCCTCACATTATTGCCTTTTTCATCTTCGTAAATCCTATATTTTTCGGGACGATGAATAAAGCACACTATATCCGCATCTTGTTCAATGGCACCCGATTCACGAAGGTCGCTCAACTGCGGAATCTTGCCCGTCGTTCCTTCGCGTTTTTCGGTATCACGGTTTAACTGGCTCAATGCAATCACGGGTATATTCAACTCCCGAGCCAAGTTTTTGAGCATACGCGAGATGGTTGCAATCTCTTGCTCACGGTTGCGGTTATTAAAATTGCTACCTGCGTTGAGTAGTTGCAAATAGTCCACAATAAGCAACTGAATATCGTGTTCTCGTTTCAATCGCCGTGCTTTGGAACATAACTCAAAAATCGACAATCCAGACGTGTCATCAAGGTAAAAAGGAGCATCTTTTAGGCTATTGAGTCGGGTCTCCAATTTTTTCCAATCGGAAGCCGTCAAGAGTCCACCACTACGCAATTTTTCGCCCTCTAATTCGCATATATTCATAATGAGACGGTTGATCAGTTGGTGGTTGGACATTTCCAAGTCAAACATGGCGACAGGTTTGCGATAATCAACCGCGATGTTTTTTGCCATCGAAAGCACGAACGCCGTCTTACCCATAGATGGACGACCTGCCACGATAATCAAATCCGATTTCTGCCAACCCGAAGTGATTTTGTCCAACTCCGTCCAACCCGTTGGGATACCCGAAATGCTGTCGCCCTGCTCGCTCAAAATTTGCAATTTTTCAAGTGTATTTTCGATGAGTGAACCCACCGCAACCACATCATTTTTGTAGGTTCGTTGGGTTATTTCAAAGATACCTTTTTCGGCATTTTCAATCGTTTCTTTGATGGGTTGTGTCTCGTCAAAGGCTTGTGTGGAAATCTCGCCTGCAAAACTAATCAGGTCGCGTGCAGTGGCTTTCAGAGCGATGTTTTCAGCATAGGAAAGAGTGTTGGCAGTGGAAGCAATAGCAGTCGTCAGTTCCATCAAATAGGGAAGGTCGCCTGCCTCTTTGAGTTTATCCATCACACGCAGTTGCTCACTGACACTCAAATAATCGGTGGGTTGCCCCTGTAACGATAACGTTTGAATGGCTTCGTAGATGTAGCGATGTTTATCGTTGTAAAAGGACTGTGGACGCAACAAATCCGCCACAACACCGTAAATATCCTTGCTTATCATCAATGCCCCCAAGATGGCCGCTTCCATCTCCTCGTTTTTGGGAGGCATTTTGCCTGATGCGTCTGCTGTGGGCTTGGGTAATTCAGTTTTTTTCGTTTTAACGGGCATAATTATTTTCTTAACTTTTCGTACAATTCCAGCAACTTATGTGCGGCAATAAAACTACTTATCTCGCTATTGAGAACCTTTTGCTCCATGATGGGCAACTCGTTTTCAATTTGTTCATTGTGGTAAAAACCGTCTACCAAAGCCGAATGAATCGTTTCGTGCATCCAGTATTTTGCTTGAACGATGCGTTTGCGGTCAAAATAACCATTATCTTTCGTAAATTTGACGTAGTCCATCACCATGTCCCAAACGTCTGCCACACCCGTTTTTTCGATAGATGAGCAGGTCATAACGTCTGGTTTCCAGCCCGATTCAGTTGGAGGAAAAAGTGCCAACGCATTTTGGAAATTAACGCGAGCCACCTTAGCACGCTCCACATTATTTCCGTCACATTTATTGATAGCGATGCCGTCTGCCATCTCCATAATTCCGCGTTTGATGCCTTGTAAATCGTCTCCCGTGCCCGTTACTTGTAGCAGCAAAAAGAAATCCACCATCGAATGGGCTGCAGTTTCAGATTGACCAACGCCCACTGTTTCCACCAAAATCGTATCAAACCCCGCGGCTTCACACAGCACAATCGTCTCGCGTGTCTTACGAGCCACACCGCCTAAACTACCTGCCGAAGGACTGGGACGAATGAACGCATTAGCCGTTGCAGACAACTCATTCATGCGGGTCTTGTCGCCCAAGATAGAACCTTTGGAACGCTCACTCGAAGGGTCAATTGCCAACACTGCCAAATGATGGTTGATGTGGCACAAATACGTACCTAATGCCTCTATAAACGTGGACTTTCCCGCTCCTGGTACACCCGTGATGCCCACCCGAACCGAGTTACCCGCGTGCGGAAGGCACTGTTC
>JAEELX010000032.1 GCA_016282955.1 Paludibacteraceae bacterium | reverse complement strand
TGCTTGTTAGATGCGAGTCTATTTTGGAAAACCGAGCATTTCCGCGTCTCTGCCGATGCCACCAATCTGACGAATCGTCATTATTATGATTATGGTGGGCTTTTGCAGCCAGGCTGCTGGGCAAAAATCTCCTTGCAATACTACCTAAAAAAATAACACCGTATTTATTTATTTTTTGTACCTTCGCATGATGTGCGTTAGATTTTAAACTATTATGGTCGTAGCGATTTTTGGAAATTCATTAAAAAGTAACACAAGCAAAACGGTTGAAAAGTTAGCTCAACTGCTCACAGAACGGCAGGTGAAAGTGGTTGTTTCGCAGGAATTATGTACGGCTTTTAACCTGCTTGATTATCCCGTTTTTGACCCCAAACAGTGGCAAATCGGTGATATAGATATGGCTTTATCTATTGGAGGTGATGGCACTTTTTTAACTACGGCTTCGCAAGTGGGCGACTTGAATATCCCCATTTTGGGCATCAATTACGGTCATTTAGGCTTTTTGGCAGACGCACCTAACAGCGATTTAATGCCTATTTTAGACGTTTTACTGTCGGGAAAATACACCATCCAACAACGGATGCAACTGCATGTCTCGTGCAACGATTTCACCTTGGAGACGTCACCCAACGCACTCAACGAAATAGCGGCTATCAAAGCGGGTATCAACAGTATGATTAAGATTGATGTGTCGCTCAATGGACAACCTTTCCATACCTACAATGCCGATGGTTTGATTGTTGCAACCCCAACGGGCAGTACGGCTTACAACCTAAGCGTGGGTGGTCCGATTGTGGTTCCGCACGTCAATAGTATCATCTTGTCGCCCATTGCATCGCATAGTTTGCACATTCGTCCCATCATCATTCCAGCCGATTGGCAGATTGATTTGACGGTTCATTCGAGGACGAATAACTACTGTGTGAGCGTAGATGGACGAAGTCAGGTGGTTACTTCGAAGGTGAAATTGCACATTCAAAAAGCCGAAAATACCATCAAATTAGTACAATTACGAAATAGTTCCTTTTTGGATTCGTTAAAATCGAAGCTAAATTGGGGAATATAATTTTATCGCTATGCTAAAACATTTACACATACAAAATTACGCCTTAATCAAGCACTTGGACATTGATTTTCAAACCGGTTTTACGGTGCTCACGGGCGAAACGGGTGCGGGTAAAAGTATCATCATTGGGGCTTTGAATTTGGTGATGGGGGCTCGTGCCGACCTCAAAACGATTTCCGAAGGGTGCGATAAATGTATCATCGAAGCCGAATTTGACGAGTGTATCGTGCGGCGAGAGTTGTACGCCAACGGAAAATCGCGGTCGTTCGTGGATGATTCGGTCGTCATGCTGACCGAGTTGAAGCAACTGTCGGCGAAGTTGATTGACATTCATTCCCAGCACGAGAATTTGCTCTTAGAAAGCGACGCTTTTCAGTTGCAAGTCGTGGATAGTATCGCCCAAAACGAATCTATCAAAGAGGATTATAGGCAAAAATACGAGGCTTTTTTAGCGAAGAAAAAGCAATTGGAGGATTTGCAAAACACGGCTAAAAAGTCAAAAGAAGACCTTGATTACCTGTCGTTTCAATACCAACAACTCGCACAAGCCAACTTACAAGCGGGCGAACTGCAACAACTTCAAGACCAAGAACAGCGGCTGCAAAACGCACAAGAAATCAAGCAAGCCATCATCACAGCCACGCATCTGTTGGAATCGGAGGACACAACAGGGGCTATTTCGGCTATCCAGACGGCTTACAATGCGTTGGATAAAGTGAAAATCTTTTTGCCACAAGAGGAAAACTGGCTCAACCGCTTGAACGAAACGATTATCGAACTGAAAGATATTTGCGAAACAGCCGAACATTTTGGTGACCAAATCGAGGATAGCACAGAGCGACTAAACGAAACGCAGGAGCGGCTCGACTTGCTCAATTCGTTGCTCAAAAAACACCAACTCAACAGTGATTCCGAACTGATAGAGTTGCGGGATAGATTACAACAACAACTGCAACATATTGAGTCTTTTGACCAAGATATTGCTCAACTTACGCAGGAATTGACACAATGCGAAACGGCTTTACAACAAGCGGCTAACTTATTGACTGATAGTCGTTTACGCGTAAAACAAACCATTTGTGAACACTTGGTGAATAATTTGGTCAAATTGGGCATCATCCACGCCAAAGTGGACATCTCCATCACCGACACGGACTACTCTGCAGACGGCAAAGACAACGTGCAGTTTATGTTTGCTGCCAACCTCAACCAAACCCTTCAACCCGTTCGTTCCATCGCTTCGGGTGGCGAGATTGCACGTATCATGTTGTGTATCAAGGCGTTAATTGCTTCGACCAAAGGCTTGCCGACCATCATTTTTGACGAGATTGACACGGGCGTGAGTGGCGAAATAGCCAACCAAATGGGACTTATCATGCAACAGATGGCACATAATCGCCAAATTATCGCCATCACCCATCTGCCACAAATCGCATCCATCGGACAACTGCACTACAAAGTGTACAAAACAGACGAAAACGAACGCACCCAGACGCATATCCAACCCCTTGACCAACAGGGACGCATCGCCGAAATTGCCTACATGCTCTCGGGCAACCCACCCTCGCCTGCCGCTATCGAAAACGCAAAGCAACTACTCCAACGATGATGGCTTGGGAAGACGATATAACGCAAGCCCTTCACATCTTACAGCAGGGAGGCATCATTCTCTACCCTACCGACACGATTTGGGGTATCGGTTGTGATGCAACCAACGCACAAGCCGTCCAACGCATTTACGAAATCAAAAAACGCGAAGACAGCAAGGCTCTGATTTGCTTGGTTGGGAGCGTAGAGCAACTCCAGCAGTACGTTTCTCTCACACCTTTGATGTTGGAAACCTTGCAACATCCTACCCCTAAACCCACCACGTTTATCTATCCACAAGCCCAGCACCTCGCCCAAAATCTGCTGGCAAATGATGGAAGTATCGCCATGCGAATCACAAATGAGCCATTTACCCAAATACTGTTAAATCGGCTCCAAAAGCCAATCGTTAGCACGTCTGCGAACATCAGTGGCGAACCATCACCGCAAAACTTTGCTGAAATAAGTGCAGAAATCAAAAATCAAGTCGATTACATCTGCAATTACCGCCAAAATGACAGCACGAAATTTCAGCCGTCAACCATTATAAAATGGGAAAATAATCAGCAAATCGTTTTGCGAAAATAATTCAAATCTGCCATTTTGGCATAATTTTCCGAAAGGTATATACTTTGATGATTTAATAGCAAAAGTTGAACATTAAATTATATACGATATGAACACAGAAAATTTATCCAAATACGCCATAAACCTTTGCGAGCGTGCGAAGAATGGCAAATTAGACCCCGTCATCGGACGAGATGATGAGATTCGGCGAGTGTTGCAAATCCTCTCGCGTCGAACCAAAAACAACCCGATTTTGATTGGCGAACCTGGTGTAGGTAAAACCGCTATCGCAGAGGGTTTAGCCCAACGAATCATTCGTGGAGACGTACCCGATAACCTGAAAAACAAGCAACTCTATTCATTGGATATGGGGGCTTTGATAGCCGGTGCGAAGTACCAAGGCGAGTTTGAAGAGCGTTTGAAGGGGGTTATCAACGAGGTAACCGAGTCGGCAGGGGCGATTATCCTGTTTATTGATGAGATTCATACCCTCGTGGGTGCGGGTAAGAGTTCGGGGGCGATGGATGCCGCTAATATCCTCAAACCAGCCCTTGCACGTGGCGACTTGCGGGCTATTGGTGCCACCACCCTCAACGAATACCAGAAGTACTTTGAGACCGACAAAGCCTTGGAGCGGCGTTTTCAGATTGTGATGGTGGACGAGCCAGACGAGAGCGAAAGCATCTCTATCTTACGTGGCTTGAAGGAGCGGTACGAGAACCACCACAAAGTGCGGATTCAAGATAGTGCCATCATCGCTGCCGTAACCTTATCCACGCGATACATCACCGACCGTTTTTTGCCCGACAAAGCCATCGATTTGATTGACGAAGCCGCTGCCAAGTTGCGTATGCAGGTGGATTCCGTCCC
>JAEELX010000031.1 GCA_016282955.1 Paludibacteraceae bacterium | reverse complement strand
GTATTTACACCATCGCCCACAAACTCCCATTGTCTTTCGGCAAAACGGAAGGTTTTGGTTAGCGCTTGATATTGCAAGTTTCCCGATGCAAACTCAACCTTTCCACCTCGTTCATTGATGGGAAAAGGGATGGGTTCGGGGCGTTTGATGGTCACTTTAACTACTGAAAAATAATGCTCATCGCACTTATTATCTCGTTCTATGGTCAAATCTTGTGCTCCTTCAGCGAACAAACATTGGCTTGTTAGGAGCAAAGCAAATGCAAATAAAATTTTCTTCATATTCATAATTTATCGAAAAGTCACATTTGTCGCAAAGTTACATTTTTTTGATAAAAAAACATAACATTTTTTTTTTCGCTATATTTTTCGTATTTTTGCGAAGTTAATAAAAATTATTTTTGCTTTATGTTTCAAAGTCATCCGAAGGGTTTAATCCCAGCCGCCTTGGCAAATATGGGCGAGCGTTTTGGTTATTATATCATGAACGCTGTATTGTTGCTGTTTTTAATTTCAAAGTTTGATTTACCCGATAGCACAGCGGGCGTTATTTACTCCGTTTTTTACTGTGGTATTTATGTGTTAAGCCTCGTGGGCGGTTTGATAGCCGACAGAACTCAAAACTACAACCGCACCATTCAATGGGGGTTGATTATTATGGCAATCGGCTATATTTGTTTAGCTGTGCCTCTATTTAGTGAGGTTAACCAAGATCAACGCTGGTGGGCAATTTTGATTTTCACATGTTTTGCGTTGTTGTTGATTGCCTTTGGAAACGGTCTGTTTAAGGGTAATTTGCAGGCGATTGTCGGCAAGATGTATGACGAATACGAAGCCGAAGCCGCTAAACAAGGCGAACAAGCCCTTGCGGTTGCCAAAGATAAACGCGACTCGGGTTTCCAAATCTTCTACGTTTTCATCAACATCGGTGGTTTGGTTGCACCTTTCGTGGCTCCGTTGCTCCGTCAATGGTGGTTGGGCAAAAATGGCTTGATTTATAATTCGGAAATGGCACATCTCTGCCACCGTTTTTTGAGCGACAACGAAGTTACGACCAAGTTTGCCGAAACGTTCCAAAAATCTGTTACCGAAAATTATGCGTTCGTGGATAATATCACGTTCTGCCATGATTATATCACCGTTTTTAATCAAGGAATCCACTACTCGTTCATTGCCTCTGTGTTGGCGATGCTTATCTCGTTGTGCATCTTTTTGTACACCAAACATCTCTTCCCACAAGTGGAGAAAAAACAGCAAACGCAAGCCGTTGAGTACACCGAAGAAGAAAAACAACAAATGGCCCAAGAAATCAAACAACGTTTGTACGCTTTGTTTGCCGTGTTGGGCGTGGCTGTGTTCTTCTGGCTTTCGTTCCACCAAAATGGGCAGTCGTTGAGTTTGTTTGCACGCGATTTTGTGATTACGGACTCCATTGCACCTGAAATTTGGCAGGCACTTAATCCGTTCTTTGTGATTGTGTTGACCCCTGTGATAATGGCATTTTTCAACGTTTTGGCTCGCAAAGGCAAGGTGATTTCTACCCCACGAAAAATTGCGATTGGTATGGCGATTGCAGGCGTTGCGTACTTGTTTTTGATGATTGTGTCGATGGTTCACAACTACCCTTCGGGCGTAGAATTTCGTTCGATGACTTCGGAGCAGTTGGCTGCACAAGGTCTAACGAAATGTGTGCCTTGGGTGTTGGTGGGAACGTACTTTTTCTTGACGGTTTCCGAGCTCTTCATCTCGCCGTTAGGTTTGAGTTTTGTAAGTAAGGTTGCTCCACGCCACATGGTGGGTTTGTGTCAAGGTTTATGGTTGGGTGCTACGGCACTTGGCAACTTGATGATTTGGGTCGGTCCCGTGATGTATAACGCTTGGCCAATTGAATACTGCTGGTTAGTGTTCTTGGTGATTTGCTTGATTAGTATGGGAGTTATGCTCAGTATGGTTAAATGGTTAGAAAAAGTGGCTTGCTAACATGGATAAAAATTTATTGGATTTATTACAAGCATACAGCGATTCGCAAGAACAAAAAATCGCACAGTTGGAGCAAACGCGGGAGAATTTGGAAAGTTTTATGACTGCTAATGCCGACAAAAACGACAAAATCGTTGAAATGGTTGGCAAAATGCAATCGCAAATTGATGTAATTCAAAAAAATACGGATTATATTTTGCGACATATTTCCTACATGCAAGAGGAGATTTTGACGCTCACCAAGAAGATGGTTATCCAAAAAACCGAAAACAAACTCGACAAAGCGGACGAAGGAGATATAATGCCGTTGGAGATTATTCCTGAAGCTCCTATGCCCGAATTTACACCAGAAGTTGTTACACCACAACCGACTGAAGACCCAACGGTGGAGCCTATCCTACCCGAACCTACCCCAGAGCCTACAGTTGAGCCTACCCCCGAACCCGTAGTGGAACCTACCCCGACTGTTGAAGAAAATGTAGCGGTCGAGACAGAGGCTGAACCACAAGAGGAGAAGGTTGAAGAGAAGGTTGAAGAGAAGGCAGAAGAACCTGAACCTGCTCCTACCGAGGAAAAAGTGGAGAAAAAAGAGGTTCCTTCCATGAGTGGTTCGTACGAAAATAGCTTCTCGCAGAGTGCTCCATACATTGACGATATTCGCAAAGCGATTTCGGTGGGCGACCGTTTCTTGTTCCAGCGTGAGTTATTCAAAGGCAATCCTGAATTATTCCAAAAAACGTTGGAAAGACTCAATGAGATGTCCTCTCTGAATGAGGCTTTGCAGTACATCAATAGCCAATTTGCGTGGGATAAAGATTCGATTGCATACCAAACCTTTGTGAACGCAATTAAACGCCGTTTCCAAGAGCATTAACGTATGTTTAACAACCAACCTCGGGCTTTATATCCTTTGGCTTTAACAAACACTGGAGAGCGTTTTGGCTACTACATTATGCTCTCCGTGTTGGTATTGTATCTGCAAGCCAAGTTTGGGTTTGACGAGAACACGGCAGGACTGTACTATTCGGTTTTCTTGGCTGGGGTTTATTTTATGCCCGTTATTGGTGGTTGGTTTGCGGACCGAGTGGGTTTAGGCAAGTGTGTTGTGGCTGGAATTGGGTTGCTCCTTGTTGGTTATACGCTCATTTCACTGCCACTTTCATCGGGCTTTGCGTTGCCGTTGGTGGTGATTGCACTGACGATTATTTCCATCGGAACAGGCTTTTTTAAGGGGAATTTGTTGCTTTTATTCGGCAATTTATACGAAAATGAACAGTACGCCAATAGCCGTGAATCGGGTTTTTCGTTGTACTACATGGCGAACAATATCGGAGCGATGTTTGCACCCGCAGCCGTAACCAAGATAACCAACTCGTTTTTGGCTTCCAAAGGGCTTTATTACAGTGCCAACGTGGCTTCGCTCGCCAACCAATTCAAACAAAATACAATCTCCATCGACAACCAAATATGGCTGCAACAAATGGCTGATACGATGGGTTGGCACGGCGATTTACTAACTTTCAGCGACTTTTACATCTCGGCTCTTTCGCACGCTTACAACATCGGTTTTGCGGTCGCAGTGGGTTCGCTGTTGCTGTCGCTGACGATTTATTTTGTGTTCAGAATGTGGTTTAAGCACGCCGATTACAATGGTAGAGATAAGAATGTGGCGATGGTGGAGTTGACTCCCCAACAAACACGCAGTCGCATCATGGCTTTGTGTGCGGTTTTTGCGGTGGTGATTTTCTTCTGGATGGCTTTTCATCAAAACGGGACTTCGCTCACCTATTTTGCACGCGATTACACGGCTACTGAAGTGGTTGGTTGGGTTCGTATGGGCTTTAATATCGGTGTGTTGGCGATGATTGCGGTGATTGTGTACCTGATTTTTGGTGCTTGGCAGTCGCAAAATGAACGCACTCGCCGTATGTGTTCAATCAATGCGGTTGTTTTGCTCGTTGCCATTTATTTTATGTACCAAGAGATGGGTAGTGTGCCGTTGCATATCCAACCGCAAGAATTTCAACAATTTAACCCATTTTTTGTCATTGCTCTAACGCCCATCAGTTTGCTGATTTTTGATTCGTTGCATCAAAAGGGGAAAGAACCTTCTGCACCGATGAAAATCGCTTTGGGAATGCTTGTTGCTGCCTTCGGATACCTCATTTTGATCTATTGCTCGGTCGGTTTGCCAGCACCTGCCGAATTGGACGGTCGCACGTGTGCCACGCCTGTCGTTCCACAATATCTGATTGCGACTTATTTGGTGCTGACCTTTGCCGAATTATTGCTCAGCCCGATGGGACAAAGTTTTGTGAGCAAAGTGGCACCACCCAAGTATAAAGGCGTGATGATGGGCTGTTGGTTCGCTTCTGGAGCCATCGGCAACTATTTGAGCCGTATCCCGTCGTTGCTTTGGAAAGAAATACCGTTATGGCTGAATTGGACTATTTTGATGGTTCTGTGCTTGATTTCGGCAGGCATCATGTTCGCCATACTAAACAAAATAAACGAAGCCACAAAATAATGCTTTACGTAGTCCCTACCCCCGTTGGCAACTTGGAAGATATAACTTTGCGTGCCTTGCGTGTCCTCAAAGAAGTGGATTTGGTGTTGGCAGAAGATACGCGAACCTCGTCTATTTTGTTCAAACATTACGATATTCACACGTCCTTGCAGAGTTACCATAAATTTAACGAACACCAAACCGTTGAAAAACTATGTGACCAGCTGCTCAACGGCGTCAATATGGCACTGATTAGCGATGCAGGTACCCCGAGCATTAGTGACCCTGGTTTTTTGTTGATTCGGGCGTGTGTAGAGAGGTACATTGAGGTGATTTGTTTGCCGGGCAGTACGGCGTTTGTGCCGGCGTTGGTGAATAGTGGGTTGCCGATAAATGAGTTTGCGTTTTATGGTTTTTTACCCCTCAAAAAAGGTCGTAATACGATGCTTCAAACGTTGGCACAAGAGCAAAAAACGTTCGTGCTGTACGAATCGCCGTTTCGGTTGGTGAAAACATTGCAAGCATTAGCAACCACCTTGGGCAACCAACGTAAGGCGAGTGTAAGCCGCGAAATCAGCAAAATACATGAAGAAACGAAGCGGGGCACCTTGGAAGAATTAGAAAATTATTACACCAACAACCCACCCAAAGGCGAAATTGTCATCGTGGTGGAAGGGTGCGAGTAAAATAAAATTATGAGTAGCATACGCAAAACATTAGCAAAAGATACGGTCATCTATGGTTTGAGTAGTATCATCGGCAAGTTCCTCAATTGGTTGCTCGTGCCACTGTATACGTATGTCTTGGCACAACAATCCGACTACGGCATCGTTACCAATTTGTACGCTTGGACGGCTTTATTACTGATTATTCTGACCTACGGAATGGAAACGGGCTTTTTCCGTTTTGTCAACAAAGAAAATATGTCTCCGTCGTTGGTTTACAACACTTGCCTGATTTCGCTTTTTACAACTTCGTTCATTTTTGCGGTGTTGTGCGTCTGTTTTAGCCAGCCAATCGCATCGTGGTTGGGTTACCCGAACCATACCGAGTTTATTGCGTTGATGGCTGTGGTGGTGGCGATGGATGCTTTTGCGTGTATCCCGTTCGTGTATTTGCGGTACAAAAAACGCCCAATTCGGTTTGCCGTTTATAAACTGCTGTATGTCGTTCTAAACATCGCTTTTAACCTCTTTTTCTTGCTTCTTTGCCCGAAAATCGCCCACTACGACTGGATGAGTTGGTATGATGAGTCGTATGGCGTGGGGTATGTTTTCGTGTCCAATATATTAGCCACGACTATTCAGACGCTTTGTTTGTTGCCTGTTATTTTTGCCGAAAAAAGGCAAGGTGAAGCCGTTTTTTCATTCCCTTTGCTTCGTCAAATGCTCCGTTACTCGTTGCCGTTACTCGTTTTGGGCGTTTGTGGCATTATGAATCAGACGCTGGACCGAATCATTTTTCCATTTTTGTACACGGGCGACGATGCTCAAAGTCAGTTGGGAATCTACGGTGCGTGCTTTAAGGTGGCGATGGTGATGATGATGTTTACGCAGGCTTTTCGGTACGCTTACGAGCCGATTGTTTTTGCCAAACACAACGATAAAAACTCGGTGGAGGCGTATGCGGATGCGATGAAATTTTACATCATTTTCTCGTATTTGATTTTGTTGGGCATGATTTTTTACTTGGATATACTCAAATTCATCATTGCGAGCAGTTATTGGGCAGGTTTGGTGATTATTCCCATTGTGCTTTGGACGTATGTTTTTCAAGGCATTTACTTCAATTTGAGTTTTTGGTATAAACTCACGGATATGACGCGTTGGGGAGCGTATTTTTCGTTTATCTCCTTGATAATCAACCTATTATTGCAAATAATCTTTGTGCCAAAATTGAGTTATGTAGCGAGTGCTTTTTCGGCAGGAATTAGTTATTTTGTTGTGATGCTTCTGAGTTATTTTATCGGCAAAAAACACCTGAATATCCCGTATGATTTGCGTTCAATTGGCGTTTATACGCTGTTTGTATTGCTTTTATTGGGTTGTTTTTATGCCTTAAATTTGCTTTTACAGTTGCGTTTGGCGTTCAAATTGCTGTTAGGAACGTGTTTGTTAGCATGTTACATTATTTTTATGATACGTAAAGATTTTCCATTATCTTCGTTACCGATTATTGGAAAGTATTTCAAAAAATAGAAGCATTATGTTTTCGGGAATAGTAGAATCAATGGCTCAGGTGGTTGCGATAGACCACGAACAAAGCAACATACACTTCACGCTCACCTGCGATTTTGTGGAAGAATTAAAGATTGACCAAAGCGTCTGCCATAATGGCGTATGTCTGACAGTGGTAAAGTTGGTGCATTTGCCTGACGGACGGTTGGGATATGTCGTAACGGCAATGAAGGAGACGTTGAAACGCTCTAATTTGGGTTTGCTTGCAGTGGGTGATTATGTGAATGTGGAGCGTTCGATGCGATTAAATGAGCGTTTAGACGGCCATATTGTGCAGGGACACGTTGATTTGAAGGCTCGTTGCATCAAAGTCAAAAAGACGAACGGCAGTTGGTACTATCGTTTTCAGTACCCGATAACGCCAAAAAAAAAGCGACTGGGCTACACGGCGGTTGAAAAAGGCAGCATTGCCATCAATGGTGTCAGTTTGACCGTCTGCGAACCATCCGAAAAGGGCAATGCGGGCTTTGTGAGTGTGTGTATTATCCCCTACACCTACGAAAACACGAATTTCAAGTACCTCAAAAAAAATAGCATCGTCAATATCGAATTTGATATAATTGGTAAATATATTGTTAAATTTTTTAATCGTTTATAATGCATAAAGGACATTACGCATTAGGGTATAATGTAGGTCAGAACTTACGTGATACGCACATTTTAGAGTTGGATAACGAGGCTTTTTTGGCTGGCTTACAAGCTGGCATTCAAAATCAGAAGCCTGCATATAGTATTCAAGAGCTTCAACAGGCACTCAACGCACTTTTGACGGAGCATCAGTCGGCACAAAAGCAGCAACAAGAGGATTTTTTGAAGCAAAATGGCACTCGTGAAGGAGTCATTACCACACCTTCAGGCTTGCAATACGAGGTGATGGAAAGCACCATTGGCAGAAAACCAAAGCCAACAGAGGAAGTAAAGGTGCATTATGAGGGTTCGCTCATAGATGGTACGGTATTTGATAGTAGTTATAAGCGTGGTGAGCCTATCGTTTTTGCTTTGGACTGCGTGATAGCGGGTTGGACTGAAGGTTTGCAACTGATGTCAATCGGTTCGAAGTACAAATTTTATATCCCTTACCACTTAGCGTATGGCGAACAAGGCATTGCGGGAACGATTCCACCGTGTGCCACACTTATTTTTGTTGTAGAATTGTTAGATATTATTGATAAAAAATAAAAGAAAATGAAAAAAATTAGTTATGTTATTTTGTTAGTTGCTATGGTGATGGCTTCTTGCGGAAGTTCGTATAAACCAAGCAAAAAAGTGAAGTTAAAGAATGAAGTTGACTCGATCAACTATGCCTTAGGTGTTTTGAACGGTATGCAACTTAAAGAACATCAAATGCAGGACGATGAAAAATTCGAAAAAGTACCTGAATTTGTAGATGCACTCAAAAAAGGTTATGCAAGCAAAAAAACACGTGTTGCTTTGGCAGGCGAAAATTTTGCTAAATCTATCAAAAATGCTGAAAAAGTTGGTTTGGCTGAAAATCCACTTTGGAAATTAAAAGAACCTATTTTCTTCCAAGGTTTGGCAAATGGTTTCTTCGGCGATTCTTCGGTGATTGACATCGAAGAGGCAAAAACAATCGCAACGATTTGGATGACCATTGACCAAGTAACAAAATACGAAGAAGAAAAAGAAGCAGGTGAACCAGAGATCGCAAACGCTGTAAAAACGCCAAAAAAGATTGATTTGGGGAACGACAGAACGGATACGTTGAACTATGCAATGGGTGTGCTTCAAGGTAGCGACTTGGCAGATGCATTCAAAGCCGATACGGCTAATATCAAAGATGTAACCAAAGCGTTTGAAGAGTTTGTTGACGCACTTAATAGCACTAAAAACATAACCGAAGAGCCTTCTATTCTTGTAACCATCGGTGAACAAATCGGTTACACCATTCACGACCAAGAAGCAGTTGGTTTGATGGGTATCAAAGGCTTGGCAACCAAATTTGACTTGATTGTACAAGGTTTTATAAACGGAATCTATGGCGAAACAACTATCTTCGATTTGCAAAGTGCTAACGAATTTATCAGCAGTGTACTTCCAAAATATGCTTTTGCAGACCTTAAAAAAGAAAACGAAGAGTTCATTGCTGAAAATGCCAAGAAAGAAGGCATTACTGTTACCGCAAGTGGCTTGCAATACGAGGTTGTCAAATTAGGTACGGGCGAAAAACCTGCTGAAACCGACACAATCGTTGTACATTATACAGGTAAATTGATTGACGGAACTGTTTTTGATAGCAGCGTTGAGCGTGGCGAACCTCTGACAGGTCTTTGCAATGGCTTCATTAAAGGTTGGGTTGAAGGTTTGCAATTGATGCCTACGGGTTCAAAATTCATCTTCTACATCCCACAAGAATTGGCTTACGGTGCAAACGCTCCTGGTGGTGCAATCAAACCTTATTCGGCTTTGATTTTTGAAGTAGAATTGTTAGAAGTAAAAAAGGCAGTAGCACCAACCGCTACTCCTGAAACAAAATAAATCTAAAAATCGGAGGGCAAAACAAACATTTTGCCCTTCTTTTTTCTTATGGGAGTTATAGCAAAACAGAGTTTTCACGGGACAGTAGCCAATTATATTGGTACTGCTATCGGTTTTGTTACAACTTTCTTTGTGCTGACACGTTTCCTTTCGCCCGAAGAGATAGGTCTATCGAATATACTTGTGAGTGTAGCGACACTCTTTATGAGTTTTGCACAAATGGGAACGATGAGTTCCACTGTGCGTTTTTTCCCTTATTTTTACGACAAAGAAAAAAATGACTATAACGGATTCTTCTTTTTGACTCTATTTTTGTCGCTTTTTGGCTTCGTTTTAGTCGGAATTATGTACGTTTTGTTCCATACAACGTTAAGTAATTGGTTTGGCGAAAAATCCGCTCTCTTCGTTTCATACTACTATATGGTGATTCCGATTGCATTTTGCATTTTATACAAAAACGTTTTTGCGACCAATGTCTTGGTGTTCCAAAAAGTAGTCGTTTCGCAATTTGTCAATGAGGTATTTATTCGCTTGTGTTTGTTGGCTGTATATCTGCTGTACGCGTTTCGTTGGATTGATATGGACGGTTTTGTGTGGGGAATTTGTGCCTCGTATGGCTTGGCGATGCTTTGCAACGTTGTTTATTTCTTCCACATTAGCCATATTTCATTAAAACCCAATCTTTCTTTCTTCCGCTCGCATATCGATTTGCTCAAAAAGTACTTCAGTTATACGCTATACATCCTTTTTTATACCGTTATAGACTGTATTGCACCATACGCCGCTACGTTTTTTATTACAGCACAACTTGGATTGGATTACACGGGCATTTATACCATCGCACTCAACATATCGTTTATGGTTTCTATGATTGTTCGGGCGTTTTTGGCGAGTAGTTCGACTATTTTAGCACCGCTTGTCAAAGAGAATGATTTGCAAGGAATCAAACGTTTAATCTCGCAATATAGCAATAATTCATTTTTGATTGGTGGGTTGATTTTTGCTGTGATTTGGTTTAATATAGACGCATTTTTCGTGCTGTTGCCCAATGGTGCAACGTATGCTGTGGCAAAAAATGTGATTTTTGTTTTATGTTTCT
>JAEELX010000030.1 GCA_016282955.1 Paludibacteraceae bacterium | reverse complement strand
CAAGGCGTGCTGGAATTGGATAAAAAACTGTTTTACAACGGCGATAATGAGTTTGATTCGCAACGCGTTTTTGTGGGAAATATCGTTCCGATGAACACTACAGACGGACAAATCATCAATGCTCAAATCGTTGATATAAAAGAAGATAAAGTAACCATTGACCTCAATCATCCGTTGGCAGGAGAAGATTTGCATTTTGTGGGCAAAATTATTGCCGTGCGTGATGCCACTGAAGAGGAATTGGAGGCTTTGCATCATCATGGTTGCGGCTGTTGCTCGGGGCATTGTTCGGACGAGGGTTGTGGTAGCGAACACGCTTGTGGTGAGCACGGTTGTGGCTCCCATTGCCATTCGTAGAAATTTTTGAAAATATATTTTTTTATCCCATTATTTTGTATAACTTCGCTTACAAATATGGGATTTTTTCCTAATTACATTACACCTTATTTCTATGCTATAAACACCAATGTAAAAAGAATAATCTGTTTTGTAAAACAGGTGAGTTTTCGTACGGATTATTCTAAATAAAATAGTGTAAAATAATATTAAAATAGTTTAAAATAATTTAAAAACAAAAGATTATGAGTAATGTATTAAAAAACTACGCATCTACGTTATGGATGCTTGCCGGAATTATTCTCGGTGCTATCGTCGGTATTTGGTTTACGCCTGCGGTTCCTTATTTGAAGCCGATTGGTGAGATTTTTATGAATCTACTTTTCACCATTATCGTTCCTCTTGTGTTTTTGTCCATTGTTTGGGCAATTTATAATTTGTGTGCAAAACAAATGGTGGGAAAAGTGTTGCTCAACACGCTGATTGTGTTCCTCGGAATGGCTGTTTTGCTCGGAACAATCAGTTATGTTGCTTGTTTGATTTATAATCCGTTGGAAAACTTTGATACCAATTGGCAATTGGAGAGTACCAACCGCGATATTCCTGTTGGCGAGTTGTTGGTGAGCAATCTTACGGTGAACGATTTCATCAAATTGTTTAACAAATCGAGCCTTTTACCACTCATTATTTTTGCGGCTTTGTTTGGCTACGCTATTGCTGCTTTGGGAGAAAAAGGTACGAGTATGGCACGTTTTATTGACCAAGCCAACCAAACTATCATCAAATTTATTGACATCATTATTCGTTTTGCTCCTATCGGTATTGGTTGCTACTTTGCAGACATCATTTCGCAGTTAGGTGGCGAAATCATCGGCAGTTACATCCGCGTTATTATACTTTATTTGGTACTTACGGTGCTTGTTTACTTTGTTGTTTATCCTGTAATCGTTTATCTTTTCAGAGGTTCAAACGGCTTGCGTCTTTTCTGGCAAAACGTTTTACCTTCTTCGTTGATGGCTATTTCGACTTGTTCTTCTTCGGCTTGTATCCCTGTGAATATCGAGCAAACGAAAAAGATGGGTGCCAACACGATTATTGCTGACTCGATTGTACCATTAGGAACGAATTTGAACAAAAATGGTTCGTTGTTGTGCGATGTTATCAAGGTTATTTTTGCGATGGTCTTTTTAGGCATGAATATACATTCGTTCTCGGGTGCGGTTATCATTATAGGAATTGCCTTTTTGGCTTCTATTGTAGTGGGTGCAGTGCCTTCGGGTGCGATTACGAGCGAGATGCTTATTTGTAGTATGTTAGGCTGTACAGACCCAACGATGGTTGCTATTTTGGTGGTGATTGCCAATATCATTGATATTCCTGCAACGCTCTTGAATGCAACGGGAAATGTTGTTTCGCCATTGGTTATCAGTAAAGTAACCATGAATGAATAAAAAAAAGGTAAGCACCTTATATCGCATCGCTACAACCTTTTACCCTTGCTTCGGTCAAGACCTGGGGGAGTTCAAAGGGAGCAGATCGTATAAGACTTACCCGACACGAAAGTAGAAAATAAAATGGAGATTAACAAAAATATTGCACATTTTTTTTACAAAAAAGTGTTAAACAATCTCCCTTTTACGCCCAATGACCAGCAAGATGAGTGCCTAAAAAAAGTAAGTGAGTTCATTATTGCAAGCAAAAAAAAGCGAGAACTCTTTATCTTAAAAGGCTTTGCTGGAACGGGAAAAACAAGTTTGATGGCATCCATTGTGCAGACGATGGATGCTTTTCGTAAAAATTATGTCTTACTCGCCCCAACTGGACGAGCCTCGCAGGTGCTTTCCAACTATTCGGGGCTACTTGCAACGACTATCCACAAGGAAATTTATGTTGCCAATAAGTTTGGTAGCCAAAAATTTCAACTCAATCCGCAAAAGCATTCCGATACGCTTTTTGTGGTGGATGAGGCGTCTATGCTCTCCGATGCGGACGATAAATTCTCGTTTTTTGGTTCGGGAAATGTGATGCGAGACCTGTTGTATTACGCCTACGGGGGCAAAAATTGCAAGTTACTTTTCTTGGGCGATACGGCACAACTGCCACCGATTGACCAGAAAAATTCGCCCGCTCTGGATGCCGATGTGATGAAAAAATATGATGTCTCCATTTCGGAGTTTACCCTCACGCAAGTGGCACGGCAGGCGTTGGAATCAGGCATTTTGAACAACGCAACACAATTACGGCAGTACATCGAAGACCGCACCAAACCTTTCACCATCCAGTGGACGGACGACGTGATTTATATCAAACCCGACCAAATCCTTGCCCAGATTGAGCAATCGTATAACCAAATTGGCATTGAAAACACGACCGTCATCAGTTACACCAACGCCACAGCCAACTTTTACAATCGGCAAATTCGCACGAATATCTTGCATAAAGACGAAAATTTGAGTGTTGGCGACCGCATTATGATTAGTCGGAACGATTACTATTGGCTACGCGAACAGAGTGTCTGCAACGTGGATTTTATTGCCAATGGAGACGTTTTTGTGGTGATGAAAATCAAAAAGAGCCAAAAAATATATGATTTTGAGTATGTGCAGGTGCTTTTGCATTCGGTGGAATACAACTACGACATTGAGGCAACCGTGTGTTTAGACACGCTTTACACCGACAAAACAGAGCAAAATGCGTATATCTTGGACAAGATTTTTCTGGATATGAATCACAAATTTGAAGACATTCATAACAAAAAAGAACGGCTCCAACAAATCATCAATAACGACATTTATTCCTCTTTACAAGCTCGTTTTGCCTACGCCACGACCTGCCACAAAGCCCAAGGTGGACAATGGAAGCACGTTTATATCATCTTGGACAACACACGCCCCATTGATACCGACTATCTTCGCTGGCTCTACACCGCTTTTACGCGGGCGATAGAGAAGGTGTATGTGGTGTTTTAAGTATTTTTTATCTACCTTGCTCGTTGTAGATAAATAAATCAGCGATTACAGTGTAGCATTCCGATCCGCTTGTACCTGAACTCACAACACTGCCACGATTCGTCAATGCGATTCCGATCGTCTTTGTCGCCGTTGGTGCTGTAACGGATACAATGTGTGCCACATCTGCCCCTACTTTTGCCGCTTCCTTCTCAATCGCAAGCAGACACATCTCGTAGGTACAATCTTCCGCAGGAGTCAAACCACCATCACCCACAGTTATAGAACCAATACGATACAAATTATCAGGCAAAGATTGACCAAGAGATAGCATTTGTACAGATTCCTTGGGAGGATAATGACCGTTTATTGTAATCTGTTTCCCAATCTTACAACTACTCATGCACAAAATTATACAGAGGAGTAAAACTTTTTGTTTCATATCTATTTTATGATTTCTATTTATCTAATTTCTGTTTGCAAAATTACAATTTTCTCACAAAAAATCGTTGATTTTATTCATTCACCGACGAATTCTATCAATTTCATCACTCTGCAATCACCAAATAGTAACTTTTTTTGCCTTTTTGGAAGAGGATATACTTATTTTTAATCAAATCGTTGGTGTCAATGGCTTTGTCAATATCCGTCAATTTCGTTTTGTTGATAGAAAAACCGTTTGCCAAAATCATCTTCCGTGCTTCGCCTTTGGAGGGGAAAATGTGCGTCATTTCTGCCAATAACTCAAGCGGTTTGATGCCCTGTGCAAGAGCGTCTTTGCTGATTGTATATTGTTCCACGCCTTCCATCACCTGCAAAAACGTTTCCTCATCAATATGTTGCAACGCCTCAACGCCAGCATTGCCAAACAACAAGTTACTTGCGTCCACAGCACTTTGATAATCCTGCTCGCTATGCACCATCACCGTTACTTCTTGTGCCAAACGCTTCTGCAAAACCCGCAAATGTGGTGCTTCACGGTGCTCGGCAATGAGCGAATCAATCTCTTCTTTGGTGAGCGAAGTGAAAATTTTGATGTAACGCTCGGCATCTTCATCAGACACGTTCACCCAGAACTGGTAAAACTTGTACGGACTCGTGTAGCGTTTGTCCAACCACACATTGCCCGACTCGGTCTTGCCAAATTTCACACCATCGGATTTGGTAATCAGCGGACAAGTCAACGCAAAAGCCTCTGTACCATTCATTCGGCGAATCAACTCCGTACCCGTTGTGATATTGCCCCATTGGTCGCTACCGCCCATTTGGAGTTTGCAATTCTTGGTTTTATTGAGGTACACAAAATCGTACCCTTGCAGCAGTTGATAGGTAAATTCCGTGAAACTCATACCCTGACTATATTCGCCATTGAAGCGTTTCTTTACGCTATCTTTTGCCATCATATAATTCACCGTGATGAGTTTGCCGACATCGCGAGCAAAGTTCAAAAACGTGTAATCCTTCATCCAATCGTAGTTATTGACCAACTCGGCAGCATTGGCACTCGTGGAATTAAAGTCCAAAAAGTGTTCTAACTGCGTTTTGATGCAGGCTTGGTTGTGCCGTAAGGCATCTTCGGTTAGCAAATTACGTTCCGCCGACTTGCCACTCGGGTCGCCAATCATACCTGTTGCCCCACCAATCAACGCAATGGGTTTATGCCCACACCGCTGGAAATGCCGAAGCATCATCACACCGCATAAATGACCGATATGGAGGCTGTCTGCTGTCGGGTCAATGCCCACGTAAGCCGTTGTAGACTCTTTTAATAACTGTTCTTCTGTGCCTGGGATGATGTCCTGCAACATACCACGCCAACGTAATTCTTCAACAAAATTTTGCATCGTTATAACATTTTTTGCAGATTGCTCTGCCAATAACCCTACAAAATTACATTTATTTTTTGGAAATAATCCCTTTTCTTGTTAAAAATTGCAAAACATTGCTGATGACCTCTTCTGAAAGGCGAGTTTTGTAGAAAATCCACAGTGCGATGGGGAACAAAATGACGGAACGAAGGGCACTTTCGCCAATAATTCCTAACGAAGGCAACAACAAGGGTGATAAAAATTGTTGGAAGGCAAAATTACAAGCAAAAAGTAACACAATGAAAATCAATGACTTAAATAATTGCATTGTAAAAGGTGAAACGTGCATCGTTATGCGTATGGTAATGAGCAGACACGTAATCCAAATACAATGAAACAAGAGATTACTAATTGCCGAACCCATCATGCCGTAAATCGGGATGAAATAGTTATTAAAGACAACGGCTAAAACCGATTGTAAAATAGAAAATAGGAACGAAAAGACATAGAAACGCGAATAATTCAACAACACAGGAATAATGCTAAACGTGGTGGCGATGAGTTGCAAGAAACATAAAACAAAAATCACATTTTT
>JAEELX010000029.1 GCA_016282955.1 Paludibacteraceae bacterium | reverse complement strand
TCTCCGAAGCCGACATATTGGCATCCTTCAACGCCCGACTCATCGCAATAAACGACCCTTCATCGCTCGGTTGCGAAATACCTGCCCCGTTGCTCGAAAAACCATAGCCCGTAATCTCCGCTAAAATAGTGGCTCCACGTGCGATAGCATAGTCATAATCCTCCAACACCAAAGCCGCAGCTCCACCGCTCGGAATCAAGCCATCACGGTCTTTGTCAAACGGGCGAGAGGCTTTAGTCGGTTCATCAATCCGCACCGAAAAGGCACTCAACGCATCAAACGCTGCCATCGAATAGCCGTTGACCTCCTGTGCTCCACCCACCAAAACCATATCTTGCAAGCCCTGACGGATGAACATCGTGCCAATGCCGATAGCGTGGCTACCGCTTGCACAAGCCGCTGAAAGCGAGAAATTGATACCTCGCAGATGGAAAATAGTTGATAGATTCATATTCACCGTCGAGTTCATCGATTGGAAAATCAAGCCTGAACCCAACATCATCGTGTCGTGGTGTTGGAGCATTTGCTCGTGCATCTCAACGGTTGCCAAAGCCGTGCTATCGTTTCCAAACAACACGCCGACCTCGTTTGCCAACAAGTATTCGTCCGTGACGCCTGCTTGTTCAAACGCTTCTCTACTCGCCATATAAGCGTACATGGCCTCTTGCGACATACCCATCCGCAAACGGCGATGCAACAAATCTTTCAAATCGGGATCGGGAACAATGCCTGTCAGAGGGCTACGAAAGCCATATTCTTTGCGGGCTTCGTCAATGCCGATACCGCTACTGCCCTCTTTTAACGACTGCGTTACTTGGGCTTTATTTTGCCCGATGCAACTCCAAATCCCCATTCCTGTTACAACAACTCTTTTCATATCTCAAAATTCATTTTATACCATTCCACCAGCCACACAAATCACTTGTCCCGTGATGTAATCGGCTTGGTCACTGACTAAAAAACTAACTAAATTTGCCACTTCTTGCGGTGTTCCGAAGCGTTTTGCAGGGATTGTTTTTGCCAACTCTTCTTCGTCCAAGTCAGCCGTCATATCCGTCTTGATAAAGCCCGGTGCGACTGCATTGACGGTAATGTTTCGTGCCGCAACTTCTTTGGACAGTGCCTTCGTTGCTCCAATCAAAGCCCCTTTGGCAGCCGAATAATTCACCTGTCCAGCCAACCCAATCACGCCCGAAACCGACGACATATTGATGATTCGTCCGTGTCTTGCCCGCACCATACGCTGCAAAACGTGGTGGGTCAGTTGATAGAAAGCCTGCATGTTGGTGTCCATAACGACGTTCCAACTTGCTTCCTCCATAAAAACCATCAGTTCGTCTTTGCGAAGCCCTGCATTGTTGACCAACACGTCAATATGCTCGCCTTGATGTTGCTCTTCCCACTGCTGCAAAGCCGTTTGGATGGCTTTCGGGTCGCTCACATCAAAAGGCAGCAACTCGCCTTGTCCACCCGCGTCCGTAATCGTTTTCAACACCTCTTGAGCGGCTTGTTCATTACTTTTATAATTGATAATGACGATGTAGCCATCTTGTGCTAAACGCTCTGCTACAGCCCTTCCAATACCTCTGCTTCCTCCTGTTATTAATGCATATTTCTTTTCCATACCTTCCACTTTTTCAAATTTCATACCATATTTTAAAAAGATTAAACTTTTGCCTAAAATTATTAAAAAACTTTAAAAATTCATTGCAATCCCCATCCCATTGGCACCTGCTGTGAGCGAAAAAGTGAGCGGTGTACGAACCCGTTTATTTCTCCATTCTTCGTTGCATAAATTATGAGCATTGTTGCGTTTTACTTTTCCAACAATCAAACACGGAATGGACGCTGCTGCGACCACATGTCCCACAAACAAAAACACACCTCCACAATCGGAAAAAACACTCGCCTGATGGTTATAAAAACGCATTTCTCCACCATTAACCGAATGCAAGATGGTCTCCTCATTACGCAATCCAACCCGCAACAAAGGTATGCCTACAAAATACGCCAACCCAATACCACTGCCCAATAGCCCAAAACCTACTTTTTTCAACGTAAGTCCCTTCTGAAAGTGTTCGTAAGCCGCAGGACAATGTTGTTGGGCAAAAGAGGGAAATTCTGCCTTGTTCAATATCGTTATTTTGTCGCCTTCATACAAAGCATACGAACTGCCCATGCGTTCTATTCTTGGTGTAACTTCTTGATTATCAATCAATTCGGATAAATTATCAAGTTGTGCTTCATCGTTATTATACAGTTTTACTTCGCCATTTTCCAACAGAATCGTTACGATTTCGGAGGTAGAAAGCACATACAAAGGTCCATTTAAATTGTTGATTGTCTTATATTTAATTTCTTTTTCGCTAATTTCAACTATTTTTGCCTCGATTCGCTTGGACGATTTGGTAACAATAATGTCATTACAAAACGCAAACGAGACGCATAAAACACTGAAAAACAATACAATAAATCTTTTCATTCCCTACTTTTTAGTAACTTCAACGCCACAAAAATAGCACATTTATATTGTTTACCAAAAATAATTTTCGTTATGGGCTTTGCTACCAACCTTATATAGTTGATTTGTAACACTTTAGAGAATTTCTCTGGCAATCCACGCACACGCTTCCGCATCCGCAAGGGCATGATGATGATTCGCCAAACAATACCCACACGCCTGTGCAACCGTCTGCAACTGATGATTTTCCAAATTGGGAAACGTGCGGCGTGCCACATAGAGCGTATCGTAGAAAACGTAGTCGGGATAATCCATCTGATAGCAACGAAAAACGGCTTTCAAACAACTTTCGTCAAACATTTTGTTGTGTGCCACGAGCGGCAAAACATCATATCCCAACCGCATTGCGTCTTGTTCGGAGAGGTGCAACAACGGCTCTATTTGCTCCCAAACATACGGAAAAACAGGGGCATTTTCGGTGTCCTCTTGCGTCAGTCCGTGCACTTGCGAACAATGGTACGTATAGTAGTTCGGCTCGGGCTGTATCAACGAATAAAACGAATCCACAAACTCGCCGTTCCTCACAACCACCAAACCCACCGAACAAACGCTTGTACGTTCAAAATTCGCCGTCTCAAAATCAATTGCAACAAAATCTTTCATCTAATTTTATTTCCGAATCGAAGGTAAACAAAATCCACAAAAATTTGTGAAAAAATTATTTTTTTATACCTTTGTATTAGTGGTTAATTTATTGTTATGCAAAAATACGTTCTTTTTTTCCTACCCATTTTTTGTGCTACTTGGACAATGGCGAACGATAGTATTATGGTGGCAAAAGACACGATTGGCGAGGTAGTAGTTACGGGTACATGCAATCAAACCGAAGTCAAACATCTTTCGCAAAGCGTATCGGTTATCAATCAACAAGTTATACAACAAACGCAACAAGCCACTCTCATGCCTATTTTGAGTGAACAAATCCCTGGCTTATTCGTTACGGCACGCGGTGTGATGGGCTATGGTGTGTCGGGTGGTGCCTCGGGAAGCATCTCAATTCGTGGTTTGAGCGGTGGTAGCGGACAAATGATGGTGCTCATTGACGGACATCCGCAATACATGGGCATCATGGGGCATCCGATAGCCGACTCGTACCAATCGTTTTTGGCGGAAAAGATTGAGGTTTTGCGAGGGTCTGCCTCGGTGTTGTACGGCTCCAATGCGATGGGTGGCGTGGTAAATATCGTAACGCGTAAAATGCAGCAAGAGGGCGTTAAAACGCATGTCAGTGCGGGTTACGGGGCACATAACACCTTTGAAAGTGAGGTGAGCAATCAGGTGCATAAAAACGGCTTTAAGTCGGTGGTTACCCTCTCGTACAACCGCACAGACGGTCATCGCGACAATATGGGCTTTCAGCAGTACGGCGGTTATGCCAAGTTGGGCTACGATATAAACAGTCATTGGAGCGTGTCGGCAGACGTGAACGTAACACATTTTGACGCTTCGCAACCCGGGACGGTCAGTGTGCCGTTGGAAGATGCCGACCAAAGTATCACGCGTGGGGTAACCTCTTTGATGGTTGAAAATAACTACCAAAAGACGTCTGGTACGGTGAGTGCCTTTTACAATTTCGGGCATCATTACATCAACGATGGCTACACGCCCAACAAGACCAGTCCCAAGTTGTATCGCTTTGATTCACGCGACTATATGACAGGCGTATCGGCCTACCAAAGTACCCAGTTTTGGCGGGGTAGTCGGTTGACCATCGGGGCGGATTATTTTATTTTCGGCGGTAAGGCAAGCAACAAGTTTGTGGAGGGTCCTCGCAATGGACAAAGTGACCAACTGATTGATAAGACGGTTCACGAAGTGGCAGGTTACCTTGACTTCAGGCAACACTTGGGCGAGGTGGTTACCCTCAACGGTGGGCTTCGCTACGACTATCATTCGTTGGTGGGTTCAGCGTGGATTCCACAAGGTGGGTTGGCGGTTCATTTGCCCCACTCCATCGAGTTAAAAGCCTCTGCCAACAAGGGTTATCGCAACCCAACACTGAAAGATATGTTCCTTTTCCCACCTCAAAACCCGAACTTAAACCCCGAGAGTTTGTGGAACTATGAGTTTGCTGTTTCGCAAAACCTCTTGCAGGGCAAATTATTTTACGCTTTGAACGTTTTTTATATTGACGGAAAAAATATTATACTATCTTTGCCTAACCCGAACGGTGCTGGTATGCTGAATCAGAACTCGGGTAAGATTGAAAATTCGGGCGTTGAGGCACAAATCAGAGGAAAAGTCAACACGGCGTGGACGTTGGAAGGCAATTACAGTTATTTGCACATGAAAAATCCCGTGGTTGCCGCACCCGAACATAAGTTGTATGTCGGTGCCGTCTTTACAGAGGGACGTTGGTCGGTTTCGTCTGGCTTGCAATACATCCACGATTTGTACATTGCCACGAATCCCGTCAAAAAAGACCACTTTTTGCTGTGGAACATTCGGGGCAGTATGCAGGTAACGAAATGGTTGAATTTTTGGATGCGTGGCGAGAATTTGTTAGCACAAAAATACGAAATCAACGCTGGCTATCCCATGCCGTTAGCGACGGTTGTAGGTGGAATAAACATACATTTTTGAAATATTACATTATGCTACGAAAAATCAGAATTTCATTGGCTTGTGTGTGTTTCGTACTCATAACGCTTCTATTTTTGGACTTCACGGGTACGTTGCACACTTGGTTCGGTTGGCTCGCAAAGATTCAATTCTTGCCAGCCTTGCTCTCCCTAAACGTAGTAGTTTTACTCGTTTTAGTTGCTCTGACACTCATTTTTGGACGAATTTACTGCTCGGTGATTTGTCCGTTGGGGGTCTTTCAAGACATTGTTTCATGGATAAGTGAGAGGCGAAAAGGGAAAAGACACCGTTTCTTCAATTCAGCGGAAAAGAAATTTTTGCGTTATTTCTTTTTAGCCCTACTTATTATTGGCATCATTGTGGGTTCGGGTCCGTTGGTTGCCTTGCTTGCCCCTTACAGCACGTATGGTCGCATTGTGCAAAACCTGTTCGCCCCACTGTATGGCTGGGGAAATAACTTTTTTGCCTACCTTGCCGAGCGTGCCGATAGTTACGCATTTTACGATAAAACGGTTTGGATTCGTAGTGGCTTGACGTTTGGCATTACGGTAGCGAGTTTTGCAGTTGTTGTAGTGTTGGCGTGGCTAAACGGTCGGACATACTGCAACACGATTTGTCCAGTGGGGACGATGTTGAGTTTCTTGGCTCGTTTCTAGTGGTTCAAGGTGCGGATGGATACCAAAAAATGCACCTCGTGTACGTCTTGTTCGCGGGAGTGTAAAGCCGCTTGCATCGACATCGGCAACCACACGATTGATTATGCCCGCTGCGTAACCTGTGGCAACTGTATTGACCAGTGCAAATTCGGTGCTTTGAGTTACTCACGTCCGAAAAAACAAGACCCTTCCACTGACGAGTTTGAGGTGAACACTTCTCGCCGTAACTTCCTCTTGGGAACGGCTTTGGTTACGTCCAGCATCGCCCTTGCACAAGATAAAAAGAAGGTTGACGGAGGCTTGGCAGTGATTGAGGACAAAGTGGCACCTCGCCGTGCAACCCCTCTGACACCTCCCGGCTCACAGTCGGCAAAGAACATGGCTCGGCACTGTACGGCTTGTCAACTATGCGTGTCGGTGTGTCCAAATGATGTGTTGCGTCCTTCGTCTAACGTGTTCAAGTTGATGCAACCCACCCTCTCCTACGAGCGTGGCTATTGCCGTCCCGAATGCACCAAATGTAGCGAGGTTTGCCCAACGGGTGCAATCCTCAAAATCACCAAAGAAGAGAAGTCTTCCACCCAGATTGGTCATGCCGTGTGGGTTGGCAAGAACTGTATTCCGTTGGTAGATGGCGTGGAGTGTGGCAACTGTGCAAGACACTGTCCAACGGGTGCAATAAGTATGATACATTTGGAGTATCAAAAAGATACCGACCCCTTAGTTCCCTCTGTAAACACGGAGATTTGTATCGGCTGTGGTGCGTGCGAGAACCTGTGTCCTGCCCGTCCATTTAGTGCTATTTATGTTGAAGGACACGAAGTCCACCGTACCGTATAAAACAACAAAACTATGAATCGAAGAGAATTTTTGAAGACAGCAGGCGGTGGTTTGGTAGCCACTTCTGCCCTATTAAGTGCTTGTAACAATAAAAAACAGCAAGAAAGTACCCCCATCGATAGCAAAGAGCCTATCGCAGAGGAGATGACCTACCGTATCAACCCCAACACAAACGATAAAGTGTCGCTGTTAGGGTACGGAATGATGCGTTTGCCGGTTGAAGGAGGTGGCTCGGGACGCGAAAACCCCAGTGCAGGCATCGACCAAGAGATGGTCAACAAACAAGTGGATTATGCCATTGAACACGGCGTAAATTATTTTGATACTTCGCCCGCTTACTGCCAAGGTCGCTCGGAGCACGCTACGGGCATTGCGTTAAGTCGCCATCCGCGTTCGTCCTACTTCATTGCCACCAAGTTATCCAACTTCAACCCTGCCACGTGGAGTCGCAAAGCCTCGATTGAGATGTTTGAAAACTCCCTCAAAGAGTTGCAAGTCAATTATATTGATTACTTACTTTTGCACAGTATCGGTGGCGGAACAGATGCGTTAGAAACCTTCAACAATCGCTATATCAATAACGGCATTTTGGACTGGTTGGTAGAGCAAAAACGCAAGGGTCGCATACGTAACTTGGGCTTTTCGTACCACGGCGATGTGAAGATTTTTGACTTGGCACTCCAATGGCACGACGAAGGCAAGTATCACTGGGATTTTGTGCAAATTGAGTTGAATTATTTGGATTGGGAATATGCCAAGGAAATCAATCCACGCAACACCAACGCTGATTATCTCTATGCCGAGTTGGAAAAACGAGGTATTCCAGCGGTAATCATGGAGCCACTGTTGGGTGGTCGGCTCGCCAAGGTGCCCGATTTTATCCGCAACAAGATGAAGGCTCGTGAGCCCGAACAGTCGGTGGCAAGTTGGGCGTTTCGCTTTGCAGGCACTCCCAAAGGCGTTTTGACCGTGTTGAGTGGTATGACCTACATCGAGCATTTGCGGGAAAACCTGCATACCTACTCGCCATTGAAGCCGATTAACGAGGAAGAAAATGCCTTCCTGATGCGGATTGCAGACGATATTTACAACCTCAAAAACATCCCCTGCAACGAGTGCAACTACTGTATGCCCTGTCCGTATGGCATTGATATTCCAGCCGTTTTCTCGTTCTATAACCGCTGCATCAACGAGGGTTATCGCCCCAACAACAGCCAGACAGAAGAGTATAAAAAGGCTCGCAGGGCGTTCTTGGTGGGTTATGACAGAGCCGTGCCGAGTTTGCGACAAGCCAATCACTGTATCGGATGCCGTCAATGCGTCGTACACTGCCCACAAAGGATAGAGATTCCGTTGGAAATGCAAATGATTGATAAATATGTTGAACAATTAAAACAAAACACGTTATGAGAAAATGTATTGTATTGATTATCAGTTTTTTAACCCTTAATTTGAGTATGGAAGCAAAAACATTAGTGGCGTATTTCTCGGCAACGGGAACGACCAAAGCGGTTGCAGAGCAGATAGCCCAAGCCACCAACGACACCTTGTTTGCCATTGAACCCGCTGTGCCCTATACGCAGGCAGACCTCGATTGGCAGGACAAGAAGTCGCGTTCGACCCTCGAGATGAATGACCCGAATGCTCGCCCTGAGATGAAGAAAGGCAACCTCAAGATGGCAGATTTTGAGGTGGTGTATTTGGGATTCCCGATTTGGTGGTATGTGGCACCACGCATCATCAACACGTTTTTGGAGACGTATGACTGCACGGGCAAGACGATTATTCCGTTTGCTACGTCGGGTGGCAGCACCATTCCGAACTGCACCAATGCGTTGCGTAAAACCTACCCCAAACTCAAATTTGAGGACGGTCGGTTGCTCAATCGCGTTTCGTACAAAGAGATTGAAGAATGGGTTAAGTCAAACTAACCCACTAAACAGAAAGCCGTTGGCGGAAACAGCAAATACACTTTTCTGCCAACGGTTTTATCAAAAGAATCATGTTGCAATAAAACAAATTTGAAATGCAAAACACTTGTCTGCACTTCCAATTTTTATTTTTATAGAAAAATTTAACTTTTTTATTTTTGTTTTTCAAGCCGTTTAAGATATTCATAATTTTAAAAACCGCTTGATGCACTTTTAGCTGCCGTTCAAACATAAGGAAAAACAAAAATATTATAAGAATAAATCCCAATAATATTACATACCATTTTACACCTTTACACCAAAATAAAATAAATACAATGATTAAAGGAATAAACATATTGCGAATAAAATGGATTTGCCTTTCTATACTTCCAATACTACTACCCCATTCTTTAGAAAAAACATAGTAATACGCTTCATAGTATTTATCTGTTACAGATTCATCCTTTTTATCACTTTTTTTTGAAAATATTGCTCGCCATGACATCGTAAAAAAAGAAATATTTTCATTTTTAGGATCTTTAATATCTTGTAAAATTTGTTCTAAAAAAAGGCATTTACTACCTGTTTCTAAGTTTTTAATGCTATATTGTATTATTATTTTGTTGTTTCTTAAAAAACCAAATAATAAATTCATAAGCGAATGCCACAATACACCAACTAAATAGGATATCGTAAGAAACAAGACAAAAGTAACAATCCCGTCATTAAATCTAAATCCCTGTATGCCAACATTAAATATTTCTTCTGGTAATGTTATGTAATTTCGAAATAAATAAACGAGAATAGCACCCGGAATTAGCATCGCTAACGTTTCGTACAAATTAAATTTGGGAATAAATTTTTCCATAATTATAAATTGTAAAAAAATATTCTTTTACTTATATACACTATATTCGTTTCTGATGGTTTAGAGAGCTTATTTATTGTTTGCCCTGTTTTCATATAAAGCGTTTGTAATACATTCTGACCAAGATTATCTGTCATAGGATCGCAATTCAAGATCGTCAACTCTGTATTATTACTCACATCCAATTCAGTCAACTGATTGGAATAGCACAGCAACTTTATCAACGCTGTATTTTTACTTATATCCAAAGAAGATAATTGATTCTGACTACAATCTAAATGCGTTAATGCCGAAAAATATTCAATTCCTTTCAACGATTTGATAGTGCCTATTATATTTTTTTCAAAATTTCCACTTACATCTATTTCTGTAATACTAATCCCTTCTATAAACGATAATTTACCATCACCATCCGTGTCAAATTTTTTAAGACAATATGCCTTAAATTCCGCATCGTCCATCACCGAACAAATATCAAAATTCTCATCTAATAACGTAGGATCATCCGCAGGTTCATTCGAATTACAACCCACCAATAAAAGTCCTGTGAGCAATACTAAAAAAAACTTTTTCATATTTATATCATTTTAATAAGATTTCTCACAATACAAAAGTATATGACAAGTCCCATACACACCAAAAACAAGACCGCAAAAGTCCTCGAAAAAAATGAGGACTAATAGGAAGAGATGTAAGTAAAATAGTAGCTTCTTTCAGGGTTACATGTCGTGTTACAATACTTGTCATAGTTTGAAATTTTATTGTGCGAAAGTACGTTTTTTTTTGAAAACTAAATTGAAATTATCGCTCGGCTCCTTTTCACTTATACAAGAAGCGTTTGATGGAGTTCTTGGGCGTTTTTTCAAAGGGTTCTTTCTTCACTTCAATCTGGCTCACTTGACTGTAGCCAGGCAGTAACTTATTGAGTTTGAGCAAGTTATCTTTCATCAGATGCATGATTTCCTCCCACGAAAAGGCACTGCTCGTCTGCTCGTCTGGGAACACCAAACCCACCAATTTACCTTCTCTTTCCACGATAATCGACTCCTCCACACCCTCTTGTTTGTTGAGTTTATGCTCTATTTCCTCAGGGTAGATATTTTGCCCCGAAGCCCCTAAAATCATGGTTTTGTTGCGTCCTTTGATGTAGATATTGTTGCGTTTGTCCAAGTATCCCAAGTCGCCCGTACGCATCCAGCCGTCTTCGGTAAAAGTGGCTTGGGTGGCTTGCTCGTTCTTGTAGTAGCCCATCATCACGTTTTCGCCTCGCACCAAAATCTCGCCGATGCCTTCCTCGTTGGGTTCGTCAATCTTCACCTCCATATTCAGCACTGGTGCCCCGACACTGCGTGCCTTGAAGTGCTTGGGATGATTGCCCCCAATCAACGGACCACACTCGGTCATTCCATAGCCAATAGAGAGCGGGAAACGAATATCCATCAGGCATTTTTCCACGTCCGCACTCATCGCCGCACCCCCACAAAGGAAATACTTTATGTTGCCCCCAAACGCCTTCTTGAGTGCCACACGCACGTGATTGCGAATAATACCACTAATCCCAGGCACTTTCCAGAAAAACTTCAACACTTTTTTGCTCAACAGCGGGTCGAGATTTTTCTTGTGAATCTTCTCAATCACCAACGGCACAGTTACCACCGCATACGGTTGCACCTCTTTGAGGGCATTTAGTAAGATGGTCGGCGTGGGTGACTTGGTCAAAAAATAAATCTGGACACCCGAACAAAGCGGATAGAGGAACTCGCACACTTGCCCGAACATGTGTGCCAAAGGCAACATAGAAACCAACTTAGAACCCACTTTGGCAGGCAATAGATGCATACCAATCTCCACATTGTTACTCAGCGAGCGACCATTGAGCATAACGCCTTTGGGAGAGCCTGTACTGCCGCTTGTGTAGTTGATGAGCGACAGGATATCGGGGTCGGCATCGTAGTGCACGTCCGCTGGTTGCATTCCGTTGGGGTATTTTTTGTTAAATTCTGCCTCGATTTCGGCTTCGGAAGGGAGTTTGTCGGCATTTTTGAGGTATGAAAAGTCGATCAACGAAATAATCGTTTGGAGCATCGACAAGTCCTTTTTCTGCAAATCTCGCCACACATACGCTCCCACAAAGAGCATCTTCGAATCCGAATGCACCAACAAATTCGTGATGTCGTCTGCCGTAAAGTCCTGCAAAATGCTCACCACCACGCCTCCGTACGTCTGAATAGCCAAATAAGCCACTGCCCAGTTAGCACAGTTTCGTCCACAAATCGCAATCTTATCGCCTTTTTGCAACCCCAGCAACCGAAAACGAATGTGCAACCGCTCAATTTGCTCAGCCAACTCGCCGTAAGTGTACTGCTGTTGCTCGCCGTAATCACAAAGCGACAGAGTGTTCCACTTCTGTTTGATGACGTCTTCGATGTATTGAAAATAGTGTTTTTTCATAGTATTTTATTGTATCATTTTCAAAAATTATACCCAACCGAAATCGAAAAAATCCGCGAGGCAATCATATAGATAAAATCCTCGTTTTGGAAGGCATTCAAAGCCCCCAGTTCCAAGCCAACAAACCAATGATTCTTGCCCGCTTTCATCCCCAACAAATTCAAGTTAAAAGCCATTGAAGTAGCGGTTGTGCGGTCGTACATATCACGCTCCGTACCACCGTTGATATTCACGCCAAAACCAAAGGCAGAGTACAGATTGAGGTAGGGATGATGAAAATAAGTGGCTCGTATCGTAGGCAAAAAAGTGAGGTTGTAAAAGTACTGTTTTTCTTGCCGAGGACCTGTGGTGAAGTACATTCCAAGCGATGTCAAATGCCACGCCACCCGCTCATAATCCACTTGAAGTCCCGTTGAAAGCCAATTAAAGAGGCGATATTGGTATTCGGCAAAGATATGACCCGTGTACTTGACCTTGTAACGGTAGTTGTTTTTCGGCCACATCAGCGTTTCAAAAATCATATCACCGTAGCCCACACGGAACTCGTGCTGCATTGTTTCGCCTTGCTCACGCGTCAAAGCATGCACATTCGTGACGCTCACCAACACACTGATTAAGATGATTATATGCTTCTTACCAACCATTTTTCAATCTAACTCTCGTAAAACTTTCAAAATAAACGAGGCTCCTGCTTGGCTATGCTCGCCATAATTGCCAAAATCGTAGGTGATGTGAGGACGATCGCCAAACTGTTCTCGCATTCGCTCACTGTTGACAAACGGCACGCACTTGTCGATTTTGGAATGGTACATAAACAGCGGGGCTTGCGGAATAAAATCGGCAGGAATGCTATTTTTCATAAATTCGGCATACAATCGTTGCGTTTCGGGGTTCGTTTTGTCGCACGCTTGTTCGGTGAGCATCGCACTGACTTTGGTCGTTCCGATTTTGGCTGCGATTTCGTTGGTGGTATAGCGTTTGGAGTTAATCCATTCATCGTAATTGGAGAGCAAGGGTTCTACGAAAAAATCTTCCATATTAAGCGGTTCGTCCATGCCAACACTCATCCCTTGCACAATCATCGGCACAGCACACGGAATGGCGATTTCGTCAATCTCAATGCACTTATCGTATGTCGCAGCAATGTCGTACGGACCCGCACCCGCATAATTCTTCAAAATAGCAAACTCACCCTTGTATTCTCTGTAATTTTCGAGCAGCCGTTGAACGTGTAACGTAGTCGCTCCACCTTGTGAATAACCCACCAAAATGATACTATCGTCCTCCACTTTCAGTTTTCTTTTGGCAATAAACGGACGAATCGAAAGAGCCATATCAATCACGTTGCGTGCCGTCAAATCCGCCTGTAAATACGGGTGAATACTATCTCTTGTAACCCCATAACCGATATAATCCGCAATGACGATGCCGTAGCCTTTGCCCGCATACATTCCCTCAAAACTAAAACTCTCCGAAGGGGCTTCTGCGTTGCTTGTGATGGTGAAATGGGATACGACCACGATATTCTTGATGACCCCACTTGCAGGGTAAAAGAACTTGCCCGAAAGTGTAATCGAATCGCCTTTGAGGTTGACGCTTCGGTAAGTGCCTGCCACCTCGTGTATCCGATTGGTCAGGGCTTGCGAAAGCACACCACGATACACATCATTAGTGGATAAAGGAGAGGTATATGAAGGAGCATACAACGCAGGACTATTGGATTGTCCGCTACTATAATCGTCTAAATCGTGGTCTTGCTCCCTAAAAGGCGTGAAACAATTCGGATAATTTTCATAGGAAGAATAATCGATGTATTCTGCCATATATTCTGGATAACACGTGCAGAAAACAAACAAACAACTAATGCAAAAAATACTTTTTTTCATATTTAATCCTAAAAACGATACCCCACAGACAACGAAAACATTCGCGAATTGATCATATACGTGAAACTTTTGTGTGACAAAGCGTACAAACCACCTATCTCAAACGCCCCAAACCAATGCTTTGACCCCACTGCTATCCCCAAAAACGTAAATTCAAACGCGGGTG
>JAEELX010000028.1 GCA_016282955.1 Paludibacteraceae bacterium | reverse complement strand
GTTGAGAACTCGCTCGGTTAGTGGCGTGAAGTCGATGGGATACAAATCTTCGCGGTTGACCATAATCTGGACGCGTGGCGAGCTGTTGGGTTCCTCGTTATAGATGATGTAACGTGCCAAATGAAGCAGTTGCAGGGCGTTGTAGGTCTCCAAAACGGGCAGTTTATAGATTTTGCAAAACTCGAATAGCGGGAATGAAAACGTGTGGTTGAGTCCACTGCCGATGCCGACTTGGAAATAGTTGCAGACACTCTGATAAACCCGATTGACGAACGCTTCGGGCGGAAACGAATGCCTCACGCGTGCCAGCAATTTCTCCCTATCCTTTGGCGAATAGAGTAAGATGGCTTGTGCAGGTTGCCCATCGCGTCCTGCTCGTCCTGCTTCTTGGTAGTATGCCTCGATGTTGTCGGGTATGTCGTAATGGATGACGGCACGCACATCGGCTTTATCAATGCCCATCCCGAAGGCGTTAGTGCAAACCATCACTTGGATGCTGTTGGGTTGCGGGAACCGTTTCCAGCGTTCCTGCTTGTCGTTGCGGACGTTGGCACGCAGTCCAGCATGGTAGTAGTCGGCGTTGATACCCTGCTGTTGAAGCCATTCTGCAAGGGTTTGACTGTTGTTGCGACTGCGGACATACACAATCACCGACCCGCGTTCTTGTCGGAGGTGTTGCAAAATAAATTGGGATTTGTTGTCCGAATCCACTACGGAATAGTGCAGGTTGGCTCGCCTGATGGAACTTTGGAAGATGTTGGGCGTTGCGAATTGCAGTTTTTCTTGTATGTCGTTGGCAACGTATCGGGTTGCGGTGGCTGTGAGAGCCAAGATAGGAACGTCAGGGAATAGCTTGCGAATCTGTGCGATGTTGAGGTATGAGGGTCGGAAATCGTAGCCCCACTGCGAGATACAGTGTGCCTCGTCCACCGTAATCAAGCCAACGGGTAGGCTCTGGAGTTGCCTTTGGAACTCCTCGCTCTCCAACCGTTCGGGCGACACGTACAAGAAATGGTACAAGTCAGAATAGCGGCAGTTTTTGATGATTCGTTGCTGTTCATCGTAACTTTGCCCCGTGTAAATCGCTGCGGCTTGAATATCCTTTTGGCGTAAGTTATTCACTTGGTCCTTCATCAAAGCTATTAGTGGCGTGATGACCAAGCAAAGACGTTTGGCAGGGTTCTGTTGTGCCAAAACGAGGGTAGGTACTTGAAAACAGACGGTCTTTCCGCCTCCTGTGGGTAAAATCGCTAAGGTATCTTTTCCGTCTAAAATCGATTGGATAATTTCTTGCTGTTGCGGGCGGAAAGAAGTGTGCTGGAAGTAGGTTTGTAGAACCTCAATGGGGGTCATTGTGCAATATCTTTCAGGGCTTTTTGTAGGCGTGCGAGGGTTTGTTCTTTGCCCAACAGTGCCGTTATTTCCCAGATATGTGGTCCACGAGCACTACCGACCAACGCAATGCGGAACGAGTTCATCACTTGCCCCATCGGGTAGCTTTTTTGAGCAATCCAATCCATCACGGTTTGGTTCAACACATCGCTCTCCCACGTGCTTTGTTGCAAAATTTCTAACAGTTCAACCATCATCTGGTGGCTACCTTCTTTCCAATGCTTTTTCAAGCTCTTGGCATCGTATTCAGTGGGCGGAACGAAGAAGAAGTCGGTTTGCTCCCACAAATCAGCCACAAACGTACAGCGACTCTTGGTCAACGCGATGGCTTGCAGGATTTGTTCTTTGGTCAACGAGATTTTCTCCACCTTCGTCTCAAGTATCGGACGGAAAAGTTGGTACAACTCTTCATCGCTTTTTTCGTTCAGATAATGGTGATTAAACCAGCGAATCTTTTCGTAGTCAAATTTGGCTCCTGACTTGCTGACACGCTCTAACGAAAAGGCTTGAATCAACTCTTCTTTGGAAAAAATCTCCTGCTCATCGCTCGGATGCCACCCCAAAAGGGCTAAGAAGTTGATGATTGCCTCGGGGAAATAACCTTGTTCGCGGTAGCCCGAAGAGACCGTATTATCAATGGGGTTATGAAATTCAAGCGGGAAAACAGGGAAGCCCAATCGGTCGCCGTCGCGTTTGCTTAGTTTGCCGTTGCCTTCGGGTTTGAGCAACAAGGGCAGGTGAGCAAATTGTGGACTCTCCCAGCCAAAAGCACGATAAAGCATCACATGCAAAGGCACACTGGGAAGCCATTCTTCGCCCCGAATAACGTGTGTAATCTCCATCAGATGGTCATCCACCAAATGAGCCAAATGGTACGTGGGGAGGTCGTCGGCTGACTTGTACAGCACCTTATCGTCCATGATGGAGGAATTAAAGACGACTTCGCCCCGAATGATGTCCTGCACACGTATCTCTTCGTTGGGTATCACTTTGAAACGCACCACATATTTTTCGCCATTGCTTATCTTCTGTTGCACCGCTTCAGCAGACAGCGTGAGCGAGTTATTCATACTATCGCGGGTGCTGGCATCGTACTGAAAATTAGGTATCTCTTTCCGTTTGGCTTCCAATTCTTCGGGCGTATCAAAGGCATAGTAAGCGTTGCCACTGTTGATGAGTTGCTTGACATACTTGCGATAGATGTCTCGCCGCAGTGTCTGACGGTAGGGACCCAACGGACCCTTGCCTTCGGGTGCCTCAAAACAGATACCCTCGTCAATCTCAATGCCCAACCAGTGCAAGGATTCGGTTATGTATTGTTCGGCTCCGGGAACGTAGCGGGTGGAGTCGGTGTCTTCAATGCGTAAAAGCATCTTTCCACCATGTTTTCTGGCAAACAAAAAGTTATATAGTGCTGTACGCACCCCACCAATATGTAACGCCCCTGTGGGAGAAGGAGCAAAGCGAACACGAACCGTCTTTTTCATTATTTAATTTGGAATTTTTGCACTTGTCCATTTTGGCGAAGGATATACACCACGCCCATTTTCACGTCTTTGCGACTGATACAATTACCCATCACATCAAAGATAGTGGCATTTGGATCCTCGGCTAAAATATCATCAATATCCAATTTTAGATGCTCTTTTCCTCCCTTAAAATCAAAGGTAATAACGCCGTTTTCTTCAATAATGTTTGTTATCGAATAATCCGAAAAAGGATTGAAAGCAGTGGCTCCAGCAGGGAATAATTCAGTCTCTTTAGTGTCCTTTGGATTGGTATTCTGGTCGGCTTCCATCAAATCAACACGCATGTCATCGGGATTATCGTTTACCTCGTTATTAGACCACATAGCGGCATCAAACTTCACTTTTGTGATCATCAATCCATGCCCTTCTAAGTGTTTATCCCAGTTTTTTTTCTGTCGATTCTCTACGAGATAAAAAGTAGTTGGCGAAGGATTTAAGCCATCCATATTATGGTCTTCTTCCTCAAAAATCAAGCCTGCAGCACGCGAATCAATATCGTTCAAACTCACTTTTTTCTCGCCTTTAAGCACGGTCGGTTTGAGCCAACCCATAAACCAGCGTTCGTAAGCAGAATAGTTCGGTGGCGTGTTGCCATAATTGTTATAAGAACCATAATCCATTATATCCCACGAGCCTAGTGTTTTATTGTTTTCACTATCTTTTGTGTTGTACAAATCAGGCAACCCTAACACGTGCGAAAACTCGTGGCAAAGCACTCCTATACCATCGCGTATGTTTAAAAAATTCAATTCCGCTGAACAAGCATAACCATCCAATATCACCTCTTTACTTTTCCCCACTTTATACGTTCCTAAGTTTTCTTGAACGGACCATGCGTGGGGCCAAATACAATCTTCACTACCACCATCAGCCTCGCTACGTCCTGCATAGATGACGTAAACAATATCTACTTTGTTATCGTTGTCGTTATCGTAAAGCCCAAAATCTACATTGAAATCTTTTTGTGCTATCAAACAGGCATCTTTGACCAACAGAGGCACATTTTTGTCGTCTCCTTTCTGATTATCGCCACCGTAATACTCCAAATTTTCGTTCATCGTTATGGGACCCACCACATCAAATTGTGGCACGTATTTTCCGTTTGATTGATGGCGAAAATACTCTTTGGCAGAGCCTTCAGCCTTTACGGTAAAAGTGATGGTTCCATCGGATATTTTTTTCTCATACGAATAATTACTGCCGTTGAGCATATTATTGTATGCTTCTTTCGTGTTTTCTGCGTTAAATTTCACGTCCGCAAACTGTACCAACAAAACGGCTACGCGTGGTGCTAAGTTGCGAGTGAGTGTTGTAGTACGGGAAGGAGCCTTTTTGGCTGCAAGGCGTTTGGTTTGAATTTGCTTGAATTTTTTGGTTGGTATTACTTTGTAAAAACCTTCGTTATCTTTGGATACATATTTGCCTTTTTCATCTACGAAATAATGAAAATGCTCATCACCACACAACTGTAAGGTAATTGTGGTGCCATCAGGTTGTTCGTGAACGACTTTTCGTCGCAGTGCAGGAACCGCCATGATAGATGAATAAGTAGTCAAAAAAATAACACCAATCAAAAAGAATCTCTTCATATTGCAATCAGTACTCCTAAAAACCGATATTTTTGCAAAGGTAATTTATTTTTGGAAAAAGAAAAAATATAATCACAAGCGGATGCGTGATTTTTGTGGTTTCATACTAATTTACAGCAATTTAAATATAAAAAAAACTTGGAGCGAAAGCATCACCCCAAGTCCAAAATCATTATGTGTACGGTTTTATTTTGCTAATTTTCCTTCTGTGAAAGAGCATGAAACAGGTACTGGTTGTCCCAAAAACTGAACTGTCACATTGAAATTAAGTGTAAGGACTTCATTTTCCACAGTACCCTCAAGTTTTCCATCACCATCAAGAGAAGCTTCTCCCAATGTTATTTTTTTTACATCTGCTTTAAGTGCATATTTGTTTTCTGTTTTACTTACAGCGATACCTTCAATGGCTACACCTCCTTGAATTAACTCTGCTAAATCCTCATTTTGTGAACTCAAACTCAGTTTCACTACATTATCGCCCGTTTTTGCCAACTCTACGGTTCCTTCTGCAGAAACTTCTTTCCCCAAAAATGCTGTTTTAACTGTACCCGTATATTTCCCAGCGATTTCTTGAGCAACAGCGTCGCCGTCTTTATCATCGCAAGATACCAAGCACAATGCTACCAAAGCACTTAAAAACAAAAATTTAATTTTTTCCATTTCTTCAAAAATTTAAAATTTAACAAAGGCGAAAGTACGCGAAATTTTACATTTGAACAACAATTATTTAAAATTGCCAGAAAAAAGAAGCAAAAAACGTTGATAATCAAACAGTTAGAAATTCCTACGAAAAAGAAACATATCCCACTATGCCCGCAAAAATCAGCAATAAAATTGGGTTAGAAAGAATCGTTACGGCACGAACGAGCCACGGATGGCTATCTTTGGAGACGTAAAACGGTGCTTGAGCCAACAAAAAACAACCCAACGCAATGCCAAACGTAATCGTACTAAAAAACACTTCGCTGTTGGCAAACGACAAAATAATCGTGCCAATCAACCCAATCACCAACGCTCGCAACATCCAAAGGATGTTTTTGTAGTACGGATTGTTGCTGTATTTTTGGCTCAATTTGTCGTAAATATAACAAACGGTGAACATAATTATCAAACTCGGTAACACCAACGCAAACGTAGCAACCGCACTACCAAAGACGCTCTGCGAGGCTGTGTAGCCGACATACGTGGCGATGTTTATCCCAACGGGTCCGGGCGTCATCTGACTGATTGCCACCATATCGATAAACTCGCTTTGGGTCGTCCAACCGTGTGTCATCACATCGTGTTCCACCAACGTGAGCATCGCCATTCCACCACCAAAACCCATCAAACCGATGCGAAAAAAGACGTAAAATAATTCCCAATAAATCATAGTCGTATGCGAGTTATAAATAATGTGATGATGATTGAGCCGAAAATAATCCAAATGGGCGACAGTCCTCCGAACCAAATCAAAGCGAGGGCAGCAAAGGGAATCAAAGCCGAAGCCCACGTGAGTTTGGCACGTTTAATCATATTAAAAACCGTACTTGCGATGATGGCCACCACGGCAGGTCGGATACCCTTAAAGATGGCTTCCAAAGCGGGTAGATTACGGTAACGATTGAACAAAGTTGCCAAGAGCAAAATAATCACAAAAGACGGCAACACGGCTCCCAAAACGCTTGCCATCGCTCCCCAAAACCGATTCACACGCCAACCCACCAACACGGCGATATTGACGGCAATAATGCCTGGTGCGGCTTGCGAAAGAGCAATCATATCGGCAAAGACCTCTTGTGTAAGCCATTGTCGCTTGGTTACAATCTCTCGCTCAATCAACGGAATCATCGCATACCCCCCACCGATAGTGAAGCAACCGATGCGAAAAAAGGTGGCGAAGAGTTGAAAAATCATTTATTTTCGTTGATATGTTGGATGATGGAGCGTGCAACGGTGTCGATGGCTTTGGCGTTGTGTCCACCCTGTGGCACGATGATGTCGGCGTACCGTTTGCAAGGTTCAATGAACTGCTGGTGCATTGGTTTGAGCACCTCTTGGTAGCGTTTGATTACATCTTCCACAGTCCGATTACGTTCTACGATGTCGCGATAAATGACCCGAATCAGACGGTCGTCGGCATCGGCATCCACAAAAATTTTGAGGTTCATACTCTCGCGGATTTCAGGGTCGTACAAAGCCATGATACCCTCTACCAAGATGATGGGTTTGGGCGTGATGGTGATGGTTTCCTTTTGGCGAGACGAAGTGATGTAATCATACACGGGCTGTTCGATGGTTTTTCCGTTCTGCAAATCCGACAACTGTTGCCGTAACAAAGCCCAATCGAAGGCATTTGGATGGTCGTAATTCACTTTTTGTCGCTCTTCAATAGGGACATCGTTCCCATCGTTATAATACGAATCTTGTGGCATCAGAGCCACTTTGCTCTTAGGAAGGCGTTCGAGTAATTTTTTTACAACGGTGGTTTTTCCCGAACCTGTACCACCTGCAATACCGATAATGAACATATAAATAATTTTGCTTACGAAATTACACAAATTATGTAAATTTGCAAAGAATTATATTTGTGTGAAAAATTATGCAATGGATTTTTAGACCAAAGTTGTTTCAGTGCCTCAAGACCTACGATAAACAGACGCTGAGCAAGGATATTATGGCAGGTGTGATTGTGGGTATCGTGGCTATTCCGCTGGCGATTGCGTTTGGAATTGCTTCGGGTGTTGGACCGATTGAGGGCTTAATCACGGCTTGTGTAGCGGGTTTATTCGTGTCGGCTTTTGGTGGCAGTAGGGTGCAGATTGGTGGACCGACGGGGGCTTTTATTGTGATTGTGTTTGGCGTCATTCAGCAGCACGGTTTGGCAGGTTTGATGGTGGCAACGATTATTGCAGGCGTGATTTTGATTTTGATGGGCGTTTTGCAGTTGGGTAGTATCATTAAATTTGTACCATATCCGATTATTTTAGGTTTTACAGCGGGTATTGCCATTGTGCTTTTTTCCACGCAAGTAAACGATTTTTTTGGGTTGGGATTGACCGACGTTCCGTCCAATTTTATTGATAAATGGATTTGTTACTTCACGAACATAACGCATGTGGATTGGTACACGTTTGGGGTGGCGATGTTCAGTTTGCTCGTCATCATTTTCTTCCCAAAAATCAATAAACAGATTCCGCCTTCGTTGGTGGCGATTATTTTGTCCACGTTGCTCGTGTGGGTTTTGAAAAACTATGCAGGAGTGGCTTCTATTGCGACTATTGGCGACCTCTACACCTTACCTGAGGGGTTACCCAAGCCTACCTTACCCACGATTAACTTGGCGGAAAACCAAACCTATATGGAATGGCTTCAGAACTTGTTCCCTTCAGCTTTTACGATAGCTATTTTGGGAGCGATAGAGTCGCTTTTGTCGGCGATGGTGGCGGATGGTGTGATTGGTGACCAGCACGACTCCAATACCGAGTTGATAGCACAAGGCTTGGCAAACGTGGTAACGCCTTTCGTGGGGGGTATTCCTGCTACGGGAGCCATTGCGCGAACGATGACCAATATCAATAACGGTGGACGAACGCCTGTGGCAGGCATTATCCATGCGGTGGTGTTGCTGTTGGTTATTCTGTTTTTGGGTGACTTGGTGGCACTGATTCCGATGCCTTGTTTAGCGGCTGTGCTGTTGATGGTGGCGTATAATATGAGCGGTTGGCGAAGCATTGTGGGGCAACTAAAAAATAAGCAGTTAGACTCGCTTGTGATGCTTCTGACGCTCGTTTTGACGGTTGTCTTTGACCTCACGGTTGCCATAGAAATTGGTATGTTGTTGGCGTTGGTGCTTTTTGTGCGACGTACCAGTCAAGCCACTTCGATTCGTATGTTCACCAAAGAAATTGACCCCAACGACGACACGGATATGGCTTTGCACGAGGAGAAATTGACGATTCCGAAGGGTGTGGAGGTGTATGAGATTGACGGTCCGTACTTCTTTGGGATTGCGAACAAGTTTGATGATATGGTTAAATGGGTAGGAAAACCACCAACGGTGCGGGTCATTCGTATGCGGAAAGTGCCTTTTATGGACGCAACGGGTGTGCATAACTTGGAGACCTTTTGCCAACGGTCGCAAAAAGACGGGACGATTATCATCCTTTCGGGTGTGATTGAATCGGTGCGTGAAGTGTTGCAACAAGCGGGTTTTGAAGCCTTGCTTGGCAAAGAAAATATCTGTCCTAATATCCACGTGGCACTGCAAAGAGCCAACGAAATAGTCAGCGAGTAGTGTTTTTGTTTTACCAACCCCATATTCTTTCCGACTTATGTTTGGACGTGTCCGAATCGCAACATTGCGTGCGGGTTTTGCGGTATAAGCAAGGCGACACAATCCTCATCACGGACGGCAAAGGCACCACGTACACGGCAAAAATCACGAATGCCAATCCCAAAAAGTGCGAGGTAGAGATAATCGGCACGGAACAGCAATCCAAGTTGCATGATTTTCATTTGCATCTCGCCGTGGCACCACCCAAGAACACGGAACGAATGGAGTGGTTGGTTGAAAAATGCACGGAGATTGGTGTGGATGAGATAACTCCGATGGTCTGTCGGTACTCGGAACGAACGACTTTGCGGTTGGATAGGTTGCACAAAATCATCCTTTCGGCAACCACCCAAAGCCTCAATCCGTACGTGCCAACCCTCAACGAGATGGCTTCTTTTGAGGACTTGATGGCAAATGCTACCGAGAGTTATAAGTTCATTGCCCACTGCTACAAAGATGACAAAACGGAACTCAAAGAAGCCCTCCTCAACCTCCAAAAAACGAACGGGCAAGCCTTAGATTCGGTGTTGGTGCTGATTGGACCCGAAGGCGATTTTAGCGAACAAGAGGTGGAAAATGCGTTGCAACGAGGGTTTGTGCCGATTGGTTTAGGGAAGAGTCGATTGCGTTTAGAAACGGCTGCAGTAGTGGCTTGTAACACGGTGATTTTATTGAATGATGGAAAAAATGATTGAAATAGACAAACAACTTTTGTTGGCGATAAACGGCTGGCACAGCGAGTCAATGGACAATTTTATGTGGCTTTGTTCGCAGAAATGGACTTGGATTCCGCTCTATGTGTTGCTCGTGGGCAGTTTGGTGTATCTGTTTTACGTGCAAAAGAAGGATTGGAAGGCACTTTTAGCGGTTCTGGTGGGCTTTGCTTTGACCGTCGCACTATCCGATATGATTTCGACCCAACTGTTCAAGAACACCATTTGCCGTTTGCGTCCCACGCACGACCCGACCATCGCTTCGTTGGTGCATATTGTGCATGATTATCGCGGTGGTTTGTACGGCTTTGTGAGTAGCCACGCTGCCAACACGATTAGCATTGCGTTGCTGTTTTGGTTGGTGTGGTTGCGAGGAACGAAAGAAAAACGAACGAGCCAGAATTGGACGTTTGTAACGGTTGGTTGGGCGATTTTATTGGTGGGATATGTGCTTCTAAATTGTTACAGTAGAATGTACTTGGGAGTGCATTTTCCAGGGGATATATTGGGAGGTTTGTTGGTTGGAGCGATGGCTGCTACAGGGGTTTATTACTGTCTTGTTTATTGGGAGAAGAAGTGGAATCATTGACGAAGATTCTGCCTAAATTATGATGATAACCGTGCGGATGCGTATCCACCTTTTTGTTCATAAAAATCTCGTATTGTTGGGCAGTCAAAACTTGTTTGAGTTCCTCGTTGATTTTGGTCATCCGCTCAATCATTTGGGCACGCGTGGCTTCTTGGAACGACAAACGAGCATAATGAAGGTGGATTTGATACACACGACTCAGTTGCGTAGAATCCAAATTCACTTCACGGTCTAACATAATAGTTTGTTTCATGGCGATTTCTTCGGCGTTACGTTGGAAATTTTGCCCCAAAGCAAACCCGCAATGGCAGACAAATAAAATGATATATAAACCGAATTTGTGCATGTATGCAGATAGTATGGCAAAAAATATACCAAATGAGTTATGAATGCTGAATACTTTATAGCAAAACGTCTTTATTTTTCGCAACAAGCGGACAAGAACGTGGTCAAACCCGCTATAAAAGTGGCTTTGATGGGCATTGCTATTGGAACGGCTGTGATGATTATTACGGTGTGCGTGGTGTTGGGATTTAAACAACAGATTGTAAATCAAATAGTTGGATTCGGTGGGCACATCCAAGTGGTCAATTTTGACAATAATTCCACCTACGAAAGCAAGCCCATTTTTTTCACCGAGTCGCAACTGACCGACTTACGAGCCATTGAACACGTGCAGGAAGTGATGCCGTTCATTACTAAACCCTGTATGCTCAAAACGGAGAATGATTTTCAAGCCGTGATTATCAAAGGGATTGATTTGTCGCAAGCCCAACAATCGCGTAAATGGAACTATTTTGCCTCGCATTTGCGTTACGGACGGCTTCCGCAAACCGACAAGGAAATCATCATCTCCCAAACGATTGCCACGAGGCTGCAACTGAGCGTGGATAGTGCGGTTTTGTGCTATTTTATCAACCAAGACAACATCCGCGTGCGGAAATGGAGCATCGTGGGCGTGTACCAAACGGGCTTTGAAGAGTTTGATAGTCAGTTTATTTTGGGCGACATAACGGCGTTGCGGCAGTTGAATGGCTGGGAAGAGCGGCAAGTAGCGGGCGTGGAGATAAGTATAGACGATTTTGACCACCTGCAAGTCGTGGCAGACGAAGTGTTTTTGGAGGTTGGCAATCAATTCGATGAAGCCAATAATGGCTACTACGTGCAGTCGCTCATAGATTTAAATGCTCAGATTTTTGCGTGGTTGGATTTGTTGGATATGAACGTGTGGGTGATTATTATTTTGATGCTTTGTGTCTCGTGTTTTAATATCATTTCGGCACTTATTATATTGATTCTCAATAGTATAAATTTTATTGCTACGCTCAAAGCATTGGGTGCAACGAACCGTTTTTTGCGGAAAGTGTTTTTGATAGAATCCGTTTTTTTGATAGGCAAAGGAATGCTTTATGGCAACCTCATTGGCTTTGCGATTGCGTTTTTGCAGTATCGTTTTCATCTCATTCCGTTGGACGCTTCGGTGTATTACATTGATTTTGTACCCATTATGTTCCCTTGGTTGGGGTTGCTGTTGCTGAATGTGTTTATTGTGTTGATTTCTGTTTTGGTGCTGTGGTTACCTTCGTTTATCGTCTCGCACGTGTCGCCTGCGAAGGTGTTGCGATTTGAGTAAGGTTGCCAAAAACTTGTTGGAGTCAAAATAATTTTGTACCTTTGCAAGTGGAAGAAAGTTTTGTAAAGTGGGAAAAAATGAAAAAGCAGATAAAATTGTTGATATTCTTGGTATTATGTTGTAGTAATTTGTGTTTTCACTGCGGGAATGACGGATATGATGATATACGTATTTGCGTTATGAATGCGACATCAGACACTATCAACGTAATGCTTAATATGGAAGAAGGGTGGAAGGCAAAAATAGATACCATGTTACCCTCATCAACAGAAATACACTATTACTCAGATTTTTGGCGGCAAAGCAATGGAATAAATACCTTTCACGATATTGTAGCAAATGACCTACGAAATAAGCATTTTGTCGTAACGTCCCTTTCGGGCGATACATTGGCTAATTGGAACGATAATTCAAAGATTTTTACCGACACACGCTATTGGACCAAAGAAACGAGCATTTTCGGAAAAAATATGAAATACTCTTGTACCCTAACCATCACTGATGAAGCCCTAAAAATCAAGTGAGTTTGGCTTTGTCGAAAACTTTAGGCTACCCTCAACAAAATTCCGATTTAGCAAAAAAACTGTCTTGAACTATGCTTAGTTCACTTCCTTCAATCGTTCGGCATTTTCAGCCACTTGCAACGCATCAATAACGCCTTGAATATCGCCGTCCATAAAAGCGGGCAGATTATACACTGTGTAGCCGATACGATGGTCGGTTATTCGGCCTTGCGGATAGTTGTAGGTGCGGATTTTTGCGGAACGGTCGCCCGTTGAAACCATCGTTTTGCGGCGTGAAGCGATGTCGTCAATATATTTTTGATGTTCTTTGTCGTAGATGTACGTCCGCAGGCGTGCCAAAGCCCGTTCTTTGTTCTTGGGTTGGTCGCGGGTCTCGGTGCATTCAATCAGGATTTCATCCACTTGGTTGGTGTTGGGATTTTTCCAATTATACCGCAACCGCACGCCCGATTCAACTTTGTTGACGTTCTGTCCACCAGCACCACCACTTCGGAACGTTTCCCAGACGATTTCACCTTCGTTGATATGCACCTCAAACTCATCTGCTTCTGGCAGTACAGCCACTGTGGCAGCGGATGTGTGGATACGACCTTGCGTCTCAGTTTGCGGAACTCGTTGCACCCGATGCACACCACTTTCGTACTTCAAAGTGCCATACACATTTTGCCCCGTGACGTTAAAAATAATTTCTTTGTAACCACCGACTGTTCCTTCCGAAAAAGACGAAATGCTGTATTTAAATCCGTGTAAATCAAAGTATTTCGTGTACATCCGAAACAAGTCGCCTGCAAAAATCGCTGCTTCATCGCCACCCGTACCACCGCGAATCTCCATCACCACATTTTTTTCATCTTCGGGGTCGTTCGGGAGCAGTTGTAGCCGAACCTCTTGTTCCAATTCGGGCAGTTGTTTTTCGTAATTTTCCATCTCCTCGCGTGCCATCGCTTTGAGGTCAGGGTCGGTTTCGTTGTAAAAAATCTCTTTTGCTTGCTCGTAGTTATTTACGGCTGTTTTGTACTGGTTGCACGAGGTCAAAACCCGCTCCAAATCGCGATATTCTTTGTTCAACTTGACATACCGAGCCTGGTCGCCAATCACAGATGGGTCGGTAATTTGCAACGAAACTTCGTGGAACTTATGCTCTAAACCTTCTATTTGCTTCAATAAATCCATTTTTTACCATTTTGCGACCGTGTCGTTAAAAATACTTTCGGTGATTTCTTGTATCATCGTGGAACACAACTCGTCCTGCACGTCTTCCAACATACGCGTGGCGTCGAACATCTGATAGGCCGAATAGTCCTTTTCAAAGCTCTCTTCGGGGGCGATATTGTTGGTGTAGATGACGTGAACGGTGAGCGTCAGTTTGGTTTCCGAGGCGTACGAGTCGGCTGCCACAGCCATGTTCGTGATGCTATATCCTTTGATATATCCCTCTAATTCCAAATTTCCACCTGCTCGAAGCAGTTGTAGCCGTGTTTGGCGTTGAAAAATATCCCGCAATCCTTCCGAAAAATTATTGCTCAAAGACGGATTAACCAACGGTGCGTTGTTCGGGAAATCGGCGATAGAAACGCTACTAATCTTGGTGTAATCGATACTTGTGCCACTAAATTTGTACGAAATCGCACACGAAGACAAGTAAAAAATCGCTGCTATGTAAACTATTTTTTTACAATCCATATTCTTTTATGCGTCTATATAGAGTTCTTTCTGCCATTTTGAGTTCCTGTGCTGCGGCTTTGCGATTGCCGTTATGTTTTTGCAAAACCCGAAATAAATGTTCTTTTTCCAAGTCTTGCATTGATTGCGTTTTTTCTTCCTCTTTCACCTCTTCCGCTTCCTCGTAAAAATCTTTTTTAGACTCGTTTTCGGGCGTTTGAATGGGTTGAATCGGTGCCGAAATGATACTATATTCGGAATTGGAGGGCTGTTGTTGCAACAAATTGTCTATCTGCATACGCATCAACGACATATCTTTTTTCATCTCCACCAGAATCTTGTACAAAAACTCGGGGTCATTGAGAAAATCGGCTTTTTTAGACGGTGAAGAGAGTGCTATCAATGCGTTGCTTTGGTTCCCCATATCAGGCAAGTATTTTTTGAGGGTTGTGGCATCAATGTTATGATTGGTTTCCAAAACAGACAGTTGCTCCGTTACGTTTTTCAACTGCCGAACATTGCCGTACCAGTAGTAGTTTTGCAACAATGCGAGGGCCTCATCGGTCAGATGAATCGGGGGCATTTGGTACTTGGTGGCAAAGTCTTGGGCAAACTTGCGGAACAAAAACGGAATATCTTCTTTTCGCTCTCGCAAAGGTGGCACTTTGATTTCCACCGTGTTGAGGCGATAATACAAATCCTCCCGAAACTTACCTTTGGCGATGGCATCCCGCATATTCAGATTGGTGGCAGCCACCACACGTACATCGGTTTTTTGCACCTGCGAAGAGCCCATTTTGATAAACTCGCCCGTTTCCAACACACGCAACAGACGCACCTGCGTAGAGAGCGGCAATTCGCCCACTTCGTCCAAAAACAATGTACCCCCGTTGGCGATTTCAAAATACCCTTTTCGTTCGGCTTTGGCATCAGTAAAAGCACCTTTCTCGTGTCCAAATAACTCGCTGTCAATCGTTCCTTCGGGAATTGCACCGCAGTTCACCGCAAAATAATTCCCGTGTTTGCGAACCGAATAAGCGTGGATAATTCGCGGGAAATGTTCTTTACCCACGCCACTTTCGCCCGTGATTAAGACACTCAAATCGGTTTGTGCCACCTGCACGGCAATCCGTATGTCGTGCAAGATGGAAGGCACATTGCCGATGATGCCAAACCGTTGTTTGATACTATTTATATCAATTTCCGCCATTTATTTATTGTGCCACATATTGGCGATAACTACTCTCGTAACGATCGAATAATTCGGTTTGTTGATAGCGTTGGAATTGACCCATGCAGAATGACAACAACGAAGCGTATTCACGCATCTCACCCGTTAGCGACTCACGTTCTTTCTTTTTCAACGAGGTGCCCCAACGGAGGAACTCTACGCTCATGTTTGCCAACTCATCCATAATCGCATTGGCTTTTTGCGTTTCGCCCATAGCGTAATACAGACCTCCCATTGATGCCGAAGAGGACTCGTAAGGAATGTTGTATTTAGGCAACACTTCTTCGCAATAATCCAACACTTTGATGGCACTATCTTTTTTATTTTCTCGCAATAAAGCCTCTGCCAAACGGATGAACATACTGCGGTGAGTATAACACATATTCAAAAGCGTTTCGTCAATGTACAAATCAGGTTGGCTCATGTTGCCGTACTTGAAGTTGTTCATCATATTGTCATACATCACCTCTGTATTGATACGTGGACGGCCGTCAGCACTGCGAACAGGAGTCAGATGATACGTCAAACCAGTTATCTCAAAATAGGGTTCTAAGCCTAAGAAGATAGACGTACTGCCACTCACCGAGAAATAAATTGGACGCTCCCAATTACTGCCTGAAATAATGTCCATCGTCATCATTTCCGAACGAGTGTAACGCTCTGAACTACGCAACATCATAGGTGTGCTGTCGGGTGCATAAACGAACAGTTGATTGGTAGGAATATAACTCATACCCTCCATTTTGGTGCGAGGATCATCCGAGAGTAAGAATTGGAATGCTTTGTCAACACTCAATGGCGTTTTGATTTTATTTCTCGCATAAACCCATTCATTTGTACCAGGCATATAATCTTTAGGTTGCCAACTGATAGGCAATCCTTCCGACTCGTAGTAAGGACGCTTCATTTGGCCGATGTACCAGTCGGTTTGCAGATACGAGAGGTTGCAATCTCGCACGTCCGTACGGATACCTTCGACCTCTTGGCAGTACCACAAGGGGAACGTGTCGTTGTCGCCATAAGTGAACAAAATACCGTTTTTCTCGCACGAATTGAGGTAATTGGAACCAAAATCCCTACACGAATAACGTCCAGAGCGGTCGTGGTCGTCCCATGTTTGCGAAACCATCTGCAAAGGAACGCCTAAGCCAATCAACGCAATAACACCAGCTACAACAGGTTTGAATTTATCGTTTTTCATGAGGTTGGTTGCACCGTCTATCAAAGCCATTACGCCCAATCCAATCCAGATACAGAAGGCATAGAACGAACCCGCATACGCATAATCACGTTCACGCGGCTGATAAGGCGTTTGGTTGAGGTACAAAACGATTGCCAAGCCCGTCAAGAAGAACAGCAAGAACGTGATAGCAAACGAATGCCAACCCACTTGCTTATCACCCAATTTCTTATTGCATTGCCAAACGATACCAATCAAACCGAGTATCAACGGCAACATATAGAACACATTACGTCCTTTATTTTCCTTCAAAACAGTCGGCAATTTATCTTGGTCGCCCAACATAGACTTGTCAATAAACGAAATACCCGTTATCCAATTGCCGTGATGGATTTCGCCGTGTCCTTGAATGTTATTTTGGCGACCCGAAAAGTTCCACATAAAATATCGCCAATACATAAAGTTGACTTGATAACGGAAGAAAAAGCGTAAGTTTTCGCCAAAAGTAGGGCAATACTCGGCACGTTTTTCGCCACAATAATCGTAGCGAATGCGTTTTCCTTTGATGTCTGCCCAACGCTTATAACCTTCTATATGGCTTCCTTGCTGCGAATGCAAACGTGGGAAGAACATCATAAACTCGGAGCGGAATTTGTAGGAAGTCTTATGCCCTGTAACAACATACTCATCTTTTTCGCCCTCATGTGTCTTCACTTTGGGTGCATATTGAGCGGCTCCTTCATCCATCACAGGGATGCAACGGTTACCACGAATATCCAATGCCACAGGTGCGTTATACACGGGACCATACAGCAAAGGTGTGTCGCCGTATTGTTCGCGGTTCAAGTAGTATTTAAGAGCAAAAACGTTGTCGGGAGAGTTCTGGTCCATAGGTGGGTCAGCGTTGGAACGAATCACCACGACTGCATAAGACGAATAGCCAATCACAATCACCGTTACAATTGACATAATCGTATTGAGGAGCGAAGTGGGGACTTTTTCCTTATAATAAAACAGAATCGCTGTCAAAAGCAAAATAAGGATAATACCAACAATCGCACTTTCTTTCAAAAACGGCACCCCTGCCAATGAAATCCCAAGTATAAAAGATACGTTACGACGGGTGATATTTTGGTTTTTGTATGTCTCGTAAATGCCCCAAGCCAAACAGCCAAATAACAGAATCAAATAAATCGCTAAACCTGTATTGAAAGGCAAACCGAACGTATTCGTAAACAACAATTCAAACCAACCTGCAATGGTCGGAATGCCCGGAATAATGCCGAACAAAATTCCCGCTAAAATACCTACCGAAGCCAAAAATGAAAGAATAAATCCTTTCCACGAAAACTCGAAACGGCGGAAATAGTACACCAATACAATCGCTGGAATCGTCAGCAAGTTCAACAGGTGGACGCCAATCGACAACCCCATCAAATACGCAATCAGCACAAGCCATTTATCAGAGCCTTCCTTGTCGGCATTTTCGTACCATTTGAGAATCAGCCAAAAGACGACTGCCGTGAAGAACGATGACGAACCATACACTTCACCTTCCACAGCCGAAAACCAAAACGTATCAGACCACGTGTAAGCCAAAGCCCCCACTACGCCTGCAGCCAAAATGGCGATGCCGTTCGTGGTGGTTATTTCCTTGACCAACTGGCGAGCCAAAGCCGTGATTGTCCAGAATAAAAACAGGATGGTAAACGCCGATGCCAATGCCGACAAAGCGTTTGCATACATCGCCATGTGGGCTTGGTCGGGTGCCAACATCGTGAAAAAACGTCCCATTAACATAAAAAAAGGTGCTCCAGGAGGATGCCCTACGTCTAATTTGCTCGCACTGGCAATAAATTCACCACAATCCCAAAAGGATGCTGTCGGTTCCATAGTAAGCAGATACGTGGCAGCCGCTATGGCAAAAACAACCCAACCGCACACCGTGTCCAATAGTTTGAAATGCTTCATATTGTTTGAAAATATCTATAATTTTGAATTAAACTTCGTAAAAACGGCAAAAACCGTGCAAATTTACTTTTTTTTTTCTATTCTACAAATTGTTAAAAAAAAACTATCTTCGCCGAATGCAAATAAAAATCGCCGTAATAGGATTAGGATATGTCGGAATGCCTCTTGCAAAAGCAATGAGCAAGCGGTATGACGTTATGGGGTATGATATAAATGCGAATCGCATTGCAGAATTGCAAAAAGAGAAGTCGGCGGTTGTTTTGACGACAAACAAAGCAGATTTGAAAACGGCAAACCGATTTTTTGTAACCGTCCCGACGCCCATTGATAGCACCAATAAGCCCGATTTATCCTCGTTATTTGCGGCGTGCCAAACGGTGGGAGAAGCATTGAAAAAAGGCGACATTGTTGTTTTTGAGTCGTCCGTTTATCCAGGCTGTACGCAACAAGATTGTGTCCCTATCCTCGAAAAAGTGAGTGGGCTGAAAAGCAATGTGGACTTCTTTTATGGCTACTCACCCGAGCGGATTAACCCTGGCGATGCACAACATACTATACACAACACCGAAAAAATCGTAGCGGGTTCGACAGAGCAAACGGCACGAGAAATACAGCAACTCTACGCTTCCGTTTTAGACGCTCCTGTGCATGTGGCAACGAGTATCGAAGTGGCAGAATTGGCTAAAATAGTGGAAAATGCACAACGCGACATCAACATTTCTTTTATCAACGAAATTGCTCTGATTTGCGATAGATTGGGCATTGACACCAACGAAGTGATTGATATGGCATCCACAAAATGGAATTTCATGCCGTACAGACCCGGCTTGGTGGGAGGACATTGTATCTCGGTTGACCCGTATTATTTGCTGTATAAATCGGAATTGTTGGGCTACCATCCGCAGGTGATTTTGAGTGGGCGAAACGTTAATAACTCCATTGCCAAGTTCATAGCCGACAAGACGATGAAACTGATGGTTGCCCGTAACAAAAACCTCAAAGAAGCCAACGTGTTGCTTTTGGGTGTTACGTTTAAGGAAAATTTTGAAGATGTACGCAATACCAAAGTGGTGGATATTGCCAATGAGTTGGAAGATTTTGGCTGTTGCGTGGATTTGTACGACCCGATTGCCGACGAAAATAAATTTAAATCGTTGTATAACAGAGATTTACTGCACAAAATTGATAGCCAAAAACAATACGATGCTATCATTGTTTGTGTGGCACACGAAATTTTTAAAACGTTCGATTTTACGTCCTATCACAACAATGGAACGGTTATTTTTGATGTGAAAGGATGCGTAAAGCGAGCATTGGTAGATGCAAGATTATAAGTAAAAAGATATGAAAGGAATTGTTTTAGCAGGTGGAAGTGGCACACGCCTTTACCCCATTACCAAGGGCGTTAGTAAACAAATGTTGCCCATTTATGATAAGCCGATGGTGTATTATCCGTTGAGTGTGTTGATGTTGGCGAACATACGCGACATTCTGCTCATTTCAACGCCACAGGATTTGCCTGGTTTTAAGCGTTTGTTGGGGGACGGAAGCGATTACGGGATTCGTTTGTCGTATGCAGAGCAACCTTCGCCAGACGGTCTTGCACAGGCGTTTTTGATTGGGGAAGAGTTCATTGGCGATGACGATGTTTGTATGGTTTTGGGCGATAATATCTTTCACGGAGCCGGTTTTTCGGGCTTGTTGCAACAGGCTGTGGAGAACGTTACCAACGAACGAAAGGCGACCGTGTTTGGCTACTGGGTGAACGACCCCGAACGCTATGGCGTGGCAGAATTTGACAAAAATGGCAACTGTCTGAGCATTGAAGAGAAACCTGCACAACCCAAGTCGAATTATGCCGTTGTCGGACTTTATTTCTACCCGAACAAGGTGGTGGAAATTACCAAGCATATCAAACCTTCGGCACGGGGCGAGTTGGAAATAACGACCGTCAATCAAGAGTTTTTGCAACAAGATGAACTCAAAGTCGTAACGCTTGGCAGAGGTTTTGCGTGGTTGGATACAGGTACGCACGACTCGCTTTCGGAGGCTTCTACGTTCGTTGAGGTAATTGAAAAACGACAGGGACTGAAAATTGCTTGTTTGGAAGGAATCGCCTACCGAAAAGGTTGGATTGATGAGGCGAAAATGCGAGAAATTGCCCAACCGATGATTAAAAATCAATACGGACAGTACCTTCTCAAAGTGGTTGACGAATTAAAACGGAAATAAAATGGAAGTAATCAAAACCAAGATAGAAGGGGTTGTAATCCTTGAACCGAAGTTGTTTAAGGACGAGCGAGGCTATTTTTTTGAGAGTTTTTCGCAACGAGAATTTGAGCAAAAAGTAGCTCCGATTCGCTTTGTGCAGGATAACGAAAGCAAGTCATCGTATGGTGTTTTGCGGGGTTTGCACTTCCAAAATCCACCTTTTGCACAGTCCAAATTGGTGCGTGTGGTGGTAGGCGAAGTGTTGGACGTGGCAGTGGATATTCGCAAAAATAGTCCGACTTTTGGGCAGTATGTGTCGTGTCTTTTGACGGCTGAAAATCATCGCCAATTCTTCCTTCCGCAAGGTATGGCACACGGTTTTGTGGTGTTGAGCCAGACGGCAATTTTTCAGTACAAATGCGATAATTTTTACAATCCACAAAGCGAAGGAGCGATTGCGTGGAATGACCCACAACTGAACATTGATTGGCAAATTGACCCGAAAAACGTCATTTTGTCCGAAAAAGATAAAAAACATCCGCTATTAAGTGAACTAAAATCAGAATTTTGATATGAAAATAACAGTCGTTGGAACAGGATACGTTGGACTTTCGATTTCGGTTTTGTTAGCCCAGCATAACGAGGTGTTGGCAGTAGATATTGTGCCCGAAAAAGTGGATATGATCAATCGGCGACAATCACCCTTGCAAGATGACTATATCATGAAGTATTTGGCAGAAAAACCGCTTCATTTGGTGGCGACACTTGATGCCAAAACAGCCTACGAGCAAGCCGACTTTATCGTCATTGCGACTCCCACGAACTACGACAGTAAAAAGGATAGTTTTGACACTTCGGCAGTTGATGAAACGGTGGAGCAGATTTTGCAAGTCAATCCCAATGCGACTATTGTCATCAAATCCACGATTCCCGTTGGGCATACTCTGTTTTTGCAACAAAAATATAACGTGAAAAACATCTTGTTTGCACCCGAATTTTTGCGAGAATCGAAGGCTTTGTACGATAATTTGTACCCGACCCGAATCATTGTGGGCGTGGATAAACAAAATGCCGAGTCGTTGGAAAAAGCCCAGCAATTCGCTTCGCTGCTGCAACAAGTGGCGATTAAGGAGAATATCCCCACGCTTTTTATGGGCTTTTCGGAAGCAGAGGCTGTGAAACTGTTTGCCAATACGTACCTCGCTTTGCGGGTTAGTTTCTTCAACGAGTTGGATACGTATGCCGAGATGAAGGGCTTAAATACAAAGTCTATCATCGAAGGCGTCTGTTTAGATGAGCGAATCGGGACTCACTACAACAACCCGTCCTTTGGTTACGGCGGTTATTGCTTGCCCAAAGACACGAAACAGTTGCTTTCCAACTACAAGGACGTGCCCGAAAACTTGATTCAAGCCATCGTCGATTCGAACCGCACTCGCAAGGATTTTATTGCTGACCAAGTGCTCAAAAAAGCGGGCTATTACGACTATTTTGCACGAGGCGATTACGATGCCAATGTCGAAAGAACGTGTATCATAGGCATTTATCGGCTTACGATGAAAACTCATTCGGATAATTTTAGGCAGTCGTCTATTCAAGGTATTATGAAACGCATCCGTGCCAAAGGGGCAACGCTCATCATTTACGAGCCGACTTTGCCCAACGGAAGCACCTTTTTTGGCTCAAAAATTGTGAACGATTTGGAGCAATTCAAAGCACAATCGCAAACCATTATTGCTAATCGCTACGAGCCAGATTTGGATGATGTGAAGCAAAAAGTTTACACACGAGATTTGTTTAATCGCGATTAAAAGCCTCTCGGTGGGGGTTCGCAACTAAAAAATTAACGATAATTAAAAAACAGAAATATGTTCAAAGTCGGTTTTGATATAGGTAGTACAACGATAAAAGGAGTTGTTTTAGATGAAAGAGATGAACTAATCTACCTTTTTTATCATCGCCATCTATCCAATGTTGCCAACGCGATAGATTTTGCCCTTGATGAGTTACAATCCATTGTTGGCAAGGAAAAAATAGGCATTGCCATCACGGGCTCGGTTGGTTTGGGTATGGCAGAAGGGCATGACATCAAGTTTGTTCAAGAGGTGATTGCTGCTGTTGAGTACGTGAAGCAGAAGCATAGTGGCGTGAGTACATTGATTGACATTGGGGGGGAAGATGCAAAAATCGTTTATTTGGAAAATGGCAACGTGAAGGATTTGCGGATGAACGGCAACTGTGCTGGGGGTACGGGGGCTTTCATTGACCAGATGGCACTTTGCTTGGGTGTGCAGGTGGACGAGTTGAACGACTTGGCACAGAAGGCACAGCGAGTGTATCCGATTGCGTCTCGTTGTGGCGTTTTTTCCAAAACCGACATTCAAAACCTCATTGCTCGCAACGTGAGTAAAGAGGATATTGCGGCTTCTATTTTCCGTGCTGTGGCGGTGCAAACGGCTTCGGCACTCAGTCATGGGATGGAAGTGAAACCGAAGGTGCTGATGTGTGGAGGTCCGTTGTGTTTTATTCCCGCTTTGCGAAAGGCGATTGCGGACTATTTTGGGTTAAAGATGCAAACCGACGTTGTGCAAGAAAGTCGTGCAAATGTGATTCCGGCTTACGGAACGGCTTTGTTGGCGGATACAGAGCATTTGTTTACGTTGGAGTCGTTGCAAAAATTGTTGCATGAACCCATCAAAAAAGCCGTAGATGCAGATAAACATCAAACGTGGATTGATTTACCGCCCATTTTCACCTCCAACGAGGAGTATTTGGCTTGGAAAGCCGAAAAAAATCAACAGCAAGTGTCGCTTGTGCCTTTGGAGTCTGTGTTGCCGAATGAGAAGGTGTATTTGGGCATCGATAGCGGTTCTACGACCACGAAAATAGTGCTGATGAATGAGCGGGAGGAAATCATTTACACCTACTACGTCCACAACGAAGGCGACCCGATTGTGGCGGTGCAACGGGGTTTGGCAGAGTTGGAAAAGCAATGCAAAGAGAAAAATGTCGATTTGCACATCACGGCAGGCTGTTCAACGGGCTATGGCGAAGACTTGATTCGGATGGCATTTTCGTTGGATTATAGCATGATTGAAACGATGGCACACTACATGGCAGCACGGCGAATGTCTCCCAAAGTGAGTTTTATTTTGGACATCGGTGGGCAGGACATGAAAGCCATCTACGTCAATCACGGCGTGCTTACGCGTATGGAAATCAACGAAGCGTGTTCGAGTGGTTGCGGCTCGTTCATCGAAAATTTTGCTCAAACGCTGGATTTGCCCATCGAACAATTTGTGGCGATGGCTTGCGAAAGTGAACGCCCGAGCGATTTAGGGACGCGTTGTACGGTTTTTATGAACTCCAAAGTGAAGCAAGTGCTGCGTGAAGGGGCTACGGCGAGCGACATTGCAGCAGGATTGGCGTATTCGGTGGTGAAGAATTGCTTATTTAAAGTGTTGAAGATCAAAAACTATGAGGAACTTGGCGACAATATCGTCTTGCAAGGTGGTACCATGCGGAATGATGCGGTGGTGAAAGCCTTTGAAAACCTCACGGGCAAGAAGGTTTATTGCAATAATATCCCCGAATTGATGGGTGCTTACGGCTGTGCGTTGTATGCCAAACATCAATCCAAAGACCAAACTGTCAGCAAAAATCTTTCCGATTATACCCAAATCACCCAAGCAGAATGTAGCACACTCACCTGCCACGGTTGCGTCAATCAATGTCAAATCACGTGCTATAAATTCCCGTCGGGCAGCCGCTACTATTCGGGCAACAAATGCGAACGGATTTTTAACAACGGCAAATCGACGCAGTACAAGGGCGTGAATATGAGTGCGGTGAAGTATAGTATGCTGTTTGATAGGGCAAAACAGGACGAAAACGCTCCGAAAAATCCCAATAGTATCACCATCGGAATCCCGCGTGTGCTGAATATGTACGAGGAATTTCCGTTTTGGCATACGCTCTTTACGGCGTGCGGGCTGAATGTGATTTTGAGTGAAACGTCCACCTATTCAAAATACGAACAAGGCGTCCATACAGTGATGTCTGACAATATCTGCTTCCCTGCCAAGTTGGTGCATAGCCACATTTACGAATTAGATGCGAACGAGCAAGTGGATAGGATATTTTTCCCGCGTGTGATGTACGAGCGTGCGGAGGATAAAGGTGCCACTTCCTCGTTGAATTGTCCGATTGTGATTGGCTATCCTGATGTCGTCAAAAGTTCGATTCAAACCACCAAGCCGATTGATTCGCCCGTTATCTCGTTTGTAAATAAAGATTTGTTAATCAAGCAGTTAGAGGCATATTTGCAAAAATTTAACATTGCGAAAAAAACAGTTGCCCGTGCCGTACAGTTGGCTTTGGACGAGCAAGAAAAATTCGGCAAAGAACTACGCCAAAAGAATCAAGAAGTGTTTGAAAAAACGCAGAAAGAAGGCAGATTATGTCTTTTGTTGGCAGGACGACCCTACCACACAGACCCGCTCGTACAGCATAAATTGTCGGAAATGATGGTGAGTTTGGGCGTTGATGTGATTACAGAAGAAATTGTGCGAAATGCCGACATCAAGGAGCGTGAATCGTTTATTTTGAAGCAATGGACCTATGTGAATCGTATCTTGAATGCGGCTCAGTGGGTGGCTCAACAGAATAATTTGGTGCATATCGTCCAAACGACCAGCTTTGGGTGCGGTCCCGATGCGTTTTTGTTGGACGAGGTACGAGCGGTTGTCAATTTGCACAACAAAGCACTGACGCTACTCAAAGTAGACGATATAAACAATGTGGGTTCGATGAAATTGCGGGTGCGTTCGCTTATAGATTCTCTCCAATTGGGCATCCAAGAGGATAATCAACCTCAAGCCAAACCCTTCGTTAAACCTGCTCGATTTGAAAAAGGCGATAACGAACGCCGCACGATTCTCGCACCTTTCTTCACCGAGTATCTGTCGCCTTTGATGGCTTCGGCGTTTGAGTATGCAGGGTATAAGTTGGAGCAGTTGCCCATGGGCGATGCCGAGCAGAACGAGTTGGGACTTCGGTATGCGAACAATGAGGTTTGCTATCCTGCTACGTTGATTGTGGGAGGCTTTATCAAGGCATTGCAGTCGGGCAAGTATGACTTAGACAAAACGGCGATTAGCATCACGCAGTTGGGCAAGTGTCGTGCAACCAATTATACGGCTTTGATTCGGCGTGCAGTGGTGGAAGCAGGGTTTAGCCAAGTGCCTGTGATTGGTATCGGTGGCGATGACAATGCGGATAATCCGGGCTTCCATTTCAACTATATGAAAGTGGCTCCGATTGTGATGGTTAGTACGTTTTTCACGGATTGGTTGTCTGTTTTTTACCATGCCATTGCGGTGCGAGAGAAAGAAAAAGGTGCTGCCAGACGTTTGCGGGAAGATGTTCATCAAAGAGCGAATCCGTTCGTGAAAAAAGGCGACACGAAAGGGCTGATTCGTTTGTTGGGACAAGCAGCAGACGAGTTTAATCAAATCCCTATTTACACCGACAAAACCTATCCCAAAGTGGGTATCACGGGCGAGATTTTCCTCAAATTCAATCCGTACAGCCATAAATATGTGCCCGATTGGTTGATGGCTCATGGCGTGGAAGTGATTCCGTCTGCGGTGCATAACTTCTTCTTGCGTTCGTTTGTGAATTTTGAGTATAATCGGAAGAAAAACCTCATCAAGCCAAAGTTGCCTTCGGTAGCCATTCAACTGTTGTGGAAATACATCCATCATCAAAAAGTAGAATGCGAAAAAGTGGCTTCGCGGTTCCGTTTCTACCAACCTTTTGACGACATTTTCACCTTGGCTTCGTATGGCGAGCAGGTTGTTTCGCTCTCGGCACAGTTTGGTGAGGGTTGGCTTTTGCCTGCTGAAGTGATTGGTTTTATCAAGCAAGGCTGTAATAATGTGGTTTCGATGCAACCGTTCGGCTGTATTGCGAATCATATCGTGGCACGAGGTATTGAGAAAAAACTCAAGACGCTTTATCCACAATTGAATATGCTTTCGTTGGACTTTGACGGTGGTGTAAGTGAGACCAATATAGCCAATCGATTGCTGTTGTTCTTGGGGAATATGGTGTAAGAATTTAAAATTATTATCATGGCAAAAATACTTGTTAATGAAACGGAAATTACAGTCTTAGAAATAAACGAGAAAGACTACATCTCACTGACCGACATGGTGAAAGGTGTTGAAAATGGTCTTTCTTTGATAGAAAAATGGTTGCGTAATAAAAATACGATTGAGTTCCTTGGAATATGGGAAGAAATGTACAACCCAAATTTTAATTCCCCCGAATTCGAGGGAATTAAAAATGCAGCTGGCTTGAATCGCTTTATTTTATCCGTAAAGCAATGGATTGAAAAAACAAATGCAATTGGGATTATTGCGAAAGCAGGGCGTTATGGTGGAACATACGCACACAAGGATTTGGCTTTTGAATTTGCGTCTTGGGTGTCTCCTCAATTCAAACTTTATTTATTGAGAGAGTTCCAACGCTTAAAAGAAGCAGAACAAAAACAACTTGGTTGGTCAGCAAAACGTGAACTTTCAAAAATTAACTACCATATTCATACCGATGCTATCAAACAAAATTTAATTCCTGCAGAAATTTCGCCTCTTCAAACAAACATTATTTATGCTAACGAAGCCGATGTGTTGAATGTTGCTTTATTTGGGATGACTGCTAAAAAATGGCGTGAAATACACCCCGACTTAAAAGGGAATATACGTGATTATGCATCTATTAACCAACTTATTTGTTTGTCGAATATGGAAAACCTTAATGCTGTGTTTATTAACAATGGTTTACCACAATCAGAACGGCTGAAAGAACTGAATCGCATTGCTATTCAGCAAATGTTAGTGCTGGAAGATGTGGAAAATAAGAAGTTGTTGAAATAAAAATACTATAATTTTGAGATTAATCCACATATCAAAAAATTATTTACTTTGTATTTATTTTTTTGTTACCTTTGCGTATCGTAATTAAAAATTAAAAAATCTAATACTATGTCAAAAGTTACAGTTGTTGGTGCAGGGAACGTGGGTGCTACCTGTGCAAATGTGTTGGCAGTGAAGGATATTGCCAGCGAAGTGGTTTTAATCGATATTAAAGAAGGCGTTGCTGAAGGAAAGGCAATGGATATTATGCAGACGGCACAATTGCTCCGCTTTGATACGGTGGTAAGAGGCGTTACAAATGACTACTCGCAAACCGCTAATTCGGACGTTGTGGCTATCACGAGTGGTATTCCTCGCAAACCCGGTATGACGCGTGAAGAGTTGATTGGCACAAACGCTAAAATCGTGAAAAGTGTTGTGGAACAAGTACTTAAATACTCTCCAAACGCTATCCTCATCGTGGTAAGTAACCCCATGGATACCTTGGCTTACTTGACCTACAAAGTGGCTGGCATTGCGAAAAACCGCGTGATTGGTATGGGTGGTGCGTTGGATAGTAGCCGTTTCAAATACTTCTTGTCACAAAAACTCAAAGTGAACGCAAACGAAGTGGAAGGTTTTGTGATTGGTGGACACGGCGACACGACCATGATTCCAGTGGCACGTTTTGCAACCTACAAAGGAATGCCTGTTTCGGAGTGCTTGTCCAAAGAAGAGATTGACGAGGTGGTTAAATCGACGATGGTTGGTGGTGCAACCCTTACGGGTTTGTTAGGCACGAGTGCTTGGATGGCTCCAGGTGCAAGTATCGCATCCTTGGTAGACGCTATCATCAATGACCAACGTAAGTTGATTCCTTGCTCGGCTTACTTGGAAGGCGAATATGGTTACAAGGATATTATGATTGGTGTGCCTTGTATCATCGGCAAAAATGGTATCGAAAAAATCGTTGAGTTGCCATTGAAGGCTGACGAAAAAGCCGCTTTGGATGCAAGTAAAGAAGCCGTTGCAAAAACAACCGCTGTCTTGAAAGAAATTGGTGCTCTTTAATTACCAAAATCAAAGGGATTTCTGTATGCAAAGGTATAGAAGTCCCTTTTTTATACCCTTTTTTGAACTATGAAAAAACATCTCTCTCTTTATTTTCTGCTTTTTTTGTTGATGGCTTGTAGTAATCCGTTGCGAAATTATTCGTGGGAAGACGACTTGAATTACCGCTTGCAAGTTGATTTTTCGTGGACTCAACAGCAAGTGAAGGAGTATATCCAAAAGTATATTCCAGACGTTACGGACGAACAAATTGATGCTTGGACGCAAGCGGGCGTGTTGGAATCGATGATGCTGAACGGGGAGAGAATGTATTTTAATCGCACGGCAGCCAATCTGTTTCGGGTTGACTCAACCGCCAAAGCCATCAAAAAAGCCCAACAGCCCCAACCAACGACTATGGAAGCCATTGATTCGGTGCTTTTGGAAAATATCCAAGCCGTTTACAAGCATGCCGACTCGGTTGCCGTTACGAAGCGTTTTCGGGTGAAATACACACTCACCGTGCGGTCTGATGCCGTTCCACAAGGCGAAATTATTCGGTGCTGGTTGCCGTATCCGCAAGATATTGCACCGCGTCAAACCAACATAAAGTTGCTCCACACAAGCCACAAACCTGTTTTGTCAGCCGATGTGTGTCCGTCCAAAAAGATGGCAGGTAAGTTGACCAAAAACGACCACGCCACGCTTTATATGCAGGCCATCGCCGAGAAAGGCAAACCAACGATTTTTAGTGAAGAGTTTGAATACACGGCTCGTGGAGCTTATAATACATTGAATATCAATAAAATAAAACCTTACGACACAAGTTCTGCCACTTACCAACTTTACACCCAAGAGCGTGAAGCCCATATCATTTTTACACCTCGTTTGCGGGCTTTGGCAGACTCGCTCACACAGGGTCTGACTCACCCGTTGGAGCAAGCCCAAGCCATCTACACGTGGGTTGACAAGATCTTCCCGTGGGCTGGTGCGAGGGAGTATTCAACCTTGGCGAACATTCCCGAGTATGTCTTAGAAAGTGGGCATGGCGATTGTGGACAGGTCGCTTTGCTGTTCATCACGCTTTGTCGGATTGTGGGTATTCCTGCCCACTTCCAGAGCGGTTTTTGGGTGCAGCCGAACGATGAAGGGATGCACGATTGGGCAGAAATTTACTTCGAAGGAGTGGGGTGGGTGCCTGTTGACCAATCCTACGGGCCTACGCGATTTAATGAGAGTTCGCCACTGTTGACGCCGTATTTGCAGGAGATGTCGGGGAATTATTTTTATTTGGGCGGAATGGATAACTTCCGACTGATTGTCAACCAAGATTTTGGGCAAGAATTGTATCCTTCCAAACTGTATCCACGTAGCGAAACGGTTGATTTTCAGCGTGGTGAAGTGGAATGGCGAAACGGAAACATCTATTTCCCCGACTGGGATTATGACATACAAGTAACCGAAATAGAATGAATAAATACCTTTTAATCGCTCTTTTGTTGCTGCACGCCATCGTGTTTTACGGGGTGGACACACTCGCTATGAAAGAGGATTATTTGGACGCAGATTATGCAACTATTTTGCAGGATATTTTTGAGCAAGTAAGCGAAGACAACTCCAATGTTACGTTTGAAGAAATCGAGGAAACGTTG
>JAEELX010000027.1 GCA_016282955.1 Paludibacteraceae bacterium | reverse complement strand
CGATGCCTTTGGTGACTACGAAGAGACTTTGAAGGATATGAAAGGCTGCGATAGTGTGATTGTGAAGTTGAACTTGAAACAATCGGATGTCAATCCAACCACCGAAACTGAGACCCTCTCTGTCTGTCAGTTCCCCTACACGTGGACTTACGACAAAAAGAAAAACCTTACTCGTGACCTTGATGCCTTTGGCGACTATGAGGAGACCTTACAGGATATGCAGGGTTGCGATAGTGTGATTGTGAAGTTGCACTTGAAACAATCGGATGTTAACCCAACCACTGAAACTGAGACCCTTTCGGTTTGTCAGTTCCCTTACACGTGGACTTACGACAAAAAGAAGAACCTTACTCGTGACCTTGATGCCTTTGGCGACTATGAAGAGACGTTGCAGGATATGCAAGGCTGCGATAGTGTGATTGTGAAGTTGCACCTGAAACAATCGGATGCCGACCCAACGCCAGATTTCGATACGGTGGCGATTTGTGGTAGCGGGCCTTATACGTGGACTTACGACAAAAAGAAGAACCTTACTCGCGAACTTGCGACTGCTGGCGACCACAAGGAGACCTTGCAGGATATGCAGGGTTGCGATAGTGCGATTATGAACTTGCATTTGATTTTCTCGGACATAGTCGCAGACGTGCGTCCGATTTCCGCTACAATAGAGCGTGGCGAAACGTACAAGTGGAAGATAACCGATGACAAAACGCTATACAAAGAAACGCAAGGCACTCATCGCGACACGGTGCGGAGCATGTACGGTTGCGATAGTATCATCTCGATTTTGCAACTGACGGTTACCTCCATCGAACCCTATGACGAGCCATTTTACGACACGATTTGCAACGAAAACGCCTACGAATGGAAACGCGAAGGGCAGAAACTCAAAGACATCACCCAAACCACTGAAAAAGGCACTTATCGCTACACTATTCCTAGGAAGAAAAATGGCAAAGATAGTATCTATTGCATCTTACACTTGACCCGTTTGGAAACGAAGACCAAGTCTACGAACGTGAGGGTTTGCCTTGGCGAACGCTACAACTGGTACACGACTGACGCGAAAAAGCCACAGAGCATACTTGTGGAAGGCGATTATAGCAATACGCAAGCGGTCCCGTTCAAGCATTATAGTGGTTGCGACAGCGTCATTTATACCTTGAATATCACAGCAAAGGATTGCCACACCTGTGTGCCACTGACAAAATTGGAATTGGTTTCGCCCAAAGATGTTTGTGCCGATAGCGTCAGTTTCAATTACATGTTCCAATACGTTGCAGGCCAACCTAATACGTATTCGGTGCAATTAGATGCAAGGGCACTTGCGGACGGATTTGTCAACATCGAAGGGCAATTTGAACCCGACAACATCTTCGACACCTATGTGCTTCTTCCTATTAATATCCCGCAAATAGAGCCATATATTCGTCCTTGGAGTTACGAAGTTCTGCTAAACATTACCGATACGTGTGGCGTGCAGCATAATTTTACCGATTCGTTGCATGTTTTCTACCCGAGTAAGATTGTTGGCCAGCATTGGAATGACGTTTTAGCGGTGTTAAATTCGGGTTACAATGGCGGTTATGAGTTTAGTGCTTATCAGTGGTATGAAAATGAAAAGCCGATTTATGGTGCCGTAAAAGACATTTATTACGTGCCTGCAAAATTGGCTTTGGAATCCAAATATCAAGTTTTGTTGACGCGTTCAGACGACGGTCATGCTACTTTCACTTGCCCTGTTAAGGTGGTTTCGGTGGAAGATAAGAATTTACTGAATGAACCCCATATTTACGTGCATCCAACTATGGTTACGCCTGAGAATCCAGATATTCAAATCCAAAGTAATTTGGACGGCAGTTATTGGGTTTATGATATGCCTGGTAAGTTGATTCGTTTCGGTGATTTTGCAGCATACAGCGACAAACACGGTGCTACGCGGGTTAGTTTGCCTCCAGTGCAGAGTGCGTATTTGATTTATTTGGTACCAAAAGACAAAGCCAATATACGTTATAGAAGTTATATTGTGCTTGTGCGGTAAAGAAACGTAAAGTATTGATTATCAAAAAGTTTCAGCAATGGTCGTGGTAACGGTTGCTGATTTTTTATAAACCTGCAATCTTGCTTGGGAGTTAAGCAAAAAAAATGAGTCCGAGATAATCCCGAACTCACTTTCAAACCTCTTCTACAAATCTTTTTTACCACTTATTGTAGTGGATGTTTTCTTCTTTGAACTTGTTTTTCACTTCGGGTTGTTCGTTTGGATGCCCAACCACAGCCAAGCCTAATGGAACAACATGAGAAGGCAATCCAAGCAATTCTCTATGTGCCTGAACACGTTCCGAAATCGGGTGAATGCCAACCCACACAGCACCTAAGCCCATGCCGTGGGCAGCAAGAAGCAAGTTTTCCATCGCAGCCGAAACGTCTTGAATCCAATACTCACGTGCTTCGCCTTCCAACGCCTTTTCCATATTGCCACACAAGCAGAAAACAACGCTCGGGTTATTTTGGCAACGCGAATTAGGGAATTTTTCGCCGATTTGTTTGATGATTTCTTTGTCGGTAATCACCAAGATGTCCCAAGGTTGTTTATTTACAGCCGTAGGAGCCGAAAAAGCACATTTCAAAAGCGTTTGGATTTGTTCTTCCGAAACCTCTTCGCCCGTGAATTGACGCACGCTTACGCGGGTTTGGATAGCATCAAGGATGGCTTGTTCGTTCGATGTTTGACAAGTCGCATTCTTTTGACAACAAGAAGTAAATGCTAACATAAGACTAATGGGTAATACAAAAATTTTTTTCATAGATTATAAAATTTAGTTGTTATATTAAGATTCAGTGGCATGCTCGTGTCCATGATTATGCTCGTGTTCGTGCTCATGTTTATGCCCATCGTGGTGATGATGGTCATGGTCGTGAGGTGTTGCTACATTGTTAGGAGGCGTCAAGGAAGCAGGTTTGTTGATTTTCTTAAACGCTGCTTGCAAGGTCGCAACATCGGTTTTGTTGGCATCGTACGTAACGACTACCGTTTGGTTCTCAATGGAGCACACGATGTCCTTCACGCCCTTTTCATAAGCCACGTTCTTCATAATTTTATTTACACAGTCTTCACAATGTAAATACACATAAAATTTAACACTCTCTTTTGAGGATTTAGCCCCAATGCTCATGGTACCACTAACTAATGCTATGAGCATCAAATAAAAAATTCTTTTCATGATTATCATTGTTTTAAAAATTCAATTGCGTCTAATGCACTTTTGCACCCTTCACCAGCAGCAATTACCGCTTGTTTGTAGTGTGGTTCGGAACAATCACCTGCCACAAAAATGCCATTGGCTTTGTCCAATTTTTCTTTGATAAAATACCCATCGGCATCTAACGGCAGTTGCGAGCCAAACATTTGCGTATTGGGGTGGTGTCCGATGGCGATAAACAGACCGTCAATGGGTAAATCCACCATTTTCTCGTTTTGATAAAGCAGTTTAACGCCTTCCACTTTCTCGTTTCCGACAATTTCTTGCGTTACGTGCTCGAAGAGAATCGTGATGTTTGGGTTGTTTTTCACTCTGTCTTGAAGGATTTGTGAGGCACGCAAAAACGGTTTCCGCACAATCATATACACTTTTGGACAAAGATTTGCCAAGTACAACGCCTCTTCACACGCCGTGTCTCCGCCACCAACGACCGCCACCGTCTTGCCACGGAAGAAAAAGCCATCGCACGTAGCACACGCACTAACGCCTTTGCCCATGAACTGCTTTTCGGAAGGAAGCCCCAAGAATTTTGCACTTGCACCCGTGGCGATAATGACACATTGTGCTGTGATTTGCGAGCCATCGTCAATGGTGATAAGATTGTTATTTTTCTCAAATTTAACTTCTTTTACAATGCCTTCGCGGATGTCTGCTCCGTATTTTTTAGCCTGTTCGCACATCGCATTGAGGAGCGTAAACGGGTCGATTGCGTCTGCAAATCCTGGGTAGTTTTCAATGGTGGGTGTAATCATCAACTGTCCACCGGGCTGAGGACCTTGATATAAAACAGGTTGCAAATTGGCTCTTGCAACGTATATTGCAGCTGTGTAACCCGCAGGTCCCGAACCGATAATAACACATTTTGCTTTTTCCATTATCTCAAATCATTTAAGTAGGCATCGCCTTGGTTAATACTAAACGTAGTGTTTTCCGAACTATATTTTGTGTTGCGAAACGTGAGCAGAGTCGTCTTGCCACTTCGTTCTTTGATTTCCACCGATTGCAACAACCAATTCGTGTGATTGAGTTTCAAAATACATTTACTCACATCGCTCTCTTTTTCTTTTGGAATGAGGGTGATAGTGGTAACATGTTTGTCGGCAGTGATGGTTTCGTTGCACTTACTTTTCATTTGTTGGGCGTAACTGAATGGGTTGGCTTCGTATAATTCCGTCGGTGTGGGGTAGGAGAGGGTCAGTTCGTTGGCTTTTTTATCCAACCAGTAGAGTGTCTTGCCGTCAAAAGCGACTTGCAAATGATTGAAAAAGACGGTGAATTTTTCGCCTTTTATCTGCATTTTGCCCGTATAAACCATCGGTTCGTTCACTTTTTCGGAAATAGCCATAGCAAAATCTGCCGAAAAGGTCTGTTGGGTGATGCGATTCAGTAATCCCTGCAAATTCGCCTCTTCTGCCGACAGTGTCAGCGTAAAAAGTCCAAACAATACTATTAAAAAGTTATGCTTCTTCATAAAACGCACGAACATACGCTAATTTTTTTGCAACCAAGTTGTATTTTTGAACTTTGTGGCAAAAAATATACCACGTTTTTAAAGATGGAATTTTGATTAACTTTTTTGAGGAACAGGATTTTCTACCTTTGTCCCGATTTGATACAAGTATTCGGGTGCAAAATCAGCTCCATTTTCCCATTCTATTGTGTTAAATTTAATCGCAAAACGCTTGAAAAATGCAATATCTTGCAATGGCGTAAAAACTGTACCATTCAAACAATGCGATAAATCCACGATTTTAGTATCGCCATTATTGAATTGTAATTTAATTTTATAACCTTCCAAATACTCTGCTTTTGTAACTTCTATAAACATTGTTGCTTATTTTAGAGGTTCAATCTTATCAAGTGGCTCTCCTTTTTGTGCTTTTTCCCAATTTGACATCAATTCTTTACGATGCTCATCAAGCCATTCTAAAATCATATTTAAAGCCCTACTTGGCATTTCTCCTTTGACCGTACCATCGCTGATATTAACCATAACTTTGTAATCACCGTACCAAGCATGAAAATGAGGTGGTTGATGGTCAGAAAAGTTCATCAAAATGTATATCCCGTAAAAAAAACTAATTTGTGGCATAATTCATATCCATTAAGTTTGTCAAATAAAATACACCTCTGGAATGTATCGCCACAAGAAATAAATGGGCAACATTTCAAACGTAAACAGGTAAACAAGCGTTCCCAAAACGGCAAAAAACGAAAATGGGAGCGAACGAAATAGCGTAACGAAAAGCGAAAGAAAATGAATCCCCAGCAACACAAAAAAGCAAATTCGCAAAGCATGATTGACGGAGAAAAAATAGGCGAAAAAAAGCAGCAAAAACAACGCAATCGCCAGAATAGTACAATGGTAAAAATAGTGAATACGATAGAGCGAAAAGGACGGTTTGACCGTAAAAATATACAGAATAAAACGAATTACACCCAAACGGAACAACGAATAGATGCACACACAAGCGAACGTAAAAACAAAACCCAAAAATTGCACATCGGTATGCCAACGAAAGAAAAGGTACAAAGCCAACGAAAAAACGATGTAATAAAAGATGTTCAAAATGACTACTAAAAAATTGTTGCTATACAAATTCACACTGTATGCACGGCGAACGGTTCCAAAATAATTAGTAAAAGAAACGGTAAAAATACTTGGAAAAACTAAGGAACAAAAACCAAGTGTCATTGTGAGTAAAATCAGCAAAATTGTTACCCAAGTGGCATTAAAAGGAGACAAACTAAATAAAACACCTTCCATAACTATTTTCTAAAAACGTTGCAAAGATACTCATTTTTCTCAATCCAAAACAACCATAACAAAAATAATACGCCGTAAAAAATGTACTTAAACAGGTATTCGTGGCAGAAAGTGAAGCATTGACGGTGGTTTTCGATGAGTAGCGTGAGGAAAAATATGCGTAAAAAATTCGTGATGTGGATGGGAATGATGCTGAAAAGGATGTAATATATTTTGTGTTTTAGGTTGCCACGACTCGCCAACAGGATGCATGCAAACAGCACAAATTGTTTGATGGCGGTGCAGGTCCACGTGATTTGGATACCCGGTAAACCGCCATACGATAGGACATTTTCGTGCAAGGTTAAGGTAGGTTTGAAGAGGTGCAAGAGCCCAAACACTTCGTTGGACAGCAAGGCAATACATGACTTGAAGATGGGCGTTTGGTCCGTGATAATCACAAGGGGTGTATCGGAGAAGAATGGCGTAAACAGTACTTTCCAAATGATATTGGCAGCCAACAAAACGGCCACAAATAGCAGTATATCTTTTACGAATATCGGAAGTTCTTTTTTCATAACTAAAAATCCACACTTACTTTAAAGTTCCAACGCCTACCCGAGAGGTAATTGGGGCTTGCCCACTGGTTGCCGTAAGCATCGCTCACCCAAAAATACGAATTGACGTTTTTGAAATCAATCAGATTGAACACATCCAAGCCCACTGACCACATCTTGACCACTTTACTCTTTTTCATAAAGGCATAACTTTTTTTGTCGCAGATATGAATCAAACCCAAGTCAAACCGTTTATAATTCGGCATACGCCCTTTGTTGCGTGTCGTCATACTGCGAGGGGCACCGTACGGCAGACCGTCATTGACGATAAATTTAACCTGAGCCCGCAGTTGGGGCAGTTGGGGGAGGTAGTCCTGAAAAAGCATCGCAAAGCTGTATCGTTGCTCTTGCGGAGAGGGTATCCACCCCAAATGGTACTCGTCCTTGATAAAACGCTCCCGCGAACGCATCGCCGAAAAGGTTATCCAGCTATCCACCCCGGGCACCAACTCGCCATAGAATTTCAAATCCAACCCCACCGTGTAGCCTTCGATGTCATTCTTGCCCGAATAGCGAACCTGCACGTTTTCCACCGAGTAACTAACCCCTCGGTCCATATACTTGCTGTACAGCTCAGCCGTCAGTTTGAAAGGTCGGGCTAACATCCGAAAATAGTAGTCGCCACCCACGACCCAATGCACGTTGCGGGAGGCTCGGAGGGTATGGTTGAGGTTGATGCGGGTGATATGGTTGGCATCGACGAAGGTGTCTCGGACTTCCTTGTAAAAAGGTGCCTGATGGTACAAACCCGTGGCAAACCGAAAGGCAAAATCACGCTTCCAGCCAGGCAACCAAATCACACTCACACGCGGACTCACCAACACTTCTTTATTCCACGACCACCAGTTCATTCGCACGCCTCCGATGAGCTTGACCGTGCCGTGTTTTGTATCCCATTGCGAGGTGTTTTCCAGGAAGGCTTGCGTGCGAACCGATTGCATCGACGAGGCACTTTTCATGCAATAATACAACTCCATAGACGAGTTTAGTGGCACCGAATAACCCGTTGAGTCTCGCCATTCCCACTCGCTTACTTGGTCTTTGAGTTGTTCGAATTGAATGTTTGCTCCCCAGTGCAAATCGTTGTCGGCATGTTTCCAGTGGCTGTTGATAGCGGCCGTTAAAACCTTGTTTTTGAGGCTGTTGCGGGCATGTTCTTGGTAAATTCCCGTTCCCAAAATATCTTGCCTATCGAAGACGGTTTCGGCATACATATCTCGCCCAACCGACACGTTCGTTCCCATCACATTTTGCAAAATATATTCGCCACGTATGTCATAATTTTCTTGTTCGGTGGAATAATAACCGCTAAAATCCATATCCAACGACACTTCCGAATTGATTTTTCCCAGCAAACTGATGGCTCCGAAACCCGTCTCAAACACATCGCTTTCATGCCCTTGATAGAACACGGTCAGGTTCTTGACGTTGCTCATAATGCCGAAATTATTGCTCATTGAATCGGGGAAAAAACGGTATTTATTTTGGCTATAATAGCCTTGCAAACGCAACTCCCACTTGGGACTGAAACGGAAGGTAAGTTGTGTTTGAGCATCTAAAAAACGCGGGTCGTAATTGCCCACTTGTTGCAAACTTTTGAGCACATACTGGTTGGTTTTATACCGAAAGGCGTACATGCCCGTTATCTTGTCATTGCCATGTCCGACATACGCATTCGTACCCAACAACGACGCATCGATACTTGCCTCAAACCCTTTCGGACGCTTGTAAGTTATGTCCAAGACAGACGAACTGCGGTCGCCATACTTCGCACCATAGCCACCTGCCGAAAAGTAGATGTTTTCCACCATTTTAGGGTTCACAAAACTAAGTCCTTCTTGCTGACCCGCTCGTATCAACAGCGGACGATGGATTTCGATACCATTGACATAGATACTATTTTCGTCAAAATTACCCCCTCGCACGTTGTACTGTCCACTCATCTCGTTGCTTTGGGTCACCCCCGCAAAGGTAATGAGCAAGCTCTCAATCCCACCACCCGAGACGTCTGGCATGATACGGGCAGTTTGGGCATCGAGGTAGTCCATCATCGTATTTTGTTTCCGAAAGCCCGTGATGGTAACCTCGTCAAGCATCTCTTCGGTGCTGGTGAGGACGACATTGACGCATAGCGTTTGGTTGTGCGTGAAGAGTTGCTGGCGAATCGTGGTGTAACCCACCGAACTATACACGACCACGACTGTATCCGTCATTTCAACCCATAATTCGTAATAGCCGTTGCGGTTACTGCTGGTGCCGTTGGTTGTGTGTTCTTGCACTATATTGGCAGATTCGATGCCTCGATTATTTTCATCAATCACATAGCCAAAGATACGCACTTTGGACGATGCAAACACCGAAGCCATCCAACATAAGCCCAATAATACAAGCACAACCCGTTTCATCAATCTATCTTTTTGGCTAAATCCTGCATAATGTCGTGTAGCAGGCTTGGGGTTAGTTTATCAAAACTGCTTTGCTCAGCAACGATTCCAATCCCTCCCATTTCCACTGTGGCAGGCGATATATGGATACATTTTTCGGGGTCTTTTTCAAAAAAACAATCGGGTTGCCCTTTGGTGCGGAAGAAAACGATGGTATGAAAACCCTCTGTATCGTGCCACGAGATAACGTTCCACTTGTGTTCCCATTCGTCGGGTTGCAACGGCGAGGTATCTTTTTGTAGTAACTCCGTAACGTGTTGTATCTGGGTAGTAATGTCCTTTTCATCAATGCGATAAGCGGGGACATAAACCGTATCAAAGTGCTTTTCGATGGGTAAAGCGTGGCGTGGCACGGCTTGGAAGTGCATGTGGTCAGGGGCACTCGCACCGCAAAAAGGTCCATTATAAAACAGCGTAACCTCCTGCCATTGCTCTGCCAAAGCCAACATACTATGCAAATGTGGCACAAAAGCCTGCCGTTCGTGAATCGCAGACGAGATGGTATAATGCCGCTTAAAAATTGGGAAAGGATTCACTCGTATGCAGTATTGTTGTTGAGTGGGAGAGGTCCAAAGCGTGGTGAGTTGCTTATCCTCCAACCCACTCGGACACAAGAAGCAAGGTCGCTTCGCAAGGGCTTCTTCGCTGATGTCTGCCATAACACTCTGCACACGCCCCGGGTTGAAAAAGAGCTTGGCAGGGAAGCCGTTATAGGTCATATCCTTGTGCAACACCTTATCCAACTGCGAATAAAAAGTATATGCTCTCCCGTGCAAAGCCATCTCACGAGAGAACATATCTTCTATTTGGGCATTCAAACTCATTTATTTTTGTTTTGTTGTATGCGTGCCTTCAATTCCCACGTACGAATGCGGTCTTTGTACAAGTTATTGGCATTCATTTCCACCAACGTACAGTTGGCATCCGAGTTATCCTCCCAACGTCTTGCATGGTACAACACATTATATATCCTGCCAATCTGGTACTCTCGGCTCACGCGTAAGCCCATCGCATAATCTTCGCCGTACTTGGTGGACGGGAAATTGATTTGTCGCATCAAAGGCGTGTAGAAAGCCCGTGGACCACCTAATCCGTTGATTCGCAAGGCATTATTGCGGCCATTGTCGGGCGTCCATTCCTTGTGGTCAATCACACCAGGAGGCAGTTCCTTCCCGTGAAAGTCGGTTATCTGGTAGGTTCCAACCACCATCGCCACGTTTTCTTTGTGGAAAGCCTCAATGATTTGTTGCACAGTCGTTTCGTCCGCATAGGTGTCATCGGAGTCCAACTGTATGGCAAACCGTCCGCATTTGGGGTGGTGCAAAGCCACGTTCCAGTTGCCACCGATAGCGTGCCACGTCTTATCTTGGGCAATATAAATCAGGTTGTCGTGTCCTTCGGCAACGAGAGCTTTGATTTTGTCCACCGTCCCATCGGTCGAATTATCATCTACCACAAACACGTTGTATTTATACGGTGCGTTCACTTTTTGGCTCAACGCACTACGAATCGCATCTTCAATCGTCCGCACACGGTTCTTGCACGGAATAATCACGCTTGCCTCGTACTCAAAGTTACCCTCGCTCAGGTCCACCTGCTTAAAGGTAGGCTCGAGGTACCCTCCAATATCTTTCAGGTGTTGGGTAACCACCTTCTCCATTTCGATTCGCACACCTCGATTCTTAAGGTCCACATAGTCAAAGAACTTCTCGCCCGACTTCCGATTATCCTGCTCCACATCGTAATAAAGGTACTCGTTGATGTGGTCGATATGCCCTTTTTGGCTCACTTTCAGCCGCAAGTCATACAAGCCTGCAAACTCATAATCCGTATTCATCCGACTCACAGCCTCTTTGAGAGCCGATGTACGATAGATGAGCACGCTTCCGAAGTCAAAGTCATCACGCAAGGAGCCAAACTGGTAGTCTATCACGGGTGCTTGCGTAACGTTTTCGCCCTCTTTTTTGAAGTGGTCGCCGTAAATCATATCCGAGCCACCATCTTCCAGCAAATCCACCATCCGTTTGAGGGCAAACAAAACGAACTGCAACGTGGAGTATTTGGTATAAATGAGCGTGTAGGGCGTGTTGGCTTTGCTCGCTATTTCCCGCACATTCTTGGTCGAACGGATGTCGCCTTGGATGTAATGGATGTCGCCCACTAACTCTTCTTTTTGTAGGTTTTGAGTGGTCTGTTTCACCTGTTCATCAGACTGAAACGGCACAAAACAAGTAATTTTTTTCATTTTTTATTTTGATTTAAGGTTGATTTTTCATGTTGTCGTTTATCCCGCAAAGATACTATTTCTTTTCAAAATCGAAGAGTAAAACTATTTTTTTGCACAAAACACGGAGAAAAAGCGACAGAATCAACGAATAACCCCCTCGTTACAGGTTGATTTTTTGCAACAAATTACATTTATTTTTTTGTAAAAAACATTTTTTTTTGTGTATCTTTGTGCGGTTGTGGTGGGTTGTAAAAAACTCACCCAGAAACAAATAAAAAAGTTAAAATAATTGAATATGAAGAAATTACTTTTTATAGCCATGTTGTTAGGTCTGGTCGTGCATATCAATGCCCAAAACGATGCGGGAACGATGTACACGTATGCTCAGATGAAGACATTTTTAAACAGTTCCCAAAATGTTATAGGGTATAAGTTTTATGGTACAGTTGCTATTATAGAACCACCTAAGGAAGGAAGTACGGTATATACTTTATATTTGGGTTCCACAGATGATGATAAAAGATTCAACGTCTTAATTGATGCGAATGTATATCCCTTAGTAAAGGATGTATTAAACAAAAACGTATCGCTTACAGTTTTAAATACTTCAGGTAGTGTCGGGGGGGGGATCACTTCCTTTAAGATTACTTGTTCGCTTGATCATCCTAAAGCTTCGGCAGGTGCACCTGGTTGCGAGCGTCATTATCAGTCGGCTGTGAAGTTCATTGTAGATACTCCCACAGTGCATCCCTTCACCATCAATAAACTAGGTGGGAGCGTTGTGTTCTCTACGGGTAACTTGCAGTACTGTCCAGCTCGCGATGAGTGGCGTTTTGCCTTGCGACAATTCGACCGTGTAGGGAAAGGCAAGAGCGTCTATGCTCCCGAAGGTCTGAAGACAGATGGAACTAATGTCAACGATAATGGAACGACCGTCTTTTACGATAGTATCGACTATTCTACGAAGGATAATTCGACCGCATCAGGTTTCAAAGAAATTAAAGGTGTGCCTTGCAATAACACATTGATTTCGAAGAAATATGGCGGTTGGGTTGATATGTTTGCTTGGGGAACGAGTGGGCAAGGTCGCAAAGCACAAGACTCACTTGCTGTCTTCTTTAATCCATACGATTTGAATGGTGTCGATTTAGGTCATGAGGCTAATAAGTTCGGTTATGGTCCTTCGTTTGATGCAGGTCATGGTCCTGGTGCTACCAGCAATGATATTGATGTGCTATCGGGTACCAATCGATTTTTTGATTGGGGCTATCGCAATGTGATTCGTGAGTATTATAATTTAGTATATGATGAAAATAAAGCGTTAGTAGTGCAAGCACCCGTTGGTACGATGTATCGTCGGGGTGTTTGGCGTACCTTGACGGCTGACGAATGGAAGTATCTCTTAACGGAGCGATTGGTGGGTGGTGAAGATAGTGCTTTTTCGTATGTGCGGTTGAAGTATGGCAAGAATACAACGGATACGGTGTCAGGTGTGTTGATTTATCCTGATGACTTTAGTTTTTCGGAGGCTGGTGTGGCATCGCTTCCGTTTGGGGCAACGTATGGTGTATCAGAGATTGACGCTGCTACATGGAGTGCTTTGGAAGAGGTAGGCGTGGTGTTCTTGCCTACTGCTTATCAAGCCTATCCCGTTGCAGCAAATGATAATCACATGAATTTGAATGACGGTGGTTTGGGTCAGATGGGCTTCTATTGGTCATCTACAGCATCGGATGGAGCCAAAGCAGAATATGCCCGTTTTGATGTACGCAATAAATCAGTATTGGTTGAGGCTACCAACCGAAAGGATTTTAACAGTGTGCGTCTCGTGCAAGATCATACGCCCACTCCTCCTCCTTCGTTCTCGGTTAGTGCTACACAAAAAGTAGCCTTCTCTCCAGGTAACTTGCAGTATCAAGGTTCTACGAAGACGTGGCGTTTTGCTCCCCAACAGTATCATCGCTGTATGGCAGACAACGCGAATATCGCAAACGACTACGATGGTTGGATAGACCTCCTTGGTTGGGGAACGAGTGGAGTCGGAAGTGCACGACAACCGTATTACAGCAATACCACTGCCACAAATTACTCGTGGAGTGAGTGGGGACAGAATGTTATCAGCACATATCCTAAAAATACGTGGCGTACACCAACGAAAGAGGAATGCAACTATTTGTTAAATCGTAAGATTGCTGGTGGTGACTATGGTTTTTCGTTCGTTCGCATACAAACAAGTGATAGTGAAACGGAAGCGGATACGGTTACAGGTGTACTTATTTATCCCGATGATTTCACGTGGGAAAAAGCGGGTGTAGAAGCACTTAGTGTGGGGGCTTCTTCGGGCGTTCAAAAGATAAGTTTAACTACGTGGCAAGCGTTGGAAAAAGTGGGTTGTGCGTTCTTACCAGGATGTAGTTATCGTATTGGTGGAAGTACGAGTATGAAAAACGAAGCGGCTGTTGTTTATGGTATAGGTATATCTTATTGGACTTCTGACCCTGGTAATAGTGATAAGGCGTATCGTATGGCGTTCAATACCGTAGATAAAACTGCCGATGTAACTATCGACAATCGCCATGCTGGCTTGCCTGTTCGATTAGTCAGAGATTTATAATATGTTTTTGCCTGCTTTGGTAGGCTTTATTGTTTGATTTTCGTCTCTGTCCTTTTGCGATGGAGACGAATTTTTTAAATTGAAAGTTGAAAACTGAAAATTGAAAGGTGACTGGTCTATATTTATTCGTTTGGACTTGGCTTTTGTTTTTCACTTTATTTTTTTTGTAAAAACATTTTTTTTATACTATCTTTGCAGAGTTTATGGTGAATTGTGAAAAATTACGTTGAATTTTATCAAAATACTATGAAAAATATGAAAAGAATTTTATCTTTATTATTGGGGTTAGTCGCACTGTTTGGTACGGTTAATGCCGATACTAAGAATGGTTGCGACCGTTATTACGAGTCAGCCATCAAATTTATTGTGGATACGCCTGTTGTGCATCCATTTAGTATCAATGCTAAGGGTGCAAGCGTCATTTTCTCTAAAGGTAACTTGCAGTACTGTCCTGCTCGTAGCGAATGGCGTTTTGCCTTACGTCAGTTTGACCGTGTAGGGAATGGTAAGAGTGTTTATGGTGCTTATGCTCCCGCAAATCTGACGGCGATCGGTGTCAACGATAATGTTACTACCGTCTTCTACGACAGTATCGATTATTCTACACCAGACAATAACTCGCCAACGGGTTTCAAAATGATAAAAGGCGTGCCTTGTAATAATTTATATGTTTCGAAAAACTATGCTGGTTGGATTGACTTGTTCCCTTGGGCAACGAGCGGTCACGGCAGACGCGTAGGCGATGAGTATACTCAGTTCTTCTATCCCTATGAATTGAACAATACCGACTTAGGCTTTAATCCTAACACATACGGCTATGGTCCTTCGTTTGGTGAAGGTCATGGTGCGGGTGCAACAAGCAATGATATTGATTCCAAGTCGGGTACCAACCGTTGTTTTGATTGGGGTTATCGCAACACGATTCGTGAATTTTTTGATTGCGTGTACGATGGCAATAATGCTTTGTTGGTGTCGGCAGGCGATAGTACGATGTACCGTCCGGGTATCTGGCGTACATTGTCCACTGATGAATGGACGTATATCTTAATCACGCGTGAAGTGGAAGGTAAGGATAGTGCTTTTACGTATGTGCGTTTGCAGTACGGCAAGAATAACTCGGATACGATTACGGGTATTTTAATTTATCCTGATGACTTCAGTTTTTCAGAGACAGGTGTAGCCATGCTTCCTTTTGGAGCAAATTATGCTATCTCGTCAATTGACGCTTCTACTTTTGAGGCTTTGGAAGAAGCAGGCGTGGTATTCTTGCCGAGTGCGACCCAACGTACTTTATCCAATGGTGTACCAAGTATTAATGCAGATGTTAATGGGCTGGGGGGTGCCTATTGGTCGGCAAGTGCGTATGATGGAGCAAAAGCAAATAATGTATGGTTTAATATCCTTGGACGTGGGCTTGCGACTAATAACAATAACGCACGTTATCTCGCTTACCCCGTGCGTCTCGTGCAAGATTATACTGTAAGTGAGCCTCCTGCTTTCTCGGTTAGTGCTACACAAAAAGTGAAAATTGCTTCGAGCAACATACAATATCAAGCCTCTACGAATACCTGGCGTTTTGCTACTAATCCATACGATAGATGTATGGCAAACAACGCTTCGGCAGCGGCTAACTACGAAGGTTGGATTGACCTCTTTGGCTGGGGTGCGAGTGGTGTAAAAGAGGATGATGTAAAACCGTATTCTACCTCCGCAACTTCTACCGATTATTCGTGGAGCGATTGGGGCACTGCGATCGGTGGTTCATGGCGTACACCTACGAGCGAAGAATGGACTTATTTGCTTAGCACACGTCAAGTGAATGGCGGTGCAGGCTATTCGTATGTTACGCTCAAATACGGACCCGCTGATGCGGATACGGCAACGGGTGTGCTGATTTATCCTGATAACTTTAAGTGGGCTGATGCAGGTATAACAACGCCTTTACAGGTGGGTGCTACGGCAGGTCTTCAAGTAGTGCAAACAGCGACTTGGAATGCCTTATCTAATGCTGGTTGCGTGTTCTTGCCTGGTTGTGCAAGCCGTATGGGAACGACTATCAATCCAGATTTCTATAGCCAATACGTATACTATTGGTCGGCAACTGAAAATGGTACCGAAAAGGCGGATAACGTGTACTTCAATATCACGGGTAAGACCATTGAGTTTACGAATAGTTACCGTCATTACGGCTTCCCTGTAAGGCTTATTCAAAACTTATAATTCAGTTCTTGCCTGCTTGACAGGTACGTTTTAGGGAATATGTCAGCCTTCTCATCTCGGTGAGGGGCTGTCTTTTTAAATTGAAAATTGAAAATTGAGAATTGAAAAGGGAAAGGAACAACAATGTACAATTAACAATGTACAATTCACCAATTCCCCTTTTCATCTTTCATCTTTCATCTTTCACCTTTCATTTTTACATTTCATTTTTCACTTTTCATCTTTCACCTTCCATCTTCCATCTTCCATCTTCCACCTTTCACCTTTCACCTTTCACCTTTCATCTTCCCACTTTCCTCCTTCTATTTTTTTTTGTAAAAACATATTTTTATTGTATCTTTGCAAGGTATGGGGTGATTGAAGGAGTGAGAAACGTGTTTTTGAATTTTTAACATCGTAAAGTATATGAAAAAAGGTTTATTTTTAGTATTATTGGGACTAAGCGTATTTTTAACGGCTGTTCACGCTGCACAAACCGATGGTTGCAATCGCCATTATCAGTCGGCTGTGAAGTTCGTTGTGGATACGCCTGTGGTGCATCCTTTCAGTATCAACAACCGTGGTGCAAGCGTTATTTTCTCTTCGGGTAACTTGCAGTACTGTCCGGCACGTAACGAGTGGCGTTTTGCCTTGCGGCAGTTTGACCGTGTAGGGAAAGGTAAGAGCGTGTATGCTCCCGAAGGCTTGCAGACAAGTGGTAACGATGTCAATGACAATGGAACAACCGTCTTTTACGACAGTATTGACTATTCTACGAAGGATAACACGCCCTCGGGTTTCAAGGAGATTAAAGGCGTGCCTTGTAATAACACATTGATTTCTAAAACGTATAAAGGTTGGATTGATATGTTTGCGTGGGGAACGAGTGGAAACGGTAGAGCAGTAGGCGATGCAAATACACTCTTCTTTTATCCTTATGAGTTAAGCGGTGAGAATTTAGGTAGTGAATTTAACGCCTACGGTTACGGTCCTTCGTTTGTTGTAGGTCGCGGTGCGGGTGCAACGAGCAACGACATAGATACCAATTCGGGCACCAACCGTTATTTTGATTGGGGCTATCGCAACCCTATTCGCGAGTATTACGATTGTGTGTATGATGAAAATAATAAGGTGGTGAGCCTTTTTGATAAGGATGCTACGATGTATCGGCCAGGTATTTGGCGTACATTGACGATAGAAGAATGGGAGTATATCTTGATCAAACGTGTGATTGATGGCAAGGATAGTGCTTTTACGTATGTGCGGTTGAAGTATGGTAAGAATACAACGGATACGGTGTCGGGTGTGTTGATTTATCCCGATGACTTTAGTTTTGCGGAGGTGGGGGTGGCTACCATGCCTTTTGGTGCCAATTATCCTGTTTCGGAGATTGACCGTGCCACATGGGATGCTTTGGAAGAAGCTGGCTGTGTGTTCTTGCCTAATGCCTATCAATCCTATCCCAATGAACAAAATCAATTGAATTACAACGACGGTGGTTTGGGTCAGATGGGCTTCTATTGGTCTTCTACAGCATCGGATGGAGCCAAAGCAGAATATGTCCGTTTTGATGTACGCAATAAAGCAGTATTGGTTGAGGCTACCAACCGAATGGATTTTATCAATGTGCGTCTCGTGCAAGATTATACCTTACGTGATCCTTCGCCTGCTGCCTTCTCAATTAGTGCTACACAGAAGGTGCAATTCTCGCCAGGTAACTTACAATATAGGGCAAATCCTGCCACGTGGCGTTTTGCACCTCAACAGTTTCATCGCTGTATGGCTGACAATAGTAAAGTATCCTCTTCCTTCGCGGGTTGGATAGACCTCTTTGGCTGGGGAACGAGTGGTCTAACGGGAGCAAGACAACCATATTACACCAACACCACCAATTCGAACTATTCGTGGAGCGAATGGGGTGGAAATCAGATTGGTCGCTACCCTATGAATACGTGGCGTACGCTTTCGAAGGATGATTGGGATTATCTGGTTAACACGCGGAAAGTCAATGGAGAGGCTGGCTATTCGTTCGTTCACTTACAATACAGTAGTAATCCTACGGATACGGTTACGGGTATAATCTTTTATCCCGATGATTTCACGTGGGAAAAAGCAGGTGTTAAAGCCATTGCTGTGGGTGCGAATGGTGTTGATTGGGTTTCTAAAACCACTTGGGATGCTTTGGAAAAAGTGGGTTGTGCTTTCTTGCCTGGCTGTGCGAACCGTGGAGAAAGCGGTGGTGCGACTGGAATAAATGAGAAAAACTATGGTATCTACATAAACTATTGGACTTCGACTCCAGTGAATGGCAATAACAACAAAGCATATCGTCTGGATGGCAATGTTAAAAGCAAGACGCTTAATTTTACGCAAACGTCTGACCGTAGAATGGGATATGCAGTACGTCTTGTGCGGAACTTATAAGGTTTTGTAGATTGACTAAAAAAATGCGAAGTTTTATCAATGAACACAAAAAAGTTTTTTTATAAAAAATAATTGTTATATCTTCGCAACGGTTTTTGGGGTCCATTCGTCTATCGGCTAGGACGACAGATTTTCATTCTGTAAAGAGCAGTTCGACTCTGCTATGGACTACATAGTTTAATTAAAATTAAGTTTTTTTAGATGGCAAATCATAAATCTGCATTAAAAAGGATTCGTCAAACACAGACAAGACGCTTGCATAATCGTTATTATGCGAAAACAACACGTAATGCTATTCGTGATTTAAGGGCGATGACCGACAAAGCACAAGCAGAAGCACTGCTTCCAAAAATCAGTTCAATGCTCGATAAATTAGCAAAAAAGAATATCATTCACGACAACAAAGCCGCTAATCTGAAATCCAAATTGACGATTTTTGTGAATAAATTAGCCTAAAACACAGGCTTTTTGAAATAAGAGGGTAGTTTGACCAACACGGTTATAGGCGAAATAATCTATTCAAAGGAATAGGTTATTTTTTTTACTTACTCCAAAGGCGAAAACGTATTTTAGGTTACTTCTCCCAGCCCTCAAAAATCTCTCTTCCGTAGGTGTTGTCTTCGTTTTTGTCGTGCAAGGGTTGCCATAGTTGTGCAAAAAACGGGTTTTGGCGTGCCTCTTTATCCCACTGCCACGGACGCTCTACGGCTCCCGTCTCGTTGAGAATGGCATTCGAACTATTCGGATACGGATTCGGCAAACAATGTATGCACCAGTGTCCACCCAATAAAATCACGCGTGGCGAAGCCTCAAACGTATGCCCCTCCGCACACTCAAAACGCAACGGCGTATCCCAATCGCCCGTCTGCATCGTCTCCGACAGGCATTTTCCACCCCGAAAAATCGCTGCTTGCTGCATATCCTGCAAACATAGTTGTTCTTTGGGCTTCTTTTCATCGTAGCCATGCTCCAAAAGGACGGCTTCGTTGCTGTTGTGGCTCAAATCCATCTTATCCCACGTAGGTATGTTTTTATACGCTTCCAACGAGCCATAGTAGGCGTGGATGCGTTGTTCAATGTTGTTTTTTATCCACCATTGCGTGCCGTGTTCCGTGCTGTTGGCGAGCCTGCCCATCACGATTTTGATGATATGCGGAAAGAGTTTGGCAACCTTCGTTTTCCCCGCAAACCGAATACCCAACGGCACCAAAGCCGACTGTGCCATCTGCTCAAAGTATTGTTCAACGGGTATGTTGGCACGGAAATGTAAGAAATTCTCCAATTTGTCGCCGTCTAAGTACCACATGCCGTGAAAGTTTCGCGTTACAAACCATTGAGAATCAAAGATTTGCGTTGGACTTGGACAACCTACCGCTTTGAGCAACAACTGTTCAAATTCGTAATTCGACAACCGATACAACTCGCCCGAGCCGATGTTGTAGTAATGATTCCAAAACTCGTCAGGCACTTCTTCCCGACAAACCCGCTCCAATAGCCGTCCGCTATCCTCCACCGTTGCCCATTCCAAAACACCCCGAATCGGAACGTGGAACATAATGGGGTCAAAGTTCTTGATGATAGCGGGGTACAAGATGCCCGATTGACGCAAACTAACCCATTTTTTGATGGGCGAATTGGTGATAATCCACTCGGCACGTATCTTGGTCAAGCCATAGTGGTCATACGCACTCGCACACAGCGGGTCGCCCGTCCGTCCCCAATGCAACGGCTCGCGTCTGTCGCCCATCTGTGCCACCGACCCGACATAAACGACCTTCGGTTGCTGTTTTTCGGGCTGTGCCAACACGGCATCGCGGATATAGGTTGCGGCTAACAGGTTCACTTTGCGGGTTTGCGTAGGGCGATAATCGGCTTGTGGAGAGACCATTCCACCCACGTGTAGCACAATATCCACGCCCGTAACGGCTTTGAGGACATCGTCGTAGGAAGTCAAGTCACCCCAAATAATCTCTATTTTGTCGCTCAAAGGAGCTAATTTGGTCTTATTTACTTGGCTGGGACGTGCCAAAATACGCAGTTGGTATTTGTCGGGGTAGCGTAAAATTTCCTGCATGCCAGCCCAACCCATATTGCCCGTAGCACCAGTGAGAAGAATGCGTGTCATATCTTTATTGTTTGAAAATTACTCTTGTGGAATATCGGTTGGCGTTTGATTTTTCGCCCTATTTTTCAGCATATCAATGCCTTTTTTTGTCTTTTCTGCCACTAAACCAAAAATATCTTGCGTGTCGTGTTCCATATAGCGTTGGGAGAGTTCGGCAGCATCGTCCGTGATAAGCAGCAACAAATCGCCTATATTCAACTCCGAAGTGCCTGTTGGAACGAAAAACGATTGCCCTCGGCGAACCAAGATAACGAGCGTATTTTTGGGCAAGGATACATTTTTGAGCATATTGCCGTTCGCCAACATGTTTTCCGTAACTTGTAATTCGGTCGCTACAGAAGTGATTTCTTCGGGCAAATCGATGTCAAAATGCGAAGGTCCTTTCAGGTCAATCGGTGGCAATGCCAAATCCAACGCTTTTGCCATGCGAGAGAGCGACGAGCCTTGTATAATCAACGACACAATCGTGCAAAGAAACACCACATTGAAGAGCAAATCGGCATTCGGAACGCCTGCTGCCTTACAAGTGATGGCAAAAAAGATGGGTACGGCACCTTTCAAACCCACCCAACTGATGAATAATTTGTCCTTTACGGTATATTTTTTGAACGGAATAAATGAAATAAAGACACTCAACGGCCGTGAAATAAAAATCATCACAAAACTAATCAGCAAGCACGGCAACCACACTTTGATGTCCAAAAAATCGCTCGGACGCACCATCAAACCCAACATCAAGAACATAACCAACTGACTGAGCCACGTCAAGCCATCAAAAAACGAAACCGTCTGGCGTTTTTTCGTAAATTTACTATTCCCAATGATGATTCCGCCGATATACACCGCTAAATAGGGGTTGCCTTTAAGGTAATAGGTCATCGAAAAAATAAAAATACACGCCGTCAAAACCATAATCGGGTACAAAGAATCCGTGCTGAGTTGGATTTTTCGCAACAGCCACGTGATAAATTGTCCAAACAAAAAGCCCAATGTCGCCCCGACAATCAACTGCACCACCACGTCTTGCACGATGCTCAAAGCCGTGATATTGTTTGACGAATGATTGATGATGCTGATGAGCGTGATGGTCAAAATGTACGCCATCGGGTCATTAGAGCCCGATTCCAACTCCAAAACGGGACGCAAATTGTGTTTCAACCGCACACCATGGTTACGCAGGAGCGAAAAAACCGTTGCAGAGTCGGTTGAAGCCATCGTGGAAGCCATCAAAAACGCCAAAAGCCAACTGACAGTCGTTACAGCGTGAATCCAACTAAACAGATAGTAAATAATCACACCCGTGATGGTTGCCGTAAGTAAAACACCCACTGTGGCAAGCGTTCCACCGGGCACAAGAACGGGGAAAATACTGGATATTTTGGTATCCATTCCACCCGAAAACAGGATAATACACAATGCAATCGTTCCTAAACCTTGTGCTGCCTTAATATTGTCAAAAGTAATGCCGAAGCCATCGGGTCCAAAAAGCATACCCACTGCCAAAAACAGCAATAAAGCAGGCACACCAAAACGATAACCGATTTTATCGGTCAGAATACTGATGAAAAAAAGCAGGCTTAGTGTTAAAAGAAGGAACTCGACTTGCATCAACTATTTCTTCAGAATTTGTTCTAACGTTGCAACCATTACATCACGCGATGGTGCTCCAACAAAAACCTTACGATCGCCTTGTGTTGGCACGAAGAACAGGGTCGGAATACTGCGGATATTGAAGTATTTTGCCAATTCGTATTCTTGCTCAATGTCCACTTTATAAAAATTCACTTTCCCTTTGTACGTTTCGCTCATCTCCTCTAAAACAGGTGCCAGACGCTTACAAGGACCGCACCAAGTGGTGTAAAAATCAATCACAACGGGTTTATCGTTTTTGTTAATCCATTCTGTACTTTTGTGAAAATCATACACCAAACGCGTAAAATCCCATGTGGTCATGTAAGAAACTTCGGTATGCCCGTACAAACATACAGAGCATAAAAAAACGACAATGATAAATCTTTTCATAAATTTCTCCTTTTCATTATATCTCGCAAAGTTAGCAAAAAGAATATGAAAGAAAAAACATAATTTTTAGAAAAAAAATATACTTTCGCAAAACGAAGAATTTCAACTTATTAAACACAAAAATAGGTCTATTTTACTAACCAATTAAAAACACAACTATGAAAGAAAAAGTTTTACAAGCCATGCGTGAAGCAGGCAAACCCGTCTCAGCAGGAGACGTAACGAAGGCATTAGGTGCTGACAGAAAAGAAGTGGACAAGGCGTTTGATGCACTCAAAAAAGAAGGTGCTATCGTGTCGCCCGTGCGTTGCAAATGGGAACCAGCAAAATAATTTAAAGTTTATCGTTATGAAAATTAATGCAATAAAAGCCGTAAAAATGTTTGACGGTGGTTTTATGAACCAACCATTTGCCTTTGGGGGCGAAGAAGGGAAGGAAAAATTTGATGAACAAATCCTTTATCGCAGTAGTTTGCAGAACTTTTTGCTCGATACTGACGAGGGAATAATCCTCATCGATACAGGTTTTAAGAAGGATTTTCCAACGCCTGAAAAGAAGTTAGGTGCACCGCTTTATATGGGCGAAAAAAAGCACGATTATATGGAGGCTTTTGCACAGTTGGGCTACAAACCTGAGCAGGTTCCCAAAATCCTTATCACCCACAAACACCCCGACCATAGCGATTGTATTTCGCAATTTCCGAATGCAAAGGTCTATATCGCGACTGCTGATGCCGATGCGTTAAAATTGGAAGGCGAAAATATCGTTCGGGTGGAGTACAAAGACGGTGCGTACAAAAATTTCCCAAAAGCCGAAAAGATTGCCGAAGGATTGTATTTTGTGGAGGCAAAAGGTCATACGCTCGGAAATAGTATCGTTATTTTGGAACACGATGGACTGTTTTATATGTTCCACGGCGACGTAACCTATTGCGATGTGGCTCTCAAAGAGAACAAACAGAGTATTGTGTTTGAGGATTTGGCTGCTGCTCGCCAGACGATTGACCGTGTGCGTGAGTTTATTCAACAAAATCCGACCGTTTACCTCTCTACACACTGCCCCGAAGGTTACGAGAATTTGGAGATGAAGCGTGTGATGAAGTTGTAAAAATCGTTCGCTTTGTAAAATCGTATGCAACTGCAAACTTTCGAAAAAGTCTTGTGGTTGCATATTTTTTTTGGATGACGAAACGTAGTAACGTCTTTATTAAAACAAAACTTGCAGCGATTTCAAATTTTAATTATTTATATTTCAATAACTTAAAATAAATTATCACTTTTTTTGCGAATACGTAAAAAATATGTATTTTTGCAAGTGAGATGAAGGTTATTTTTGACAAGGAATATCTACGCGATTTATATACAAAAGGCAAAACAACTGACAAAAAACATCGCTTTCAACCCGATATTGTGCGAAGATATACGAAGGTGATTGACATTATGATTGAGGCGGAAAATGTGAAAGTGCTTGCCTTGTTTGGTGGATTGCATTACGAGCATTTGTCAGGGAATAAAGCGGGAATTTCCTCTGTCAGAGTAAACGAAAAATACCGCATTGAGTTCACAGAACAAACGGAAGAGAACGAAACGGTAGCCACCATCTGCAACATTATTGAGTTATCAAACCATTATGAATAAAGAAAATATGATACACATGGACGGAATAAAGGACGAAATGATTGCCAATAATCTCACTCCTTTTCGATTTACGCATCCAGGGGAGATTATCAAAGATGAATTGGAATTTCGTGGTATCTCGCAGCGTGAGTTTGCTCAAAGTGTGGGTATGTCTTATTCGGTGCTGAACGAACTTGTCAATGCCCATCGTCCACTTACAACCAACACCGCGTTGCTTTTTGAAGCGGCTCTTGATATTCCTGCCGATATGCTTATGCGTATTCAAACGAAATACAACCTCCAAACTGCCCGAAATGATAAAAAGGTTATCCATTGGATGACGAAAATTCGGAAGGCAACAGCAGTACTATAAAAAAAGCGGACAAAAATATCCGCTAATTCTTACTATCAAAGCGTCTTTTTGGACTATTTCGCTTTTGCGTCAATGTCGTTATCCACCAAAATCCGTCCACAGAACTCACAAACGATGATTTTATTATGTTTGTGAATATCTATTTGACGTTGTGCGGGCACGCGATTATGGCAACCACCGCACGAATCACGCTCTATTTTCACAACTGCCAAGCCGTTATGCGAGTTTTTACGGATACGTTTGAAGGCATTCACCAATCGCTCGTCTTCCAATTTTTCTTCAATGGATTTTGAAGCCAACGTTAATTTTTCGGTTTGGTCTTTTGTTTCGGCTAAAATAGTGTCTAATTCGGTCTTTTTTTGCTTCAAATCAGCCGAACGGTCTTCTATTTGTTGTTTCGTTTGTTCTTTGTTCGTTTTGAGGTTTTCGAGCAAATTCTGTGCTTCGTTGATACGTTTGTTGCTCAATTCAATATCCAAAGTATGATATTCAATTTCCTTGGATAAGTTTTCGTATTCGCGGTTGTTTCGCACGTCATTTTGTTGCTCTTTATACCGCTCAATAGTGGCTTGTGCGTTGTTTATTTTAACCTTAAAATCGCTTATGGTGGTTTGTGCATCTTTTGTTTGCTGCTCAATATTCGTCAAGCGAGTTTTCAATCCCTCTATTTCGTCCTCCATCACACGCACCTCAAAAGGTAATTCGCCTGCCAAAGTGCGTAATTCATCAATTTTTGAATCAATGGTTTGTAACTCGTACAAAAGTTGTAATTTCTTTTCTATTGTTAAATTTTTCATTCTATTTTGTAATTTATTTTTGTTCTTCTTTTTCTTCAAATTCCGTTATCCCGCTATTGGTGAGGATATTGTACCACAACAACAATTTACGAATATCGGTTGGATACACTCTTTCACGGTCATAATCGGGTAACACCTGCTCCAAATACGCCCGTAGTTGGTCGTTGGACAAGGCTTTAATTTCTTGATTGATAACCTGTTTATTTTCCTTTTTTTGTATTGAAGTAAGCACGGAAGAGAGTGCGATTTGCCCATCATTCGTGTAGATTTGTATATCTGCGAGCGTGCTTATCCTATCGCGTGCAAAAACAGGAATACGTTTTTTATCAATTAACGACTCCACAATCAATTTACCGTTGGCATTTACTACCTTTTTGTATAGCCCCGGCTTTCCTACTATGCAAAATATATCACTTAACATATAACGAATTTATCACGCAAAGATACAATAAAAAAAATAAATGACAAAATCTATTCAAAAAAACGTATTTTTGCAAATAGAATGATGTCGCAACAAGATACTTTTTATATGCAAATGGCTTTGCAAGAAGCCCACAACGCTTTGCTGGAAGACGAAGTGCCAATCGGGTGCGTGATTGTTTGTGAAAATCAAATTATCGGTCGGGGACATAACATGACGGAACACCTGAAAGATGCTACTTCACATGCCGAAATGCAAGCCATCACAGCCGCTTGTGCCACGTTGGGTGGGAAGTATTTGCAAAATTGCACGCTGTATGTAACGGTTGAGCCGTGTGTGATGTGTGCAGGGGCGATAGCGTGGACGCAAATAAAACGGTTGGTGTATGGCACGCCCGACATTAAAAAAGGATATACACAATTAACCAATGCTTCGTTTTTGCCCAAATGTGAAGTGGTTAAAGGCGTTTTGGAAGATGAATGCAGAGAGTTAATGCAAAGTTTTTTTGAGAAAAAAAGGAAGAAATATGAAACAATATGTTGAACAAGATGCTAACGGAGCCTCAAATTCTTGGAAAAAAATAGTTATTTTTTCGGTTTTAATCGCTTTAATTGCGGGTACAATCTACCTTTTCCCAGATTATCGAAAGGTATTTAATTACACTTACGAGGTCGGGAAGCCGTGGACATATAGCACGGTCGTTGCCCAAGAGGATTTTCCAATCTACAAAACCGATGCACAATTAGCCAAAGAACGTACCGAAGTGATGCACTCGTACACGCCTTATTACACGATTCAAACCGATATTTCGCAAGATATTTTGGTGATGTCGTCGGAGGAAAAAGATAAATGGAAAAAGCAAGGTGTGGAAGAGATTGCCATTTTGCATAACCGAAAAGCAAGTTTGTACAACATTGATTCATTATATAGTCCAAAAACGGCTTATTTGGCTTTTGGAAAAGAGTATTTGGTTAATTTACAATATGATAGCATTACTTCGCAAACCGTTTTGAAGAGTGTTTTGTCGCGTATTACGCCTACGCAAGGAGTGGTGCAAAAAGGCGAAAAAATCATTGATAATGGCGATATTGTAACCGAAGAAACGGCACGAATCCTCAAAACTTTGGAAATCAATAGTAGCGAAAAGACAGTCGGCTATCACGAACGATTGTTCGCAAATATCGCTGTGGGCTTACTGATAACGCTGTTTTTTGGCTGTTTTATGTTGTACGTCTTTGTGTTTCGCCCTGAGTATTTGACGCAAATCAATACGATGCTTTTTTTCTATCTCATCTCGGGGATTATCATTGCGGCGATGCTTTGTTTGGTGCGATACACGAATTGGAGCGTTTATTTTGTGCCTGTTTTGTGGATTCCTGTGATGGTTCGGGTGTTTTACGATTCGCGTACGGCTCTGTTTTTATACCTCACAAATTTGCTGATTCTTGCTTTGGCGGTACCCGATTCGTTCGTATATTTACTGATACAAATCACGGTTGGTATGGTGGTTGTTTCGAATATCAAAATTATGACGCAACGCTCGCAACTTGCCCGCATTTCGATTTACGCTTTTCTGTCGTATAGCATATTGTACGCAGCGATTGTTGTGGCCACCACGGGCGATTGGCACAAAATAGATTGGGTGCAATTTATTGCGTTTGCGGCTAATGCGTTTGCTTTGTTGGGTGCCTACGGTTTGATTATCGTTTTTGAGAAAATGTTTGGGTTGACAAGTAGCATTACGTTAATCGAATTGGCGAATATAAGTTCGGATTTAATGCTTCGTTTTGCGGAACAATGCGAGGGCAGTTTTCAGCATAGTTTGCAAGTGAGTGCTTTGGCGACCGAGGCGGCGAAACGTATCAATGCGAACGTACTGTTGGTGCGAGCAGGGGCTTTGTATCACGATATTGGCAAGATGGCACATCCGAGTAATTTTATTGAAAATCAGTCACACGGGCGTAATCCTTTGTTGGATTTATCACCTATTGATGCTGCCCAAGCGGTTATTTCGCATGTTACGGACGGTGTGAACATTGCTCGAAAAAACGGTATTCCGCAAGTGATCATCAATTTTATAACCACCCATCATGGCGACTCGTTGGTGAAATTTTTCTATACAAACTACGCCAATGCACACCCTAATGAAAAAGTAGATGAATCGCTGTTCCGCTACCATGGTCCACGTCCGATGGACAAAGAATGTGCAATCGTGATGATGGCCGATGGGGTGGAGGCACGGTCTCGGACGCTGTCGGTTTATACGGAGGAGACGATTAGCGAGATGGTGGACGATATGATTGATATGCAAATGAAAGACCATCAGTTGAATAATACGCCGTTGAGTTTTAAAGATGTAACGATTGTACGGGCGGTGTTTAAGGAAAAACTGATTGCCGCACATCATAAACGAATTAAATATCCAACATTAAACCAACCCTAAAAAACAGCGTTCCGATGGATTATCCTTTGTTTTTGGCTCCGATGGAAGATGTGACGGACCCTGCCTTTCGGCTTTTGTGTAAGCGGTTTGGTGCGGATAGGGTTTATACGGAATTTATCAATGCCGATGCACTCATTCGCGATATTCCTCAGATGTGTCGCAAACTCAACATAAGTGACGAGGAACGGCCTGTTTCCATCCAAATCTATGGTCGGAACGTGGAATCTATGGTGCAAGCCGCGAAAATAGTGGAGCAGGTTTCACCCGATTTTATCGATTTGAATTTTGGTTGTCCTGTGAAAAAAATTGCAGGCAAAGGGGCTGGGGCAGGGCTTTTACAAAACATACCGCTTTTGTTGGAAATTACGCGTCAAGTGGTCAAAGCCGTGAAAATTCCCGTTACTGTCAAAACAAGGTTAGGTTGGGACGAACAAAGCAAAAATATCGTTCAGTTAGCCGAGCAGTTGCAGGATTGTGGCATAGCAGAACTGACTATTCATGGGCGTACACGTTCGGCGATGTATCGTGGCGAAGCCGATTGGACACTGATTGGCGAAGTGAAAAATAATCCACGCATGCACATCCCCATCATCGGCAATGGCGACATCACAACCCCCGAACAAACCAAACTATACTTTGAACGCTACGGCGTAGATGCGATTATGATTGGGCGTGCCACGTTCGGGAACCCTTGGCTTTTTGAAGATATTAAATACTTCTTACAGCATAATCAACCCTTTCCGACACGCTCTATGCAGTCCAAAATAGACATTCTTAAAGAGCACATCGAAAAGTCTATTGAGTGGGTGGGGGACGAACGCAGAGGCATTGTGCATTGTCGTCGTCATTTTGCTAATTCGCCTGTGTTCAAAGGCTTAAGCGATTTTAGGCAGACACGCATTGAGTTACTGCGTGCCGAAACCAAAGAAGCCGTTTTCTCTGTCATGGACAAGATAGTACAAAAATGGGGTAAATAATTTTTACCCCATTCTTTTTATGTAGATTTTTACCAAATCCTACCATCCTTCATCTAAGACTGCACCTGGAATGATAATCTCGATACTAACCGAACGTTTATCTCGTTCATTCGAGCGTTTAATAACGGCGATTTTCTTAAATGATGCATTTTCATTGTTATCCGAGAATACTTCAATCTCTTTTAAGAATTGCTCTACGTGTACGGTACGCAAATAAGCCAACTCGTGATTATTCTTAACAGCTGAATTAGCGGTTAAGTAGACTTTTTGCGTCACACCATTCTGTCGGATAGCCCCTTTACATTCGCCAAACTCACCTCTATAACGCAATGTACTCTTAATAGGTGTTGGGTCGGCGTGTCCAATAATACGGACGGTAACGGCTCTATTTTCTCCTTCAAAGTATTGAGCATAATCATTTTGCACTTTCTCTTTCACATAGTATAACATCTCCTCACAAGCCTTTGAAGAAGTGTACAAGTAAGCACCAGGAGCATAATCATCACCAGGACCATAAAGGTTAATCTTTGGACTCGTTACCGAATACGAGAAGCGAAGGATTAAGTCACCATTTGCTACCTGTGGAGTCAACTTCACAGTGATATTATTTATCTTTTCGGTCTCAGGCTTGAATGATGGACCTTCTTTTTGAGGCTTCTCTTGTGGTTTCTCTATAGGTTTCACCTGTGGCTTCTCTGCTGGCTTTTCTTGTGGTTGCTCAACTGGAGGAGTACCTGTAGTAGAGGTTAAAAACGTAGTATCGATACCACCTGGCTTTACTTCTTCCGTAGGAATGACCGTATCCTTTACAGGTTCGGGTTCTTTTACTACTTTTGGTGCTTCTTTCTTCTCTTTCGGTTTCTTCTCTTTTTCTTCTTTCTCTTTCTCCTTCTTATCAAAATTGCTGAAAGGGAAGGCTAAAGAAAGAGCAACTTCAAAGCCTCTGTTAGTACGTTTACCAAATACGTAGTCTTGGGTTTGAGGATTGCCTGATGCAAAAGGCGAAGGTTGCCCAACATCTACGGAATTGCCGTATGAATCTGTTTTCTTTGTACTATATGTCGGGAAGTTATTCCATAAGCCTAAAGTATAGTTGCCCTCTACGGCTACGAAATAATCATTACCCTTACGGGTGTTAATCACGCCACGAAAACCTAAACCGCCCATTACGCCAAAGTCGGGCAACATAACCAACTCTTTTTTAATTCTTTCGGTGGTTTTGATGCCATTTGTGGGACCATGCGAATAGGTTCCATCAAAGCGATAACTTGCGTAAGGCATAGCAAAAAGATACGGTTGAAAATTAGATTTATTGAAGAGATACATCAAAAAACCCAACCTAAAATCGGCATATCTTTGCCGTAGTTTGTACGTATAATCAGGTAAATCTGCCTCACTATCGGTTTTCAATAAAACGCCCCGCTCTGCATACGCAAATTCTGTACGGATAGCAAAGCCACCCGCCATATTCCATTCAAAAAAGAGCGAGCCGTTAGGCATATACATTGTAGAATGGTTGAGATAGTTGTAACTCTCATCGGAGAAGGCCATATCTGGGAAGGTTAAACCACCTTTGATACCCATAGAACCACCCCGTGCTGAGCCACGCAAGGCGTATACGTGCGTTACACTACACACCGCCACAAAGAGTATTAACAGGATTCTGAGTCTTTTCATATATATCGTTAAGTTTAGGTTTTTCGCAAAATTTCCGCAAAGGTACCTTTTTTATTTGAAAATAAAAAATATAATTTTTGCATATTGCATCAAAAAATGACGAATGTGGATAAATCCATCGAGTAGGGGCGTATTGTTATTGCTTTAATAGCCAATCTATCACATTTAATTTGCGAATACCATCTATATTCGTATTGTCAAAATCCATGGTCAGAAGATACTTGGGAGATGAATCTCGTTTTACCATACTATAATATCTACTGACGAAATTTGTAGTTTTTAGTGATTTTCGTCATTAGCGTTACAAAAGTACAAAAAATAATTCAAAAGTTTCATTTTTTTGCAGGGTTGAACTTGCATAAGATTTGTGGAAATGAAATAAAAATGCTACATTTGTAGCAAATATCAACCCAAATGACACGCAGCGAATTTATTGAGAAAAACAAGGCTTTGTTTTGGTACACGCCAGAAAATCAGAAACAAGACATCAGCGATTCTTTGTTGATAGAGACAATTTTTAACGAAGGAACGCTTGATGATTGTCGTCAACTCATTGAAACGCTGGGTGGTAAGCATGTGGCACAGGTGTTTTTTGCGGCAAAAGGCAGACAAAAGGCGAACTATTATCCAGAGATTTACCATTTTTTCTCATTAGTCTTACAAAAGTATGTATAAGGAGGTTTTAAGCAAAAAGCAAGTTGAATTATTGTCCGTTATGGAAAAATTCAAACGAGAATACTACCTTGTTGGTGGTACGGCTGTTGCGTTGTATCTTGGGCATAGGCGTTCGATTGATTTTGATATGTTCAAGCGTTCCCCTTTAAATCACAAGAAGAATCTTGATAAATTGAACGTATCAGGATTTCCGTACAGAGTAACCCGACGGGTAGAAGAACAGATGAATTTGATTATCAACGATGTAAAGCTCACTTTTTTTCAATATCCATTTGAGATAAAGGTAAATGAAAAGTTTGAAAATACGTTTCGTGTACCTGCTTTGATTGACTTAGCGGCTATGAAAGCATACGCATTAGGTCGCCGCTCCAAGTGGAAAGATTATGTAGATTTGTTTTTTCTCCTCACGGAGCATTTTTCTATAGGACAAATTTCCGCAAGAGCAAATGCGATTTTTGGCGACTTGTATTCTGAAAAACTATTCCGTTCACAACTATGCTATTTCGGTGACGTTGACTATACCGAACAAGTGGACTATCTTTTTGCTAACCCACCTTCGGACGAAACCATCAAGGCAACACTGACCAAAATGGCCGTAGAAATTTAAGTATTGGGGATAAATCCAATTATTTTTTGCCGTGTTGAACGTGCATAAAAAGAGAGCAACAAAAGGATTTTCCTTTGCTGCTCTCCTGCGAATTCTTAAATTATCTTTCGAAAATTAGAACTTATATTGCAATGAGAATACACCTGCACTGAAATCTTTACTGAATGGATCTCTCCATTGTGCACGCAAGCCAACATGCTCACCAAACGTTTTCTCAAGCGTCAACAAACCGTAAAGGTAGTATTTTTCGTCTTTGTTAGCGTAAACACCAGCCTCAGGAGTCCCATCAGAGCAGTAGATCAACTGTGCACCGATATTCCATTGTTTAGGCAGATAGAAACTTGGGTTAACGCGTGCATAACCATACGTTTTCGATTTAGCACCCGCTTCATCAGCTTTTGACCAATTCATGTTACCACCTGCTACGATAGCAAACCAATTCTTACGCCATGTAACGCTCAAGTCGGTGCAGAAAGTGTTAGACTCTTTACCGTTCATATCCCACGTCTTAACTGCTGTCCACGTTCCTGTCTTATTATCATATTTATAAGGAACATCAACTGACGTTGCCAAATTCGTAATACCATTTCCTGCCGATTCGTGGAAGTGTATAAACTTCGAACCAAAGTGTACCGTGAGGTTACGATTGCTGAACGAATAAGCCAAACGAGCAATGTCACCCTTTTGCTCTTTCAATTTGTCGTTACCAATGATGTACTCACCATCAGCATTTGTTCCCGTCATATATCCACCGATGCTACCCAAAGCGTTAGGATTAGAAAAACGACGATAGTATGCCAAGTGCAAATAGTTCAATTTTGCGAAGTTGAAAACAGCACTTGCAGTCCAGAAATTACGCCATCTGTTGTTCTTCAAATCTTTATCCTTGTTATACCAAGGGGTTACTGCGTAACTATGCAATTGTGCACGGTCGCCCAACGTCAACTTAACAGGACCAACCGTATAGTTGAATTGCAGATAGAAGTCATTGTAGTTATCCCAGTATTCATTATCGATGCCAGCGTTCATTTCTACTTCATTTTTATCGAAGCCACCTTCCCAACCAACGGTCATATCCAAACCTTTTGCCAAAGGTACTTCGTACTCTGCTACGTACATCTGTGATTTCGTTACAGAACGGTTACGTCCACCGCCACCGTTATCAGTATGCGAATAAACACCCAAGAGCAACAACGAACCTTTTTCGAAGTTGTGCCAGTAGTTCACGCGTCCACGATAGAAACGATTGATTGCACCTGCATCATTTGCCGACACTTTATGACGCCCGTAAACATTGATTTTGTTTTTAGCGTCAAATTTGTGGCTCACGAGAACATCACCGTAATTCGTAAAGCTATAATTGCCTTTACGCGAAATATCATCAACCGAAATGTTTGCGTGATAGTCCGTCGTCTCGTTGCCGTAACGAACGTTCGCGAATGGATGAGGCTCACCATCGGTGGTCATTTCCGTACCAACGTAACCATGCAAACCTTCTTCATTTTTCTTCATGTTCACGTCAATAACACCACGGAAACCGCCCGTTCCTTTTGCAACAGCAGCGTTTTCGCAAATCTGTACTCTTCTTACTTGAGACGCTTTCGTATTCGTCAAGAATTGGCGAATATCAACCGTCATATCTACGTTCTCCATACGAAGACGATAGTCATGGCCTGTACCGCTCAACAAAGAGGGATCAAATTTGCTAATGAGCAGTTCGCCATACATTTGGAAAACGTCCATCAAACTCTCCTCACCCGTCAATTCCAGACGATCAACCCAGATAATCGTACGATCGCTCGAAATAACAATCGCTGGTTTTACCTCTGGTTGTTCAGGAGCAGCGTCCTGAGCTTTAACAGAATAAGGTAAAGCTAAAAGAATGGAGAAAACAAATAAATTTCTCAATAGTTTGAAATTGTGTTTCATACTTATCTTTTTTTAAGGTTAATAATAAATTTTTTGCAAAAGTACCTTTTTTTTCGAAAAATACAAAATAAAAGTAAAAAAATCTGTTTTTTTGAAACCTTCATCGTCCAAAATGGCGACACAAAATGTTAAAAATGTGCCTTTATTGCAGGGGTTCTCATTGTCAAGTCTAACTATCAAATTTGCTTCCATCAAAAATCGAAAAAATAAATTAAGTTGCTTTTTTATAATAAGTTAATTGAAATGTTTGGTACGGATGACATACAAAAAATGTAATTTCCACATAAAAAAAATAAAATAATTAAAAAAAAATACTATCTTCGCAAAAACAAGTTGTATGCAAAAATTATCATTAACATCTCAGATTTTCATGGCTTTGATTTTAGCGGTTTTCGCTGGTCTTGCTTTGCAACACTTTCCTGACTTTGTTAATGGTTACATCAAACCTTGGGGGACGATTTTCCTGAATTTGCTGAAATTTATTGTGGTGCCGTTGGTGCTCTTTTCGATTATGTCGGCGGTATTCTCTATAAATGATGTGACCAAGATTGGGCAATTAGGGTTGCGTTCGGTGCTGTTTTTTATGTGTACAACGATTGTGGCGACCGTGGTGGCGTTAGTGGTAGCGACTCTGTGCAAGGGCTTTTTGCCGTCAATCAGCATCGATATAATGGAATTGGATTCGTATGAGTTGTACGATTTTACGTTGATGGACCAAATCATTAACTTCTTCCCCGCGAATATCCTGAAACCCATCATGAACATGACGATGATGCAAGTGATTGTGATTGCGTTGTTTTTTGGGGTTGCGATTATTTCAGTTGGGCAAGAGGGCGAGCCTGCCAAACGACTCGTTGCGTGCCTGAATGATGTGATGATGAAGATTTTGGAATACATTATGGCGGTTTCGCCGTTTGGTGTGTTCTGTTTGCTGACGCCTGTGGTGGTTATCAATGGTCCGAATATATTGGGTTCGTATGCGGCTCTGATACTGTTGAGTTACGGTGTGTTTTTGTTGCATATAATTATTGTGTACACGCCGCTTGTTGCGATTTTGGGCAAGACGAATCCGTTCACGTTTTTGAAGCAGATGACGCCCGCGATGATGTTCGCTTTTTCGTCTGACTCGTCTGTGGCAACGATTCCGTACACGATGGAAGGAGCACGGAGTTTGGGCGTTCGGAAGGATATTGCGGAGTTTGTGGTGCCATTGGGAGCCACGATAAACATGGATGGTGTGGCGATTTATTTGTCGGTTGCAGCCGTGTTCTTTACGAATTGTTTGGGTTTGGATTTGACGCTCAACCAATATATTGCGATTGCCATTTCGGCTACGATTGCTTCGATTGGAACGCCGGGTGTGCCGGGTGGTGCGTTGGCGTTGATGGCGATGGTGTTTGCTTCGGCAGGTATTCCTGTGGAGTGCGTAGCAGTGGCAGCAGGCATAGATAGGCTCGTGGATATGGGACGCACGGTGATGTCCATAACAGGCGATGCGTCTTGTGCCGTGGTGATGGAAAAAACGACAGGTTATATTTTTGACACAAAATGATACGGTTAGCCCAAAAATATGATGTATCTTCGATTCTGCGGGTGATGGATGCCGCACGAGGAATCATGCGTGCTGACGGGAACCTCACCCAATGGGCAAACGGCTATCCTGCGGAACAGGACATTTTGGCAGATATAGAGCAAAAAATCGGGTATGTGTTGGAAAAGGACGGGGAAATTGGAGCGTATTTTGCCCTGATGCCGAGTCCCGAACCCGCATACAGCAAGATATATGACGGTGCGTGGTTGGACGATACGTTGCCGTATCATGTGGTGCACCGTTTGGGCAGTTATCCGCACGTGCGAGGGGTTTTTCGGAGCATGTTGGCGTTTAGTTTTTCGGCGGATAAGAACATTCGCATCGATACGCACCGCGACAACCGGATTATGCAACATAACCTTTGTATAAACGGTTTTACGTATTGTGGAATCATCCATCTGCTTTCGGGCGATGAGCGGTTGGCGTATCAAAAAATAATGGAGGCATAGCGGGTTGCATATATAATATTGTAACATAAAAAGATAAATTATATACTAACTAAAAATTAAAATGCGTATGAAAAAATTATCTCTTACTTCTCAAATTTTCATTGCACTGTTATTGGCTATCGGTGCAGGTCTCGCATTGCAAAATTATCCAGATTTTGTCAATGGTTACATTAAGCCTTGGGGTACTATTTTCTTGAACTTATTGAAGTTCATTGTGGTGCCATTGGTTATATTTTCAATCATGTCGGCGATTTTCTCCATGAATGATATAACCAAGATTGGTAAGTTGGGTGGTCGTGCTTTGCTGTACTTCATGTGTACGACGATTATCGCTACTTGTTTAGGTTTGCTTTTGCCGACTTTGATCAAGAGTGGTTTGCCCAAAATCGAGATTGATATTGCTTCGTTGGCTGGGCGTGATGTTCATCACTTTACGTTGATTGACCAGATCGTGAACTTCTTCCCATCGAACATCGTGCAACCGATTGCGAACATGACGATGATGCAGGTTATTGTGATTGCCTTGTTCTTCGCTGTTGCTATCGTACATATTGGTGAGAAAGGCGAGGAAGCACGCAAACTCGTTTTGTGCTTGGATCAAGTAACCCAACGCGTTTTGTGGTACATCATGGCTATCTCGCCGTTTGGTGTGTTCTGTTTGCTTACGCCTGTGGTGGTGGTGAATGGTCCTACGGTGTTAGGTTCGTATGCTGCCTTGATTGGTTTGGATTATGGTGTATTTATTTGCCATATCTTGTTGGTTTACTTGCCTGCTCTTATCTTGTTGGGTAAGATGAATCCTATCAAGTTCTTCAAGAACATCGGTCAAGCCATGTTGTTTGCTTATTCTTCTGACTCGTCTGTAGCAACGATTCCTTACACGATTGCAGGCGTTGAGAAATTAGGTGTTCGTAAGGACATTTCGGAGTTCGTTATTCCATTGGGAGCAACGGTTAACATGGACGGTGTGGCTATTTACTTGTGCGTTTCGGCAGTGTTCTTTGCAAACTGCTTGGGTATCGATTTGACGATGAACGATTACTTTGCACTTGCTTTCTCGGCAACGATTGCTTCGATTGGTACGCCGGGTATCCCTGGTGGTTCGTTGGCTTTGATGGCGATGGTATTTGCTTCGGCAGGTATTCCTGTTGAGTGCGTGGCTATCGCAGCAGGTATCGACCGTTTGGTAGATATGGCTCGTACGGTGATGTCTATCACGGGTGACGCTTCGTGTGCAGTGGTAATGGAAACGACAACAGGACATATCTTCGACAAAAAATAAAAAAACACAACATTACTCATTTCAGGGGAGAGGGTGAAGGGATTTCACTCTCTCTCTGCGTTTAAAGTGAAAGGTGAAAAGTAAGATAGGCAAGTAAATTTTCAATTTTTCAATTTAGAGAAAGCCCGCCAGGCGAGAGGCTCGGGAGGGAAGCCCTCCACCAAACAATACCAACCTGCCACAAAGCCACCCAACAAAACCACCAACCAAAGCGACAGAGACAAAAAAACGAGAACTGGAAAAAAAACATAAAGATGTTTTGAAAATTTTGTACTTTCGCAACAAAATGAATCATTATGAAACGCAAAGTAGAAGGTTTTTGGGATATTAAACCTTGTATCACGGACGTCACATTTCCTATGCGTGGGAAAATACAGGTCACCTTCAAAGATGGACGTATCATCACGATGCCCATCTCGGCTTTTCCATCCATCCAAAAAGTGCCCACACAAGAGCGGAAGAACTGGTATCTTATGGGAGGTGGCTTCACGTGGGACTGCTGTTCAGAAGTGATACACCCCGAACAAATCCTCGGCAACTACAACCTATACAACCACGATGCCCAATAAGGGCGAGAGGCTCGGGCAAGAGGCTCGGGAGGGAAGCCCGCCAGGCGAGAGGCTCGCCACCCAACAAAGCGAAGCCAAGAAAGCGAAGCAATCCTCCCCACGGCGTGAAACACCGTAAAAGGCAAGTCGCTCGGGCGAGAAAGCAGAGCAGCAAGGAGGCGAGGGGGAGCGAGGGAGCCACCACGAGGAGGCAGGAAGAGAGACGAGGAGCGGCAGGAGGCAACCCCGAGACAGCATGAAACGCATAAACTAAAAAAGGAGACAGAACACTCTATCTCCCTTTTTTAGCATAAGGCTAAGCAAACAACAGCCTATTTTACTTCGCGAACTAAACGTACCGCATAGCCGCCATAGCGATTGGCGTAGTTCGCTGGAAGGATGCTACGACCTCCGAAATTGAAGTTCGCGAGATACGCGCTGTAAGTATCATAATCAGTAGCAGACCAATAGAAGACGTTGCGACCATAGTAGTTCGCACTGACCGTAGTGCCATCACGATAACTACAACCTGGCAAGAACGCACAACCGGCTTTCTCCAATTTTTTCCAAGTAGCATTCTCTACCACTTGAACACCAGCACTTGCACCCGTTGAAATAGCAGTTACACCCGCTTTTGCCCACGTAAAGTTATCGGGATAAATCAAACAACCCGTAACGGTATCACTTGAACTACTACCTGTTTTCAAGCGAACGTACGAGTAACCGTCAGCACCATTAACCTTACGTGTGTTAAACAAATAAACCCACTCGTCTTTCTTCGGTGTACGCCACGTCTTAGCAGCATAATCGCCGATTTTATTGTCACCCCATTCACTCCAAGAATAATTATT
>JAEELX010000003.1 GCA_016282955.1 Paludibacteraceae bacterium | reverse complement strand
TATTCAAAGTTTTAATTTCGTCTTTATTGCCACTCCCCTATCCTTTCCACACAATACGTTTGCAAATTTATAGTTTTTATACAGAAATGAAAAATATATTTTTGTAAATTATTCGATTTTGCCTTTATGCAACTGTTCAATGGGGAAAATTAAGTCCCAATTTTTGCCCAAAAACGATATTCTCGTTCAATAAATTACCTTTCGATTTAATTTTTGCAGTTATCAATCACATCGTTTATTGCTTTGCTGAAATCATATTTTTGTTGAAATTCTTTCAAGGTTTGTTGGGCATTTTTGGCTAAATTTTCACGGAAGGTTACGTCCATACATTTTTCCATCGCCTTATACAACGAATCGGGATTTTGTGGGTCAATAAAAAGTACATCTTTCCCGTCTGTAAAAACCTCCATATAACCACTATTTTGTGTACAAATTACTGCACACCCGCACGTGATCGCTTCCAGAACCACTAATGGCCAAGGATCATCTATTGATGGTATTATAAAAACTTCAATTTGTTTATAGAATTGTTCAGTTTGTGGAGAAAATAAAGCCACTTGCAATTCGGGTTGTTGTAAAGTTGTTTGGGCATACGTTGCGTCTATAACGGCTTGATTACCTGCTCCTTGCAACAACAGCGTTGTGTTGGGATAATTGGGGTGCAATTTTTCAAAAACAGACAATAAGAATAGATAATTTTTTCGGGTATCAAAGCCACCCATAAATCCAAATTTCACATCGCTTGTAAATGTTTTAGAAACGAATTGTGTGAAGGGAAGAGGATTATAGACGATTTTATAATTCTGAATTTTCACGCCGAGACTTTCTTCCCATAAAGTTTTCTGTTTGGCACTAAGAAAAATCGTTGTATTGTTAGGAGAATTGATGTTGTTTTTGACGCTTTGTAACTCTTTTTGCCCTAAACCATTCTCGCGATTAAAGAAATACGGATGCTCGTGAAAATGCCAAAAATGTTTTATTCCTGTAATTTTTGCCAAAACAACACTCAAGAAAAATGTGGCTGTATTGGTATAGATAACGTCTATTTTATGTTTTTTTACAAACCAATACAATTTGATTATACTGATAGGGAATAAGAAAAATTTACAAATAAGTATCCATTTTGCTTCAACCGAAAAGGCAGAAAGCACAGGGACTGTTACAATAGGACATTGTATTTCTTTAACTTGGGTAGAAAATCTTTTATCAGGGCTCCGTCTACTATAAGGCACACACAGATAGTATTTATGTTTATCTACACACGCCTGAATTGACTTTAATAAAACCGTGGCAGCACCAGATGGAGCATCGGTTACATTAACAAAAAGGATATTCATAAATCGTTTAAATTTCCGAAATTATAGTCAATGTTGCTATCGTTGACATCACTCTATTTTTTGCATTTTAATTGGAAGGAGCGATTCATCACGATAGAATGAATCAAAAAAAACAAATAGGGGAATGCTATGGAAGATTTATGAAAGCAAAAGTACACTCCCCTACTGTTTTTACGCTTCGGCTTCGGGAGTTGGTTCCGTTGCTACTTCTGCACTCGCCTCTTCGGCAGGTGCTGCTGCACTTTCTTCCACTTCCGTTTCTGTACCTTCTGCTTCTTTTGCTGCCTCAACGGCTGCTTTTGCCAATGCCTCACTTGCTTCTTGGCGTTTCTTTGCTAATTCCGAAGCCTTGTTTTGGTTCACTTCTACTTCGTGTGCCAATGCTTTTTTCTGTGCTTCTAATTTCTTAGACGCTTCTTTTTGCATTATTTGCGTGTCTTTAGAAGTTTTTTGCGTTTTCCACGCCTCAAAACGTTTTTGGGCTTCTTCTTCACTCAAAGCACCTTTTTTCACACCTCCCAACAAGTGTTTCATCAACAACACACCCTCGCCAGACAAGATATTCCGAACGGTATCTGTGGGTTGTGCTCCAACATTAAGCCAATACAAAGCCCTATCAAAATTAAGGTCAACCTTTGCTGGATTTAAGTTGGGATTGTACGAACCGATACGTTCAATAAACTTACCATCACGTGGTGCACGGCTGTCAGCGATTACGATATGATAATACGCGTAATCTTTGTGTCCATGACGAGCCAAACGAATTTTTGTTGCCATTAAAATAATGTTTTTAAGACCATAACTACACGAGCTACAGGTCGGTTAATAATAAAATTCATGCCCTTACACGAAAGGCACACGAAGATATAACTTTTTTGAAAAAAAAGAAAAAATAATACCTTTGAGAAAAAAGATTATCAAATGCCGACCCGTTTAACTGCATCAACGAGTGTAATACGTAAGAAATTCGTCCCCATCGTCATTGGAATCGTGGGCATTTTTTTCTGTATCTACAAACTCAAAGATGCCGATTTTGCTACGCTTTGGCAACAACTGCACACGGCACATTTTAGCTTTCTTGTGGCGACATTGTTTTTGTTGCCCGCAAATTTATTTTTGGAGGTCGGGAAATGGCAATTTATGCTTCGCGACATCGAAACCATCACCTACAAACAAGCGTGGCAGCAGGTTCTGTGGGGCATTTGTGGCAGTTTTATAACGCCTTACAAAGTGGGCGATTATCCTGCACGGGCGAGTTTGATTCAGGATAAATCCAAATGGGCATCCGTCATAACGATGGGCTTTCTGGGCAGTTTTATCCAAAACGTGATGATTGCGATGGTGGGTATTCCAGCCCTTTTTCTGTTTATCCAACGCACCCACAACGAAGCCATCGCCACCGATACGATGCTACTTGTGGGTGGAATTTCATTGGTGGTTTGTCTTTGTTTGCCGTTTTTGCTCCAACTATTGGGGAAGGTGCGTTGCAAAAGTTCCACGATGAACAAACTGATTGCCGATTTACAACAACTTTCATTCCCAAAAATGGCGAAAATTTTGCTTTGGTGTGTGGCTCGATACGGGGTTTGGGGCTTGCAGTTGTATCTTTTGGTGCGATTTTTTGGAGCCGAGTTGAGTCTGCAAGACGCTTTTATCGCGATTCCAACCTACTATTTGCTAGTAACGTTCACGCCATTTGTTCCGGCATTTGATGTGGCGATTCGCGGGAGTTGGAGTTTTATTGTTTTTGTGCCGTTTATTGGCAATACGGCGATTATTGGTTGCGTTGTGTTGGCGATTTATCTCATCAACACAATTATTCCGTTTTTTGTAGGATTATTTATTCATTACCATTATGAAAGTTGACTTTGAATTGAATTATTTGGCTCATTGGGGCGAAACGTTAGCGATTTTTTTTCGCACCGACAAGAAGTGGCAACAAATCCTTATGCGATGTGAGCAAAACACTATTTGGCGAGCCGAGTTATCCATCGCCGACACATGCAAAGAGTTGCATTACTACTACGCCGTGTTGAACGAGCAAAACGATATTTTACGGCAAGGAAGCGACCATTTTCAGCATTGTGTCCCGTGCAACAAACACGATTTGTACCTAAAAGATTCGTGGTTGGATAGGCAGTGGGAGATTTTTACGAGCAAATGTTTTACGGACGTGTTTTTCAACCAAAAACGCAAAGCCCACAAAGAGCCAAATGGGAACATTGAATTGAAGGTTTTGGTGCCGTATCTGGAGCCGTCGCAGTCGGTAGGCATCATCGGGAATTGCTCGGAATTGGGTCATTGGGGTGAAAAGAGCATTGTTCCATTAAGCAATTCATCCACCGAAAAAAGATACGACTCGCTCTGGACTTTAAAACTCTCGCTTCACACAACCGAAAACATTGAATATAAATACGTTATCTTCGAAACCGACACGCACAAAATCGTGGATTTAGAAAACGGGACAAACCGTGTGATTACGCCGTATCATCTGGAAAAGACGTGCCTCGTTAACGACGGTTTCTTCCAATACAGCCAACCCAAATGGCAAGGAGCGGGCGTGGTCGTGCCACTGTTTTCGCTCAAAAGCAAGCATAATTTCGGCATTGGCGAGTACAACGACTTGACGCTGTTGTGCGACTGGTGCAACCAAACCAACCTGCAAATCATCCAACTGCTGCCCATCAACGACACCACAAACTCGCTGACCGACTCCGACTCGTATCCGTACAGTCCGAACAGCGTTTTTGCGTTGCACCCGATGTATCTTAATATCCCGACGATGGGCAAACTGTCTGCCGAACTTGCCCAACAATACGAACGCGAAAAAACGGAACTACAAAAAACCGACAAAGTGCCGTACGCAGCGATTTTGCAAAAGAAGCAGGTTTATTTTGATTATCTGTTTGAAACCTACGCCCACGACTTATTTTCGCAAGACGATTTTCAGCAATTTTTCAAAGCCAATAAATTTTGGTTGGAATCGTACGCAACGTTTATGAATCGCCGATTTCATCGAGAAAAAGAGTTTTATTTTTTCTTGCAATTCCATTGCCATCAGCAATTGGAAAAAGCCGTGCAGTACTGCCATAATCATCGTGTGGCATTGAAAGGCGACATTTGCATTGGTGTGGCTCCCGAAAGTGCCGATGTGTTCGCCCATCCTCATTTGTTCGATAAAACCGTCAGTGTTGGTGCCCCACCCGATTTTTTCAGTCAAGAGGGTCAGAATTGGGGATTTCCTGCGTATAATTGGGATGCGATTGGAAAAGAAAAATATGCGTGGTGGAAAGAGCGGTTGCAGGTCTTGGAGCGATATTTTGATGCCTACCGAATCGACCATATCTTGGGATTTTTCCGCATTTGGCAGATTCCGATTGATAAACAAAAAGGAACGTTAGGTTTCTTCAATCCATCGATTCCTTATACGATGAATTCATTGAAAAAAATCGGGTTGAAACTCTCTTACGCACGATTGACGCAATCATTTAACGGCGATTTGAACGATGTTTTGTTCGTAACGCATCCGCAAAATTCCAAATGGTTATATCCGCGAATCAACGTGCAACAAACCGAATCATTTTTTGCGTTGAAATCGGACGAAAAAGAAATTATGGAACGAATTCATCACGATTTTTATTACGTTAAAAACGATGAATTTTGGAAAGCCAACGGACTAAAAAAACTCGATGAAATCATCGCTTCCACCTCCATGCTTTGTTGTGGCGAAGATTTGGGAATGATTCCATCGTGCGTTCCGCAAGTGTTGCGACAGTTGAGTATTTTGTCGCTGGAGATTGAGCGACTTTCCAAAGACCCAAGCCAGCCGTTTACCGATGTGAGCAAAATCCCGTATTTCAGTATTTGCACTTCGGGCACGCACGATATGCCTACGCTGAATGGTTGGTGGCAAGAAGAAAAAGAGTTACGGCAAACGTTTTACGAGCAACAATTAAACCTGCAAAACGATTGTCCACAAACGATTAATCCCGATTTAGCACGCCTGATTTTGAAACGCTTAGTGCATTCCAACGCCGTCCTCACGATTATCCCACTACAAGATTGGTTGTCTCTCACAGCGGATTATTGCAACCAAAAAGACGACCGAATCAACAATCCTGCCAATCCCAAGCAAGTTTGGAACTACAAAATCCCCTGCAATCTGGAAGAGTTATTGGCTGACAAAGATTTAACTCAAATCATTCTTTCAATTACAAAAAAAGGTGAACCTTAGCGATTCACCTCAAAAAAAATCTTAAAAAATAAAAATTATGAAAAACAAGAATTACTATACTTGTGCGCTCCCTCAAGGACTTGAACCTTGGACCCCCTGATTAACAGTCAGATGCTCTAACCGACTGAGCTAAGGAAGCATTCCAAAAACTTTTAAAATATTTAATGATAAAAAAGACGGACGAAGATATAACTTTTTTTTCTAAAACAAAAAAATCTTACCGTTTTTTGCGAAATTATTTTGTTTTTTTTTGAAGATATGTTAATTTTGTATAAGAATTGTCAATTTGTGGAAAAATAACATAAAAAATATACAACAAAATGGGATTTTCATTAACTCAAGAAATCGCTATCGACTTAGGGACAGCGAACACGGTGATTATTCACAACGACAAAGTAGTTATCGATGAGCCATCCGTAGTCGCTATCAGTACGGTTGATGGACACGTAAAAGAAGTCGGACGTAAGGCCCAACAGATGATTGGACGTGGTGGCGATATGATTCGCACGATTCGCCCATTGAAAGATGGTGTGATTGCCGACTTTAATGCTTGCGAACAGATGATTCGAAAAATGGTAGAAATGATTACAAAACGTTCTCGTTTTTTCACGCCCAACCTACGAATGGTCGTGTGTATTCCTTCGGGTAGTACAGACGTTGAGATTCGTGCCGTGCGAGATAGTAGTGAGCATGCTGGTGGACGAGACATTTATATGATATATGAACCTATGGCTGCGGCTATCGGTATGGGCATTGATGTAGAAAGTCCCGAAGGCTGTATGGTAGTTGATATTGGAGGTGGTACGACCGAGATTGCCGTGATTTCATTGGGTGGTATTGTAAATAACCAAAGTATCAAGGTGGCTGGTGATGACCTCAACAAAGATATTGTGCAATACATGAGCCAACAACATAGTTTGCGTATTGACGAGCCAACAGCCGAACGCATCAAGATGAATGTAGGTTCTGCTTTGACCGAGATGGATACTGACAAGGCTCCGGCCGATTATCTTGTTGTGGGACCGAGTAAACAGACGGCTTTGCCTGTGGAAGTTCCGATTAGTTACCAGGAGATTGCCCACTGTTTGGAAAAATCCATTCAAAAGATAGAATTAGCGATTCTGCAAGCATTAGAGAACACGCCACCCGAGTTATATGCAGATATTGTGGCACGAGGCATTTATTTGACAGGTGGTGGTGCTTTGTTGCACGGCTTGGCAGAACGTTTGACGAAGAAAATAACGATTCCGTTCCACGTGGCAGATGATCCTTTGCACGCCGTTGCAAGAGGGACAGCAATCGCGTTGAAAAATATCAATAATGTAGGCTATCTGATTCGATAAGTGGATTTATTTTCCAAACTAATACGACGCTTTGGAGATTTATTTTTATTGATTGTGATAGGAATTATCTCTTTTGTGCTGATTTCGAAGAATAGCACCTATCAGCATTACGTCCTTTTTACAAATAGTTCGCATGTGATAGGCGTGTTGAATCAACAGACACACAACATCGGGAGGTACCTATCGCTCAAAAAAGACAATGCCAAGTTATTTGAGGAGAATGTTCGCCTATTGCACGAAGTGAATCGGTTGCGTAATCAACTCCATTACCAAGAGGAGCAAGCGGATTCGACCTATATTTTTGCAGATATGAATTTTGCTTTTATCCCTGCAAAGGTCATCAACACTTCTATCTACAAGCAACACAACTATCTCACCATCAACAAAGGCACTCGCGATAGCGTTGAGGCAGGGATGGGTGTCATCAGTCGAGATGGTTTGGTGGGCATTGTGAAGACGACTTCGGAACATTTCTCGCTCATTGTTCCTCTCATTCACGCTCGTTCGCAAATCAGTTGTAAAATCAAAGGCACCGACATATACGGTACCGTAAGTTGGGACGGCAAAGATTGGCGAGAAACCCAAATTCGAGACATCATTCGCCATATTCCTATTCACCTGAAAGATACCATTGTAACCAGCGATTATTCGTACAATTTTCCCAAAGACATCCCCATCGGCATCATAACCGAAAAGGATTTGGACAAAGATGACGCGTATCATATTTTAAGCGTAAAGTTGTTTGTGGATTATAAATCGATTACAGAAGTGTATGTAATCAAGAATTTCAATGCTCAAGAGCAACAAATGATAGAAGATGAAGCAATTTAGATACATAATTTTCGGACTTGTATTGCTGTTTTTACAAGTTTTTTTGGTTGACAACCTCCACATCGGCGGTTTTTGTCATCCATACATTTATATTCTCATTTTGCTCAACTTGCCTATCCCGATTGCTCGATACAAAGAGATTCTTGTTGCGACTTTGATTGGCTTGCTCATTGACATTTTCAGCAATTCGTTGGGTGTTCACATGTTTGCGTGTGCTACGATGGGCTTTGTCCGTGCGACTTTATTGAGGAACATTTCAGATATAGACCGCATCAATGGAGAAGTGAATGGTATTGTGCTTGGAAAGATAGAATACTTGCAGTTGTCCACTATCTTGGTTTTTGTACACCATACGCTTGTTTTCTTGTTGGAGGCGTTCAGTTTTCAGCATTTTGCTTATACGTTGTTAGAAATTATCATTAGTGGTTTAGTAACGCTTCTCTTTGTTGTAGGAGTAGATTTCTTAAAAAGAAAGTAATGAATAATGACAAAAACTATCGGCGAAAGTATGTTACGTATGGTTTTACTGTATTGATTTTTGTTGTATTCATTATTCGTTTGTTTTATCTGCAAGTAATCGACAAGACGTACCGAGAGAATGCCGAAAGTAATGCCATCTATCGCCAAACCATTTATCCTACACGCGGTTTGATTTACGATAGGAATGGTGAATTATTAGTTACGAATCAATCCGTTTACGATATTTCGGTGATTGTCAACGAGATAGATAAAAATTTTGACACGCTTTCGTTTTGCAATATCAGCAACATAACGATTGAAGATTTTCGCCTTTTTGCCCAAAGTGTCCGCAAAGACCGCAAAAGAAACAACAACATCCCGCACGTTTTGGTGGCACAATTATCTTCCAAAGACATCGCTCCGTTGCAAGAATCGCTCTACCGTTTCCCGGGCATTTATATTGTCAAACGTACGTTGCGAGATTATCCTTACGATTGTGCCTGCCATATTTTGGGGTACATCGGCGAGGTTTCGCAAAACGAGATTGAGAAAAGCGATTATTATTCGTTGGGCGATTACATTGGCAAAAGTGGTATAGAAAAGAGCCACGAGTCGCTTTTGAGGGGAGAAAAAGGCGTAGAATGTTTGGCTCGCGATTCAAGGGGACGAATCAAAGGGAGTTATCGGAATGGCGAAAACGATAAGAATGCGACTTCTGGGAAGGATATTATGATTTCGCTTGACTTACAACTCCAACTGTTGGCGGAAAAATTATTGGCAAATAAGGTGGGGAGTGTAGTGGCGATTGAACCGAGTACTGGTGAGGTTTTAGCCTTGGTTTCCAGCCCGAATTGGTCGCCCAAGCAGTTGGTGGGAAACAGCCGTGCATCGTACAACCAGTTGCAAAACGATGCCAACCGTCCTTTGCTCAACCGTGCGACACAAGCCCAATACTCTCCTGGTTCCACGATTAAACCGATGATGGCTTTGTTTGGCTTGAACGAAGGAGTTATTACGCCCAAGACCAAGTATCCTTGCAATGGTCGGGCTTCCACACCGATTCGCTGTACGCACTTTCATCACGCTATGCCCGATGTAGGAGATGCTCTTGAGCAAAGTTGCAACCCATTTTTTTGGCAACTATTTCGGGATTTTTTAAGCAAACGAAAACGCGATGAATCCATCAGAGATAAGTTTACGAAATGGTACAATTATGCCCGCGACTTTGGATTCGGACAAATTTTTGCCAAAGCAGATATTCTGGAACAAGCAAAAGGCTCGGTTCCATCGGTAGAAACGTATGATAAAATCTATCATAAAAACTGGAATGCTTATACGGTGAAATCATTGAGTATTGGACAAGGAGAATTGCTTGTTACGCCTCTTCAACTCGCCAATTTTAGTGCAACCATCGCCAACGAAGGATTTTATATCACACCCCATTTGTTGAAAGAAAATACGATGAAATGGGAGAAACATCAATGTCTCATCAGCGATACAAGTTATTATCATCTCGTGAAAAATGGGATGAAACGGGTGATGTTGTACGGTACGGGTAAATGGTATCACACGCCACTGGTTGATGTATGCGGAAAGACGGGAACCGTTGAAAACATTCACGGAAAAGATCATGCCGTTTTCATCGGTTTTGCTCCCCAAAATAATCCGCAAATTGCGATTGCAGTTGTCATTGAAAACGCAGGTTTTGGTGCCACATGGGCATGCCCAATTGCTTCGTTACTCATGGAACAATACCTCACCAAGGATGTAAGCCGAACATGGATTGTAGAAAGGATTGCCAACACGGATTTAATCAATAATTGATATGCAACAGCGAAGTCTCAGTATATGGAAAACGTTAGATTATCCCACGATAGGTCTCTACTTGGTACTTATTGTGTGCGGGTTTTTGTCCATATACAGTTCCAACTACGACACAGAACAAACCGCCGAAATGTTTTCGCTTTCAAACAAAGTAGGCAAACAGTTGCTGTGGATTGGCATTAGTTTCGTTGCTGCAATAGCCATCTTAATCACCAACGAAAGTATCTACGACACGTCTTCCTACTTCTTGTATGCTTTTACCATCGTCATCTTGCTTATAACGCCTTTTGTGGGAAGTTCCGTTCGCGGTTCCGACTCTTGGCTTTCCTTTGGCCCTATTGCTATACAACCTGCCGAATTTGCAAAATTTATCACGGCTATCACGTTGGCGAGTTTGGTTAGTTCCGTAAAATTTTCGTTTAAGGACACCCGAGATGTATTTAAAATGTTGATAGTCATCGTTTTACCGATGCTAATTATGGCATTTTGGCAACGCGAACTCGGAACGGCAATCGTTTTTTTGGCATTTTTCTTGGCTTTATATCGCTTCGGGATGTCGTACGATATTTTCCTCTTGGGAGTATACATTGCTTTTTTGTTTATTATTTCCATAAAATATAGTGCCGTCATAGTTGAGAATAGTGGCGGTGCAACGGTTAGTTTGGTTGTCGTTTGTGCAATCATTGATTTGCTTTGTGGGCTTTATTGCCTCGTAAAAAACAATCCCATTTATGGGAAATTGATTGTGATTTCAACTTTTTTAGTTTATCTCGTTTCGTTTATTTTGAAGATTTGGATTGCCATTCCTTTACGATGGATTCTATTAGGCTTACAAGGTTTCATCGCAATCATATTTATCGTTCAATCCGTGAAAAAATGGGATTTTAAACCCCTAATCGCGATTATTTTTATCGTTGGTTCCATCGCATCTATTATCTTCTTGCCCAAAGCGTTCGAACATCTTCCCAGGCATCAAAAAAACAGGATTGAGGTGTTTTTGCGGATGAAAGAAGACCCGCAAGGCGTAGAATATAACACGCGTCAATCGCTCATTGCTATCGGCTCTGGACAATTCAAAGGCAAAGGTTTTTTGGAAGGAACACAAACGACCCTGAAATACTTGCCCGAATCGGATACGGATTATATCTTTTGTACGGTCGGTGAGCAGTTTGGCTTTGTTGGAAGTGTTTTTGTGCTGGGCATATACTTAGCGTTCATCCTTCGGTTGATAAAAATTGCCGAACGACAACGCAAGAAATTTGAAAACATTTATGGTTATTGTGTCGTTTATATTTTCATCATACACGTAGCCATCAACGTTGGAATGGTGTTGGGATTGTTGCCCGTGATTGGAATCCCGCTACCATTTTTTAGTTACGGCGGTTCATCGTTGTTGGGTTCAACGATACTTTTGTTTGTTTTATTGCGTTTTGATGCAACCCGTTTAACCAAATTACAGTAACGATGGCAAAACATAATGAAATCGGACATTTAGGCGAAAGTATCGCAGAGAATTTGCTTTTGGAAAAAGGCTATACTATCTTGGAGCGAAATTGGAACTTCCGTCATTTGGAGATTGATCTCATCGCAAAAAAAGATCCGTATCTCGCCATCGTTGAAGTCAAAACCCGCACGAGTACGTACGCCGAAAAAATGCCCTACGAATATGTAGACCAACAAAAACGGAAGAACTTAGTCATTGCGGGCAATGCGTACATCCAGATGAAAGAATTGGATTTGTTCCTTCGTTTTGACATCATCAGCGTTTTGTTGGATAATAGTGCGACCAAAATTTTGGATATAAAACATCTTGAGGGGGCTTTTGTCCCACCTTTGCAAACAGTAAATTGAACGATGCAGGAATTTAACTATGATATTGTCGTGATTGGTGCGGGGCACGCAGGTTGTGAAGCCGCGTGTGCTTGTGCGAAGTTGGGGAGCAAGACGTTGCTGATAACGATGAACATGAACACCATCGGGCAGATGAGTTGCAATCCGGCAGTCGGTGGAATCGCCAAAGGACAAATCGTACGCGAGATTGATGCACTTGGTGGTGAAATGGGGAAAGTTACGGACAACTCGTCGATTCAATTTCGGATGCTCAACAAAAGTAAAGGTCCAGCCGTGTGGAGTCCGCGAAGTCAAAGCGACCGCAAAAAATTTATTGAGGAGTGGATTGAAACGCTTACCCATATTGACAACCTCTACCTCTGGCAAGACACGGCAACGAAACTTATCATCAAAGATAATAAAATTTGTGGCGTTGAAACCGCATTGGGTGTGAAGGTTCATTGTCAAGCCGTCGTTTTGACGAATGGTACTTTTTTGAATGGCTTGCTTCATTTTGGCGAAGTGCAAATCAAAGGTGGACGAATTGCCGAGCCTTCGTCGTATTTTCTCACCGAGCAACTCAAAGCGTTAGGCTTTACTACAGGCAGGTTGAAAACGGGTACGCCGGCACGATTGGACAAACGCAGTATTGATTTCAGCAAATTAGTAGAACAAAAAGGAGACGAAGACCGCAGGAAATTTTCTTTTTCCGACATACAGCAAAAATCGTTAAAGCAGATGAGTTGTTGGATTACCTACACCAACACCCAAACACACGAAGAGTTGCGAAAAGGGTTATCGTTCTCGCCGCTGTACAACGGTCAAATCAAAAGTATCGGTCCGCGATATTGTCCAAGCATTGAAACCAAGATTGTAACGTTTGCCGAAAAAGAAGCCCATCAACTTTTTTTGGAGCCCGAAGGTGTTGATTCCAACGAGTATTATGTGAATGGTTTTTCCAGTTCGCTCCCGCTCGAATATCAGATGAACGCTTTGCACACCATCGAAGGTTTGGAGCATTGTATCCTCTACCGTCCAGGCTATGCGATTGAATATGACTTTTTTGACCCGACACAATTATATCATACGCTCGAAACCAAGATTGTGCAAAATTTATTTTTTGCGGGACAAATCAATGGTACGACTGGTTACGAGGAAGCAGCAGGTCAGGGAATTATTGCAGGCATCAACGCACACCGCAAAATCAACCGACAATCCGAATTTGTGTTAAAACGGGAAGAAAGTTATATCGGTGTTTTGATTGACGATTTGGTAACCAAAGGTGTGGACGAGCCGTATCGTATGTTTACCTCGCGGGCAGAATATCGGATTTTGTTGCGACAGGATAATGCCGATTTGCGGTTAACCCCCAAAGGGATGGAGATTGGTTTGGTGGATTCGTATCGCGAACAACTTTTCCAATACAAACAAACGGCGATTAAAAACTTAGAAGATTTTTTGAGCAATCAAACGATTAAGCCAAATGAAATAAATGTTTTTTTGGAGAGCATACAAGAAAGTCCTATCCATCAACCGAGCAAACTATCGGATTTGATTTTACGACCGAATATTAATATCTTTTCTTTGACAGCACAGATTTCTGCATTGCAAAATTATGTGGACAATATCGAACGAGTTCAAAACGAGGTTATGGAAGAAACCGAAATTAACATAAAATACAAAGGTTATATTGAGCGGGAACAAATTACTATCAATAAGATGCACCGTTTGGAAAATATAAAAATTCCACACAACATAGAATATAGCACCATATTATCATTGTCAACTGAATCGCGACAAAAATTAGATGCAATAAAACCAAAGACAATTTTGGAAGCATCGCGAATACCGGGAGTTAGCCCCAATGATATAAATGTGCTACTCGTAAAATTTGGACGTTAAATAAAATGTTCCACGTGGAACATAAGAAAAATAAAAAGTTATGAGTATAGATTTATTAAAACAGTCAATTAGAAGCATTGAAAATTTTCCGAAGCCGGGAGTAAGTTTTGCGGACATAACTCCTTTGCTATCTAATCCTCAACAGTTGAAAGAGTTGCAGAGTTTAATCGGGACTCACTATGCCAACTGCAATATAACCAAAGTGGTTGGATTGGAGTCGCGTGGGTTCTTTTTTGCACCAGCCATCGCTATGGGAATTGGAGCGGGTTTTGTTCCAGCACGCAAACCGGGGAAGTTGCCTTTTCAAACTATCGGCATAGAGTACGAAAAAGAGTACGGCAAGGATAAAATCGAGATTCATGTTGATGCTATAAACGAAAATGATGTCGTGCTTATACATGATGATGTGTTGGCAACAGGCGGAACAATCAATGCGGCCATTGAGTTGGTGAAGAAATGTAATGTGAAAAAAATCTATGTCAATTTTATTGTTGAGATAACTGCGTTGCAAGGACGCGATAAAATTCAACAAGGCGTTGACGTGATGTCGCTCATTAAGTTATAGATGGCAAAGCATTCGGACATAGTAGAAAAAATAAAATATATCCCCGAACAACCGGGCGTATATCAGTACATTGATAACCACAATAAAATCATCTATGTCGGGAAGGCAAAGAATTTAAAAAGACGCGTTTCGAGTTATTTTCAACACGACCGACAAACCATCAAGACGCGAAGATTGGTTTCTGAGATTTGCGACTTACGGTATATCGTAACGACATCCGAGCAAGATGCGTTTTTGTTGGAAAACAACTTAATCAAAAAGTTTCAACCCAAGTATAACATCTTGCTCAAAGACGGCAAGAGTTATCCGAAAATTTTAATCACCAAAGAAAATTATCCGCGTGTAATCAAGGTGCGGAACACAAAAAAGTATAAAGGGGAGATTTTTGGTCCCTTTACGTTTGGGTATGCATTGGACTTGTTATTACAAATCATTTATCAACTTTATCCGTTGCGGACATGTGCACAGGTTTTGGACAAAGAAAAAATTGCTCAACATAAATACAAAGTTTGCCTGAAATATCATATCAAGAAATGCTGTGGTGTTTGTGAAGATAAAATTAGCGAAGAAGAATATCTCAAATACATTGAGGACGTTAAAAAAATCATTCAAGGCGATGGGCAAGTGATTATCCACGAACTGAATCAAAAAATGCGATTGGCGTCTGAAAAAATGGAATACGAACAGGCAGACGATTTGTACAAAAAGATTCAACTGCTAGAAAAGTTTCGGAGCAAGACTATCATTTGCGAGACAAACATTACCGATTTGGACGTTTTTGGTTACGAAGAAACAGACGAAACGGCATATATTTCGATGCTCAAAATCCATAACGGAAGTATCGTGCAAGGGCAAGTGATTGAGTACAAGAAACGGAACGCTGAAAAGGAAGAGATTTTGTCGCACGCCATCATGGAGTTGCGGATGTTGCTGGGGAGCGAAGCGAAAAACATTCTTGTACCGTTTATGCCCGATTTTGTGCAAGAAAACATCAATGCCAAGATACCACAGATTGGCGACAAAAAACAGATTTTGGATATTGCCAACAAGACTGCCATTGAATACAAAAACGAAGCCGTCCGAATCAACGACAAGAAAAATTCCGAAAATAAATCCAAACGTATTTTGGAAAAACTGCAACAACTATTGCAACTGCCCACGTTGCCGAACCATATTGAGAGTTTTGATATTTCAAACATTCAAGGTAGTAACTCGACTGGCTGTTGTGTGGTTTATAAAAATGCCAAAGCGAGCAAAAAAGATTACAAAAAATATATCATCAAAACCATTATCGGTGCAGACGACTATGGCAGCACGCAAGAAATAATCCATCGAAGATATTCGCGAGCGATTGAAGAAAATACCGAACTGCCGAACCTGATTATTGCGGACGGTGGTTTGGGACAAATGAATGCCATCAAAAAAGGACTGCACGAACTGAGTTTGGATATTCCTGTTTTGGGACTCAAAAAGAACAAACACCACAAGACCAACACGCTCATCTATGGCGAAGAAGCCCAAGAAATAAGTTTGAGTCCCAACGACGAGCTATTCCATTTTTTGGCACAAATACAAGATGAGGTGCACCGTTTTACCATCAGTTTCCATCGCCAGAAACGGAGCAAAGCACAAGTTAAAAGTGAATTGGACGAAATTAAAGGTATCGGCATCAATACAAAGCAACTACTTTTGAAACATTTCAAAGGGATAAATAAAATCAAAAATGCGGAGTTGAAAGAGTTGGCTGAGATTTGCGGAAACAAAAAAGCCGAAATAATTTATCAACATTTTCATGGCAACGAAGCATAATTTTTGTATATTCGCCGAATGAAATACGAGATAATCAAAAATAACGAAAGCATTTTTCTGCAAACACAAGAGGGCAAACGTGTAGATATTGTTACGCTCATCAAGGAAAGCAACAAACGTATTTTTTGTTTTGACGGACCGATGGGAGTTGGCAAAACGACACTCATCAAGCAAATCTGCGAGGAGATGCATGTTGTGGATTATGTGAACAGTCCGACTTTTTCGATCGTCAATGTTTACGAGACGCAAGACAAACAAGAAATTTATCACATTGATTTGTACCGTTTGAAAAACATGCAAGAGGCGATGGATATTGGCATTGAAGATTATCTGTATTCCAACCAGTATTGTTTTATCGAGTGGCCGAACCTCATCAAAGATATTCTGCCAGAAGATAGTGTTTTTTGGAGGTTGGAGGAAGAAGATGGGAAACGATTTTTAACAACAATATGAAACAAAAAATAGTACATATTATATTGTGCCTTTTTTTATGTTCGTTGGACGGTTTTTCTCAAGGCTTGCCACATACGGATTTCTTGCGAATAAAATCGGGATATATCGAACAGGTTGATAGTTATCTCAGTCCGTTGATTTACGATGGGATTTATATCGGTTTGAGCAACGAATGGTTTCAACCTTTCCGCAAAAAGAAAGAAGAAATTCCGAATTGGTCGCACGAAGGTGGTTTTGAGGCGGGCTTTGCACAAATGTATAATCCGATGAAATCAAACTTAATTCGAGCCGTTTATTTGCATACCGAATGGGGACCGTTGTATAAAGCAGTGGATATTAAAAATTTTAATTTGTTCGTATCGCCGATTGTTAATTTTGACTGGCATTTTCGTTTTCAAATCAATAACGTGAATAAGCCGTTTTCAACGGATGTTGGTTTGGATTTATCGGCATTTTTGAAATTGGATTATACGCTTGTTCGTAAGAAAAAATACCGATTCAATTACGATTTGAAATGGAATGTCGTTGGAACCGATTATTTGTTGGATTATTGGCAAAATTATTACGAAGTAATTAACGAGATCTATAACGAAACGGACAACATTGGAAAAAACTTTCGATTGGCAGGACTTTGGAATCGTCAAAACATCAAACAAGAATTTTCGGTCGATTTCATCTTCAACAAAGTCGGAGTGAAAGTGGGTATAAATCATAATTACAACCACACTTTCGGGAAAAATATAACAATGGAACGCAATATGGTAAATTTGGTTGTTGGACTTATTTTTTGTTACGAATATAAAACGTTATGAAATCAAAAATTCTATACATATTTGTGCTGATTGCTTGCTGGGGTTGCAAGGTGGAAAGCGAATTGGATTACCCAAATACACCACAAGGGAACATTGAGGCTTTGTGGAATATGATTGACACGAAGTATTGTTTTATTGAGGAAAAATGCCCAACATGGTCAGAACTTCTGCCCGAATACCTCGAAAAAGCCAATAAAATAGCCGCTGATGATGAGTTTGCACTTTTTGATTTATGCTGCGAATTGCTTGATACGCTGAACGATGGACATGTCAATATCTTCACGTCTTTTGAATACTACATTTGCAGAAAATGGTTCGAAAAATATCCCAAGAATTATAACTGGGATATTATCAAAGAAAAATATCTAACTGATTATAAATCAATAAGTAGCATGCAGTACGACATCATCCATGACAGTATCGGTTACATTTCTTATAGTTCCTTTTCAGACAAATTTTCAGAGGCCAATATCTACTATATTTTAACGTATTTTGCTGATTGTAAAGCAATTATATTAGATGTCCGTAATAATGGTGGAGGTGCATTGACTAATGCCGAAAAGTTAGCCTCTATTTTTACGGACGAAGACGTGCATGTCGGTTATATCCAGCATAAAACGGGCAAAAACCACAACGATTTTTCGGAACTGAGTGAAATGTACATCAAAAAAGATGTAAGCAAAAATAAATGGAAACGTCCCGTGATTGTCTTGTGCAACCGACATAGTTACTCGGCAACCAATTATTTCATCAACGCTTGTCGGTATTTAAAAAACGTGCGAATTATAGGTGGAAAATCGGGTGGAGGAGGAGGTATTCCGATGAGTTATGAGATGCCGAATGGTTGGTTGGTACGATTTTCGAGCGTACGAATGTTAGATGTGGAAAAAAAGAGCATTGAAGACGGAATAATGCCTTGGATAGAGGTTAATTGCGTGAATGAAGGCAAAGATGACATCCTTGAAAAAGCCATTGAAATTATTGAAAAGATATGATTGAAGCGAAAAACATATACAAAAATTACGGCTCTGTGGAGGTGCTCAAAGGCATCAATTTGCACATTGCAGAAGGCGAAATTGTAAGTATTATCGGCAAAAGTGGTGCGGGCAAAACGACTCTTTTGCAGATTCTCGGCTTGCTTGATGCACCAACTAATGCCAAGCAAAATGGCAGTTTTTTAGGCATTAACGGTGAGCAAAATGTTTTTGACATTAGCGAAGAAGCAAAGGCAAAAGTGCGAAACTACAACATTGGTTTTATTTTTCAGCAACACCAACTGATTCCTGAGTTTACGGCTCTCGAAAACATCCTCATTCCCGTTTATATCGCCAAACAAGACATCAAAGAGTATCAAAAAACGGCGATAGAGATAGCGACCAAACTTAACATCAACCACCGCTTGGAACATAAGCCGAATCAACTCTCAGGTGGCGAAAAGCAACGCATCGCTGTCATTCGCTCGCTCATCATGAACCCAAAAATCATCCTTGCAGACGAACCAACGGGCAGTTTGGATAGCAAAAACAAAATCGAATTGCAAAACATACTTTGGAACATCCGTGATGAATACAAAAAAACGATTGTCATCGTGACACACGACAAAGAATTGGCTCAGAAAAGTGATAGAATAATTGAAATACAAGATGGAAAAATTTATGAAAAATAAGTGTTTGTTGGCACTACTTGCGTGCTTGTTGTTGATAAGTTGCGGGAAAAGAAACTATTTCCCAAAAGAGATTGAACAAAAACAAATCGAAATCGTTCGCTTTGACCAGCAACTATTGGCTGTTAACGAAAGCAACGCCCAAGAGCAAGTGCGAGAGTTGTACAAAAGTGATTTTATGCCCTATTTTATGGAAGATATTTTGGGCATCCGAACCTACGATACAGCGTACATGGTAGAGGCTCTTCCGAAGTTTTTGGAGGACACAATCTACCAATTTAAGCAAACCAACCAACTCGCCAAAGCGGAGTACGAAAACATTGACACCATTCAGCAGGAACTGAACAGTGCGTTTTCAAAAATAAGCTACTTGTACCCCGAGTTTGTTCTGCCGAAAATCTACTTTTTCTTGTCGGGTTTTAATGCCTCGATTTACTTCTTTGAGGATAATATCGCGGTAGGTGTGGATATGTATTTAGGCAGCGATTACCCACTATATAGTCAGGTTGTTTACGAATATCAGAAAAAAACGATGAAGAAAGAGTGCGTTTCGTTGGACATCGTCAGTGCGTATTTATTCAAAAACATTCCTTACACTAGCACCGAACACCGACTTATAGAACAGATGCTTTATCGTGGCAAGATTATGTACCTTTTGCAACTGCTTTTTCCCGAAAAATCCGAAGCCGAAATAATGGGTTACACCGAAGAGCAAGTCAAGTGGTGCAGAGAATATGAGCGTCCGATTTGGAATAAGGTGATTGAGAAAGGTGATTTGTTCAAAAACGACCATCTGCTCATCAATTCTTACCTCAATGATGGACCTTTTACAGCCGAGATTTCGCAAGAATCGCCGGGTCGACTTGGAACGTGGATGGGGATGAAAGTCATTGAAAGTTATTTTTACTACAACCGAAAGGCGACCATCCAAGAAGTGATGGCAGAAGGCGATGCAAAACAAATAATCAAAAAAAGTAAATACGACCCATAATGAACCGAAACGATTTCCCGATACTTGCTAAAAAAATAAATAACAAGCCGTTCATTTATTTTGACAATGCTGCCACTGCCCAAAAGCCACAAGTGGTCATTAATGCCATCCAATTTGCCTACGAAAATTGCAATGCCAACATTCATCGTGGCGTATATTATTTGAGCAATTTGGCGACACAAAACCACGAATGGGCGAGGGAAAAAGTGGCGAGTTTTTTTGGGGCAAAAAGCAAAAACGAAATCATTTTTACCAAAGGAACGACCGATGGAATCAACACAATTGCACATCTGTTGGAGGAAAATAAACTGATTCAAAAAGACGATGAAATCATCATTTCTTACATGGAACACCATTCCAACATCGTCCCTTGGCAAATGCTGTGCGAACGAACGGGTGCAAAACTCAAAATTATTCCGTTGAAATCGGACTTAACGCTCGATTTTGAGTCGTTCAAATCGTTGATAAATGAGCATACCAAACTCGTTTCCATCGCACAAATCAGCAACGTGTTGGGCATTTGTAATCCTGTCGATGAAATCGTAAAAGAATGCAAAAAAAAGGATATTCTTGTGTGCGTTGACGGAGCACAGTCGGCACCGCATAAAAAGGTTAATTTGCAAGAGTTGAATTGCGATTTTTTTGTGATGAGTTCGCACAAAATGTACGGTCCGACGGGTTTGGGAGTTTTGTACGGAAAAGAAGAATTGTTGCAAAAAATGAAACCCGTCTGGGGTGGTGGTGAAATGATAGAAAAAGTTACGTTTGAAAAAACAACCTACAACAAATTGCCGTATCGTTTTGAAGCCGGAACGCCCGATTTCATCAATACTTACGCCTTTGGAAAAGCCATCGAATACGTTGAATCCATCGGCATTGACAACATCGAAAAATACGAAAAAGAACTGACGCAATACGCCGAAGAAAAACTCAAAGAAATCGATGAAATCAAGATTTATGGGCAAGGCGTTGAAAAGTATGGCATCGTTTCGTTCAATGTTGCGGACATTCAGCCGTTTGACATTGGACTTTTGTTAGACAGCAAATCCATCGCCATTCGCACGGGTCATCATTGTGCCGAACCGCTGATTGATTATCTGCAAGTGCCTGGAACGGCAAGGATTTCCTTCGCTTTTTACAACGAAAAAGAAGAAATTGATATTTTTATCAAAGAACTAAAAGAATGCGTAAAAATGTTAAAATAATCGTATTTTTCTTGCTGTTTTTCAACACTTTAAATGCAGAAATTAACATTCTTTCGTACAATGTTGAAAACCTTTTTGACATCGAAAAAGACAGCATTAAATCCGATGGAGAATTTACGCCCGAAGGCAAGCGACACTGGACCTACGGCAAATATCAGAAAAAAGTAAGTCGCATTGCACAAGTGATTACAAGTGCTGGAAAATGGGAAGGATTTGATATGATTGGGCTGATGGAGATTGAAAACAGAAAGGTTTTGGAGGATTTATGCAAGCAACTGCAAGGCAAATACAAGATTTTACACTACGAAAGCGAAGATAAACGAGGCATAGACGTTGCTGTTTTGTACGGTCAAAGAGCAAAAATTATAGAAAATTTTCCCATCAAAATCAACCTGCCCAACAACTCCAAAACGCGTGATTTATTGTACGTAAAAGCGGCTATCGAAGGCGATACGATTTTTCTCATTGCTTGCCATTTGCCTTCGCAGTTGGGTGGTGCAAAAGAAACCGAACTAAAACGTCAAATCGTGAAGAAAACCATTCAAAATCAGATAGATAGCATCTTAAATCGAGACGAAAATGCCAAAATAATCGTTATGGGCGATATGAACTGCGACCCGAGCAACGATTTGGACAAGATGACCAACATCACTTTTGAACCAAAAGGCGAAATCAGAGGCACCTACAAATACAAAGATGAGTGGTCGTTTTTGGACCAAGCATACTGTTCAAAAGCCCTTTTAGAGACAATTAGTTATCAGATTTTTATGGCCGATTGGTTGGTGGAACAGGACGAAAAATACATGGGCGTAAAACCCAAACGCACTTTCATCGGCTTCAAATACAATGACGGCTATTCCGACCATCTCCCGTTGATGATAAAGATTGGAAAATAATAAAATACAATGTAAATTTTTGAGATTATGAAAAATGAAAACATTGAACAAAGTTCACTTTTAGCAGAACTTGCATATTCATCAAACATATATATGCAAAGAATTATAACTCTTATTATAAAATGTATTAAGGAAGAAAAGCAAAATCTTATAAAAGCGGAAATAGTTGGAGGAAAAGAAGTAATTGATGAAAAAAAATTTTCAACTCGCCTTTTTAATATTCATATTAAAGAAATAGATGTAAATAGAAATTATTTACGTATTTACGAAGCATTTGAAAAGTTGAGATTGAAAGAAATAAGATTTAAAACACCAGAAGGAGATGTGTTTAGGACCTCATTTATATCGACTTTTAGTATTGAAAAAGGTACAGGAAAAATAGAGTTTTATATGAATGAAAAAGTTTACGAATTATTTACGAATTTTGCAAAAGGATTTCAGGAAGTTAATTTTGAAGTATGTAAAAAATTAAATTCTCCGTATGCCATTCGTATGTATCAATACATTAGCCAACAATCTAAATCATTTGAAAAAACTTACGATGATTTCTATA
>JAEELX010000002.1 GCA_016282955.1 Paludibacteraceae bacterium | reverse complement strand
GTGGATATGGTACTATAATTTCTATGAAAAAATATCTCCCTAAGGCGAAAAAAGATATTGAGCGAGAGATTTTTAGTCATGGGTTCTTAATGCAAATAGGTTATGATATTTCGGACAATCCTGATACTATGTTTTTTTTAACTTTTAATATGGGTGTTTCATATGATATAATAAATAAATTATTCGCTCCGTCTGTAAATTTAAAATTTGGTTTTGTATGGAAAAGGAAAAAAGAAGATTAGTTATTTTAGTGGTTTTATTACCTCTGTCTATTTTTGCCCAAAAGCAGACATTTGAGCAATATAAAGTCGCCCAACAAACAAAGTATCAAAACTTTAAGTCGGCAAAACAGAAAGAATATGACGCTTATCGCCGAAAAATCAATGCCGAGTATGCAACTTATATGGCACAAAAGTGGACTTTGAGCAAGTCGTTTGGTGCTTTACAAAAGCCCAAAGACCAAGATCCACCCAAGCCAGCAGTCAAAATGGATAAAACACCTCCAACTCTCAATGAGATTAACTGCAAATCGGTAATTTCCATTGTGCCGTATGATGAACCCGAGCCTATTGTACCGATAAGTGAGCCTCTGAAAGACGACAAACCGCAATTCAAGTTTACGTTTCATGGAACGTCTTGTGCCGTTCATCTTAATGATGCTCTCAAATACACATTATCTGCCGTTAGCGAACCCGCAGCAACAGCCATGTGGAATCATTTATCTAACTCCGCTTATGATGATGTAATAGCCGATTGTTTACGCTTACGCGACGAGTTGCAACTTGGCGATTGGGGTTATATCAATCTTGTGCAAACGCTCACACAAACATTCTATGGCTCCAAACAATCCAATGAAGCAGTGATAATGCAAATGTATATTTTAACCCAATCGGGTTATTCTACACGTGTTGCTCGCACGAGCGATCGTTTTTACTTATTGGTTCCCCTCAAAGCGAGTTTATATGGCTATTCTTACTTTGATTTAGATGGACAGAAGTATTGGATATTTGGAAAAAGTGGTGAGAAACAGTCCTTTTATATTTTTGAAAAAGAGTTTCCAAATGAACAAATTCCTTCTTTGCGACTAACTAAATCGCCTAATTTAGATTTTCAACCTGCACCCCAACGCACCATCGCCTCTGTTCGTTATCCGTCAATGAAAGCAACCTTTGTTGTAAATAAAAATTTGATTGATTTTTACAATGAGTATCCGTTGAGTACGAGTTGGGATTATTATTCCGCTGCCTCTCTTTCAGACGAAACGAAAGCGTCATTGTATCCTGTTCTCAAACGAGAAATAGCGGGCAAATCAGTAAAAGATGCGGCAAATATGCTTCTAAACTTTGTGCAAACCGCATTTTCTTATCAAACAGATGGCGACCAATTTGGCTACGAACGCCCTTTGTTTGGCGATGAAACACTCTTTTATCCTTATTCGGATTGTGAAGATCGTTCTATTTTCTACTCTATACTAGTGCGTGAATTATTGGGATTAGAGGCTGTCTTACTCTACTATCCCGGACATCTTGCCACCGCAGTTGTTTTTCCAGATAATCAATACTACGGTTGGCATTTTAGGTGGAAAGATAAAGTTTATACAATTTGTGATCCAACTTATACGGGTGCCGATATTGGTGATTGTATGCCTGACTATCAAACAGTTTCGCCAGAAGTGATTCAAATTGAATGATAAATAGTGCGTTTTGAATATGCTAAAATTTGTAAAATAGTGCATTTTGAGTTTGAAAAATACGGCAAATAGACATTTTAGATACCTGAAATATCCACTTTGCCTATTATTCATAGGTTAGCATTCTATTGTACATTGTTCATTATTTTTCATTGTTCGTAATAGTATGAATAGTCAATGCCTTTCATAAACAGCTCGCGGTCGTCGATTTGGTCGGTGAGGGCTCCCGCTAACAGTTGTCGAATGACTTCGCTATCGGTGGCACTTTGCTCCATGGCACGAAGGTAGTCATTTTTGTTGATTTTACTCCAATCGACGCATCGTTTCAATCGTTTTTTCAGGATTAAATCTAACCAAATGCGGGTGCTACGACCATTACCTTCCATAAACGGGTGTGCCACATTCATCTCCACATATTTGTCCACAATCTCATCAAAGGTGGTTTCGGGCATCTCGTCAATGGTCTGTAAGGCTTGGGGTAGGTATTGAGCAAGGCAGAAAGTGAAACCGCCTTTCGATATGGTTTTGGTGCGGATTTGACCCGCAAAATCATACAAACCTCCAAACAAGTAGGCATGAATCTGCTGCAAACCTTTGGTGGTGCCAATATCCTTGTTCGCAACCAGATGACTTTCCATAAACTCGTATGCCTTCTTGCGACTTTTCCCATCGATGGTGTTGTCGCTGTAAGTGAACCAATCGAGGAAGTCGGAAGTTTTTTTGCTGGGGATAAGTTTCACCAATTCATTTATATCGTCTTGCGAAAAGCAATCGGTAGCGTATTTTTTGCTGTCGGCAGCGGTCATTTTGAGTTGACAACATTTTGTAGTCAACTCGTTTCCAGCCTTTCTTAGTCGGGTTTTGAGTACGCTCCAGTATTTTCTCGGATTTGGGCTTTCAGTGATGGCGGCAACAATATCAACGACCGAGAACCACCATTTGCTGTGTTCCTCGTCCCAGACAGCCCGCACCTCGCGGTCGTTATAAAAGCGGATGGAAGATTTCATTACAATTTATTTTCAAGGTTACCGTCTAATTTTAAAATACCTAATTTAATTATTCTACTCCCGTCACAAATCCTACATCAATCTCTTTTTTCACTTACTCATGGAAGCGATAATGTCGCAAATTTACAACTTTTTTGTGAGATATGCAAATCTGGACTCAACAAATCAAAGGAATGTACGCATTTTTGTATAATACTTTTAGCAAATTAGCACACTTTTTTGCATATTTTTCCACTTTATTTGAATTTTTGTGCAAAAACAATAATTTTATCTATCTTCGCAAAACATATCGGGGCTATTTGGTTTTGACAGCAGGTAGATGAGGTATGTAAGCATGCCGAGCCTTGGAGATACGCTCGTAAATATCATCTTCAATAGTTAACTGGCAACAATTCTTATGCTCTCGCTGCCTAATCGAAGTATAGTAG
>JAEELX010000026.1 GCA_016282955.1 Paludibacteraceae bacterium | reverse complement strand
TTTAAGTTGTGTTAAAACGACTTTTTCGCCCTTTTTGTTGCCCCAAATATATTCCACTAATTCGGGAAAATCGATGTAGGGATTGCGGTTGCGTTGCCACTCAAAGACGGTATTATTTCGCACCATTTCTTTGTTGCTCACGGGGTCTAAACGGTGCCATTCAAGCAACACCTGAAGCAACCAAGGCAAGAAATCAAATTTTCCGCTCGCCGTATCAAGTGCCAAAACCGCATCTTTTATATCCTTCGCAACTGCCGTGCGTTCGTAACGAGTCGCCGTGTAAAAATACATCCGAGCAAAATCGCCTTTGTAGTCATCAGACGGCTCAAAAACCTTGCTTAAAGCCTTTGGATAGGCAATCGAACCCACCGTAGCGGGCATTCCGTTTCGCATAACCCCATTGTCAAACTTCGGCTTGCCACCAACATACCCAGGTGGCATATTACTTTTGGAACGATTGGCAGAAAAATCGGCAGGCACCAGCAGATGTATATCTGTGTAGGCAGTAGCATTTCCAGCCTTTCCACCCCACCACGAATTTGGCAAGGTATGCTCTATGTCGCACCCTTTCACCGAGACAAAAAGGTTGGCCGTATCAAAGTAACGCACATTATTAGAATACATATCTACCACCGAATTATCCGCTTCATTTCTATCTGTATAGTAAAAAATATGCCACGTTTTATTCTTGCCACTGCCATACTTAAACTCCTTCACACTATCGGCATTAAGTATCATTGCAAGGGCTGTTCGCAGGGCTGTGTCTTGCTTGCCATCAATCTCGGCATAATAACCGACAGGCATCTCCTCTGCATACAAGCAGAAAAACAGATAACAAGCAATCGCCAAAACAACATTTTTCCGATACATATTTTTCACACAACAATTTTAGACAAAAATACGTTTTAATTTTCAGAAAGCAAAAGAAAAGTATGCAAAACGCATGGATAAGTTTAAAACAAAAACTACAAATAAAAGTAATTTGTTTTTTTTTGATATTTTTTATAAGTTTGCAAGTTAGTATTGCAGATTTTTGTATAGAATAAAAAATGCAAATGAGAATGTTTTTTACCTTGGTTTAATATTTAAAAATAAGATACAATGAAAAAGTTTTTGGTCTTTTTAGTGTTTATCGGCTTATGTGTTTGTGGCATGGCGAAAAAAAAGTCCGTTCAATATGAAACGAACAATGAAGAAATCATTCCTGTAAAGGAAAATGCTAACTCTGTCAAAAAAGCAAATGAGGAACATACAGAAGTAAATATATTTGCTGTGATGGACGATGAAGACTTTATTGAATTTTGCCGACAATATGATACAGATAACAACGATATATTATCTTTGGCAGAAGTCGCTCAGGTAACAGAAATGGACATATCGGGCGAATGGAACGAAATCGGTAATATAACCTCTCTAAAAGGCATCGAGTATTTTACCAAATTGGAAATTTTAAATTGCTCATACAACATGATTCATACTTTGAACGTGACTAAAAATAAGGCATTAAAGAAGTTATTATGCTCCCTGAATCAATTGTCGGTGTTAGATGTAAGCCAAAACACAGAATTAGAATACTTGGCTTGTTCATTCAACAATTTGACGGCTTTAGATGTTAGTAAGAACACAAAATTGAATCGATTATTTTGCTTTACGAATAAATTGACCTTTTTAGATGTCAGCAACAACACGCTATTGACCTCACTCTCCTGCTTAGATAATAAGTTATCCAACTTAGATGTGAGCAAAAACGACAAATTGGCAGAATTATGGTGCTATGATAACCTGTTGCCCTCGTTAGACCTACATAATAATGTCAAATTGCAGATATTAGACTGTTCGCGAAATAAACTAACCGCATTAGATGTGAGCAAAAATCTGGCTCTTCAGGTCTTGGACTGCTCCCGAAATCAAATCACAGAACTAAACGTAAGTGTCAATATGAAAATGACAGAGTTGAGATGCTACGATAACCAAATTTCCTCTTTGTTAGTAAGTAAAAATAAAGAATTGCAAATTCTGTATTGTAACGACAACCAAATCAAATCGTTGGATATAAGCAAAAATGTCGGACTGTTGGAATGTGACTGCTCCAAAAATCAACTATCATCGTTGAACGTAAGCAATAATATAGAACTTACCCTGCTGAACTGCAATATCAATAGTTTATCTTCGTTAGATGTAACTAAAAATGTAGGATTATTGGAATTGGACTGCTCACGAAATAACCTCTCTGAGTTGGACGTAAGTAACAATAAAGATTTGAGTGGCTTGTATTGTTCAAAAAATCAAATTTCCTCTTTGGATGTAAGCCATAATATGAGTTTGGAGAGTTTGTGGTGTGAAGATAATCCTTTAATAACGCTTTATGTGAAGAAAAAACAGAAAATTATTAATGCCGAAGACTTGAAAAAGTCCAAAGCAACAGCGATAATCAAATATACTAATTGATATTTTTGTATTCGTAAATAAATTAAAAAGATATGAAAGAAATTGTAACCCGTTTGGAAAGTTTGCGGACACTCATGAAGTCCCTCAATTTATGGGCGTATATTGTGCCAAGTTCTGACCCTCACGCCAGCGAATATATTGCGAAGCATTGGAAGGAAATGAAATGGCTCAGTGGGTTTAGAGGCGAAAGTGGCACCTTGGTTGTAACCACTGCGGAAGCCTATTTGTGGACCGATTCACGTTTTTATTTGCAGGCCGAAAAGGAGTTGGAAGGCTCTACAATAGGGCTTATGCGAGCATCCGATGTGGATTGTTTGACGGTCAACCAATGGCTCAGCAAAAATAAGCCCAATGGCAATTGCACCATCGGCATCAATCCGAAAATGTACACCTACGTTGATTTTCAAGCCCTCAAAACGGAGTTACAAAAATGCGAAATTGCGGTGCATAGCGTGGATTTGATTCGTCCTTTGTGGAATAATCGTCCCGAAATTCCAACGACACAATTATATGAATATGCAGAAAAATATGCGGGTGAAAGTGCAACGAGCAAGATGCAGTGGGTGCGTGATGTGATGAGCGAAGAAAAGGCCGATTCGTATGTTATATCGGCGTTGGACGAGATTGCGTGGCTGTTGAATATCCGTGCCGCAGACGTGGAATGCAACCCGTTATTTATCTCGTATCTACTCATAACACCTACGCAGTGCATTTTGTTTGCCGATAGCGAAAAAATTACCGACAAAGATGCCCAAAACTACCTTGCAAAAATTGGCGTAACCGTGCAACCATACGAGAGTATTTATGATTTTTTAGGTACGCTGAAAGGGCGAGTTATGTTCGATGGAACCAAACTGAACGAAGCACTTTTTGAATCCATTTCGTCTCAGGCACAATATATAAATGTCCCCTCGCCTATCCAGATTATGAAATGTATGAAAAATGAGGTGGAATTGGCAGGCGAAAAGCAGGCGATGATATACGATGCCGTTGCTCTGACGCGGTTTTTCAAGTGGTTGGACGAAGAATTGCCCCACAATAGTACCTTGACCGAGTGGGATTTGATGGAAAAATTGTACGCTTTGCGGGCAACGCAACCCACTTTTGTGATGGAGTCGTTCGGGACGATTGCGGGCTTTGCTGCGAATGGTGCCATCGTGCATTATGCAGCCAAAAAAGACGATTGTGCAACGATTCAATTAAATAATGTGTTGCTCTTGGATTCGGGCGGACAGTACTTGGAAGGCACGACCGATATTACACGCACCGTTTGGCTTGGGGACGAAAAACAGATTCCTGCAAACGTGAAACACGACTTCACATTGGTGCTCAAAGGGCATATCGCTTTGGCGAGGGCTAAGTTCCCCAAAGGCACACGAGGCAACCAGTTGGACGTTTTGGCACGGCAGTTTTTGTGGTCGGAAGGTATTTTATACGGACACGGCACGGGACATGGCGTTGGGCATTTCTTGGGTTGCCACGAAGGTCCACAGGGCTTCAAAACCGATAATAACCCTGCCCCACTGCGTTTAGGGAATGTTTGTTCGGACGAGCCAGGCGTTTATCGCACGGGAGAATATGGTATTCGGACGGAGAATTTGATTGTGGTTGTGCCAGCAAAAAATCTCTCACCACGCACTACCGGCGAGGAGTATTACGAATTTGAAACCATCACGTTATGTTTTTACGACACACGAATGATTGACAAATCTATGCTCACAACGGCTGAAATCGAGTGGCTAAATAATTATCATTCAACATTATACAAAACTATCGCACCGCTTTTGAGTGCAGACGAAAAGCAGTACTTAGAAACTAAATGCCAACAAATATGAATTTAGAGCAGACCTTACTTTCACATATAAAAAATATCGTTCAATCTGTTTATTCAGTGGATGTTCCGCTGGAGCAGTTGTCGTTGCAAAAAACGCGTGCCAATTTTGAGGGCGATGTAACGTTGGTTGTTTTTCCGCTGACGAAACAAATCAAAGCCAATCCTGCAGAAATCGCCGATTCCATCGGAAAAAAACTATGCGAGGAGGCAACGATTGTGGAAAAATATAATGTTGTGCAAGGTTTCCTAAATTTGACCATCAAAACGCATTTTTGGGTTGAAAAACTGCACGAAATTTACAAAGATGAAACGTTTGGCTTCAAAAAAATCGCTGCCGATGCACCCGTGATGATGATAGAATATAGTTGTCCAAACACGAACAAACCACTCCATTTAGGGCATATTCGGAACAATTTGTTGGGTTGGTCGTTGGTAAAAATTCAGCAGGCAAACGGCTGGAAGGTCGTCAAAACCAACATTGTAAACGATAGAGGTATTCACATTTGCAAAAGTATGTTGGCGTGGCAGAAGTTTGGTAACGGCGAAACGCCACAGAGTAGCGGAAAAAAAGGCGATCATTTGGTCGGAGACTATTATGTGCGGTTTGATAAGGAGTACAAAAAGCAAATCAATCAACTGATTGCCGATGGAATGGACGAAGAAACCGCTAAAAAAGAAGCTCCTTTGATGAAAGAAGCCCACGAAATGCTCGTCAAATGGGAGCAAGGGGATGCGGAGGTTATACAGTTGTGGAAAATGATGAACGGTTGGGTGTACGAGGGCTTTGATGCCACGTACAAGCAGTTAGGCGTTAGTTTTGATAAGGTTTATTACGAAAGTGATACCTATTTGGTGGGACGTGAAGAAGTGTTGCGAGGGTTGCAGGAAGGCATTTTTTACAAACGTGAAGATAACTCTATTTGGGCGGATTTGAGCAAGGATGGTTTGGACGAAAAACTGTTATTGCGTTCCGATGGTACTTCGGTTTATATCACCCAAGATTTAGGCACTGCCAAACTGCGTTCCAAAGATTATAACATCACAAAAATGGTGCATGTGGTGGGCAATGAACAGGAATATCATTTCAAAGTGTTGGCTATTTTGTTGGATAAATTGGGTTGTCCGTTTGGCAAAAGTTTAATGCACTTTTCGCACGGCATGGTTGAGTTGCCCAATGGAAAGATGAAATCACGCGAAGGAACGGTTGTAGATGCAGACGATTTGATGGCACAAATGATAGACGATGCAAAAAAAATCAGTGCCGACAAAGTGAACACTTTGCCCGACATTACCCCCGGAGAAGCCGATGAAATCGCACGAATCGTTGGTTTAGGGGCTTTGAAATACTTCATTTTGAAGGTTGATGCACGCAAGAATGTGCTGTTTGACCCACAAGAAAGTATCGATTTCAACGGTAATACGGGACCGTTTATCCAATACACTTACGCTCGCATCCAATCTATCTTACGAAAATACGACCAATTACCCGATAAAACCGTCAATTTTGCTTCAAGTAGCACTTACGACCCCAACGAAAAAGAGTTAGATTTGATACGGCTTTTGTGCGACTACCCCGCTGTTGTAGAGCAAGCTGGAACGAATTTTAGTCCTTCAACCATCGCAAATTATGTGTATTCGGTGGCTTGTACATTTAATAGTTTCTACCACGACTACTCTATTTTGAACGAAAAAGAAATTCAGATACGTGATTTTAGGGTGCTTTTGAGTACTTGCACGGCACGAATTATTGCTTCGGCAATGGATTTATTAGGTATTGAGGTGCCACAACGAATGTAAAATGGAAATCATTGGCGACAAAATACACACAATAACGCTTGGCAGACACGTTTTTTCGTTGGATAAGCCTCTTGTGATGGGCATTGTGAACGTTACGCCAGACAGTTTTGCGGTGAGGTGCGAAGATGAAAAAAGCGTTGTGGATTGCATCGCCAAACATGCAGAAGAAGGAGCAGATATTTTGGATATTGGTGGCTGTAGCACACGTCCTGAGGCGATTGCGGTGGACGTGGAAGAGGAATGGAAACGGGTTGAAATGGGTTTGAAAAATGCGAAAAAATATGCTCCAAACCTGCCTATTTCGGTGGATACGTTTCGTGCCGAGGTTGCCAAACGAGCCATTGAAGCGTATGGAATAGATATTGTAAATGATATTAGTGGCTTGCAAGATGAGCAGATGTTGGGTGTACTAACCAAGCATAATGTGTCTTACGTCTTGGTGCATAATGGGAGCATAAACAACCAAATGGCGGTTTTGATGCACAATTTGGTGCATAAAGTGTATAAATTGCATCGTGCAGGGGTAAAAGATGTGATAGTAGATGCAGGATTTGGCTTTGGAAAGACATTGGAGGAAAATTATTTGATTTTGAAAAATTTAGAAGCCATGCACATGTTGGAATGCCCTATTTTAGTGGGTCTTTCGCGTAAATCAATGCTGTATAAGTTGTTGGACAGTACTGCCGATAAGATGTTACATGCCACGTGTATTGCTAACTTTTGGGCACTGCAAAAAGGGGCTTCTATCTTGCGAGTACACGATGTAAAGGAAACAAAAGAAATGATAAAAATATACCAAAAACTATGTGGGGAATCGGAATAAAAGATATTATTGACGTTTTACTCATTGCGACACTGCTGTATTACATTTTTCGTCTTTTGCGGAAATCGGGTGTGGTGAATTTGTTTTGGGGCTTGTTGGTGGTGCTGTTTGTTTCGTATTTGATTGTGTCTATTTTCCAATTGCAACTCACGTCCTCGCTGTTGAATGTCATTATGGATGTGGGTGTGATTGCGGTGATTGTGATTTTTCAAAATGAAATACGTTCTTTCTTTTACCGCGTTGGCTCGCACGTTAATTTTCAGTACCTGCGTTTCCACTCCTCGCATAACGCACAAGTGGAACGAATGATTCACCAAGTTGTTTTGGCTTGCCAACATTTATCGTCCACCAAGACGGGTGCTTTGATTGTTTTTCCGATGCGTGAAGATTTGACCGAGATTGCAGAAACAGGCGAGATATTAGATGCAATTGTCTCGTTTCGTGCCATTGAAAACATATTTTTTAAGAATACGCCGTTGCACGATGGAGCCGTTTTTATTATGAATAATCGTATTTTTTCAGCGGCGTGTATCCTGCCTGTTTCCCAAAATCGAAATCTGCCTTTGGAG
>JAEELX010000001.1 GCA_016282955.1 Paludibacteraceae bacterium | reverse complement strand
ATCTGCACTGCCACCACCCACCACGCCAGCATACCGCCCTCCTGCCTAGCGGACGCCGTTTCACTCCAAGCCAGCCCCAGCAACGGAAACGCAATCGTAAAAATCGTTCCCCCTACCACGATATTGACCGTGTTATGCTCTTGGATACCGTATCGACTCACAATCGGATAGGTCATCAGCGTGTGCGAACCCAACATAGCCCCCAACAAAGCACTCGCCCACAGCGAATACGACAGCCACCAGTAGCACAACGAAAAGCCTATCGCAAACGGGAAAAGGAAGGACAACAGTCCAAAATAGAGGCATTTCCATTTATTCGTGATGAAGTCATTCAAGTCAATCTCGCTACCCGACTGGAACATGATATAGAGCATGCCTAACTGTCCAATCTCGGCGATGGTGCCCTCCTGCAGCCACTGGAAGCCGTAGGGACCCACCACCATACCTGCCACAATAAAGCCAACGATACTCGGAATATGAATCTTGCGGCACACACTTGGCAAAACCAAGATGATACCAAAAACGATAACTAATATGGACAGGGATTGCGTCAAAGGTAACTACTAATCAAACTGTTTTTATTCTTTTTAACCTCTTGACGGGTGCCTGCCGCTACGATTTGTCCGCCATTTTTGCCACCTTCGGGTCCGATGTCGATGATGTAATCGCAAGCACGAATGATGTCCAAGTTATGTTCAATGATGATGACCGAATTGCCCATTTCCACAAAGTTATTGAGCACCCGAAGCAAAATCTGTATGTCGTCAAAGTGCAAGCCAGTAGTCGGCTCATCCAAGATATAAAGCGTTTTGTTGGTTTGCGGACGGCATAACTCTTTTGCTAACTTGATTCGCTGTGCTTCCCCACCCGACAAGGTCGTGGCAGACTGTCCCAACTTGATATAACCACAGCCGACCTGCTGGATGGTTTTGATTTTGCGTAAGATAATGGGTTGATTTTCAAAGAATTCCACGGCTTGGTTGACGGTCATATCCAGCACGTCCGCAATCGATTTGCCCTTAAAATGCACCTCCAACGTCTCCCGATTGTACCGTTTTCCACCACAAATGGGGCACGGCAACTGAATATCGGGCAAAAAACGCATCTGCACCGCCTGATAACCCTTTCCATCGCACTCTTCACAGCGTCCGCCCACTAAGTTGTACGAAAACCGTCGAGCCGACCAACCTCGAATCTGGGCTTCGGGCAGGTTGGCAAACAACTCCCGAATGTCCTCATAAACCCCCGTATAAGTCGCTGGATTAGAGCGTGAATGCCGACCAATAGGGCTTTGGTCAACCGCAATCACCTTGTCTATGTTTTCCAACCCTTCAATCTTTTCGTAGGGCAACGGCTCCTGCAAAGCACGGTAGAAATGCTGGTTGAGTATTGGAAAAAGGGTTTGGTTTATCAGCGTCGACTTGCCACTGCCACTCACTCCCGTAACCGCTACCATACAGCCCAGCGGAAACGACACCGTAACGTTTTTCAGGTTATTGCCCGTGCAACCGTACAAGGTTATGTTTTTGCCGTTTCCAACACGATTTTGGCTTTCAATGCGTTTGATTTTGTTGTTCAGATAGCGTGCCGTGAGCGAATCCGTCTGCAGCAGTTCGTTTGGCTTACCTTGAAAAACCACCTTGCCACCCAACCGACCCGCACCCGGACCAATATCCACGATGTAATCGGCATCCAACATCATCTGTTCGTCATGCTCCACTACCACCACCGTGTTGCCCATATCACGCAACTGTTTAAGCGAGTCAATGAGGCGTTCGTTATCGCGTTGATGCAAACCAATCGAAGGCTCATCTAAGATATACAAAACATTGATAAGTTGGCTCCCAATCTGCGTTGCCAACCGAATACGCTGGCTCTCCCCACCACTCAACGAGTCAGACGGACGCGACAAACTCAAATACGACAAGCCCACCGACAGCATAAAATCAAGCCGTGTGCAGATTTCTTTGACAATCAAACGGGCAATCTCTCTATTCTTGGGGGACAACTTATCCGAACACGTTGCCAAAAACGTCCGCAACTCCTGCAAATCCATCGAAGCCAACTCCACGATACTCTTCCCCGCAAAACGATAACTCCGACTCTCTTTATTCAACCGCTCGCCGTGGCATTCGGGGCATTCCACCATCTCCTCGCTCTCCTCTTCCTCCTGCGAATAAAAATCTTGAATCTTGTTGTACCATTGGTCGTCTTGGATTATCTCGTCCAAAACCGACTGGTCTTTGGCTTTTTTCTTTATCTTTCCAAGCCCTTTGCAGCACGGACACCACCCTTGTGGCGAATTGAACGAGAAATTATTCGGGGCTGGTTCGTTGTAACTGATGCCCGTGGTGGGACACATCAAATGACGCGAGAAAAAGCGTATGTTTTCCACCGTCTTTTCGGCTTTTTGAACACCTATCTGCATCACGCCATCGCCTATTTTCATCGCCTTGGCAATCGAATCTGCCAACCGCTCTCGATCTACTTCCTCGTTCGTTTCTTGGGCAATTTTAAGCCTATCTACAATCACCTCTATCGTGTGATTTTTATACCGCTCCACCTTCATCCCTTGCGTTATCTCCCGCACCTCGCCATCAACTCGCACATACACAAAACCCTTACGGCGAATGGACTCAAACAGCTCCTTATAATGCCCTTTGCGGTTGTTGACCACTTGGGCTAAGATGTACACTTTTTGCCCTTTGTACTGCTCAATGACCAACTCCAGGATTTGCTCGTCCGTGTATCGCACCATCTCTTCGCCCGTGATGTACGAGTAGGCTGTGGAAGCCCGTGCAAAGAGCAGACGCAAGAAATCATACACTTCGGTGATGGTGCCAACGGTAGAACGAGGATTGGCATTAGTCGTTTTTTGGGTGATAGAAATCACAGGACTTAAACCCGTAATCTTGTCCACGTCTGGTCGCCCGATATTGTCCAAAAAGCCGCGTGCGTACGCTGAAAACGTGTCTATATATCGCCTTTGTCCCTCGGCATAAATGGTATCAAACGCCAACGAAGATTTGCCACTACCCGACAGACCTGTTATCACCGACAACTTGTTGCGTGGCAACGAGACGCTCACATTTTTGAGGTTATGCACCCTCGCACCCTGCACATCAATGCGTTCGTCTGGATGTTCTATTTTCGTTTTTTGTTTTACCATATCTTAGTCGTAATCAACAAACATTTTTGAGGCACCTTGCGAACGTATCAATGATTTCTGCATAACGATTACCCAATAAACAAAATGGTAGTCAGGAAAATAATTAACAGAGCAACACCTTTATCTATTCTCATTTTATGCCTTAAAATTCGTTTGCAAATATAATGATTTTTACAGAAATATCGCCAAAACAAAAATTCTTTTATCAATAACAAAATAAGAGAAGAAGTACTTTTTTTGCGATTTTTCGAAAGTTATGGAAGGAATGAAGACTGAAAAATGCTTCTACAATTAGTTGATTTTCAGCAAACTCTCCACGAAGGCTTTTTTGTCAAAAACCTTCAAATCGGTCATTTTCTCGCCCACTCCGATATAACGAACAGGGATTTGCATCTGGTCGCTTATGCCCAAAACTACACCGCCTTTGGCTGTACCATCTAACTTGGTGATTGCCAACGAATTAACTTGTGTGGCTTTGACGAACTGTTTGGCTTGTTCAAAGGCATTTTGTCCCGTAGAGCCGTCCAACACCAACAAAACCTCGTGTGGAGCCTCTGGAACAACTTTTTGGATAACGTTACGAATCTTGGTCAACTCGTTCATCAAATTGATTTTGTTGTGCAAGCGTCCAGCCGTGTCAATAATCACCACATCGGCTTGGTTACTTTTGGCAGACGACACCGTATCAAACGCCACGCTCGCGGGGTCGCTCCCCTGCTGTTGCTTGACGATGGGCACACCGATTTTGTCTGCCCAAATAGTCAGTTGCTCTATCGCCGCTGCCCGAAAAGTGTCTGCTGCACCTAAAAAAACGGACTTACCAGCCGACTTGAACTGGTAAGCCAATTTCGCAATAGTCGTTGTTTTGCCAACGCCATTCACGCCTACCACCAAAATAACGTACGGGTGGTAAGGCAAGGTATCCGAAAACTGATAATTGTGCTGTGGATTAGAAACCAAAAGCTCGCAAACCTCCTCTACAAGTAGCGAATTGAGTTCGTCGGTTGAGACATACTTGTCTTTTTTCACGCGTTGCTGGATGCGGT
>JAEELX010000025.1 GCA_016282955.1 Paludibacteraceae bacterium | reverse complement strand
TTTTAATGTAGAAGTTTTGTACTACGGATATGTATGGATTTTCTATTAATTCTATTTCATTCTCCGTTCGATGAATAGTTACTTGCATAGAAGTAGCTATTTTTGTTTCCTGATTACAACCAACCAAGAAAATAAATAACAATAAATAAACGTACTTTTTCATATTTCTTAAAATTATAAATAACAAAAATGCTAACGAAGTTATAACAAATTTGTAAAAAATTATGCTATTCTTTATTGTGTAATAAAAAATGCTATTTCACCACTTTCACTCCCACTAATTGGTCGTATAAAGCACCGATGGGACGATAGAAAACATAAATCGTATATTCGTTGTTTGTTTGCCAAAAAGAACCTTCGCTGCGTTGCAAAGTGGCTGAATAAGGGTAAAAAAGAGGACTTTTTGCAGGATTTTCCAACGTTGGCTCGCTGGGAACAAACCAGTATTGATAGTCGTAACCACCCTGTTTGACAAACGCCGAAAAGCAATACGCCTCCAATTTTGTATCGTAATACATTTGGTTGCTCGTGTCCAGTTGATTATGGAAAATATCGCCTCCCACGTACACTTTGCCGTCCCAAAAAGGCCGTTCGGTTGGCACAATAAAATGCACCCACATATACTCCGCTTCGCTGTCTATTTCCCGCACTCGTTCGGCATTGACAACGTATTGCCCATTGGCATCGTACTTAAATTGGTAGTCGGGATATGCCAAAAACAGGTCGGGCTCCAAAAAAGCGTGGTAGTTCCTATGCTCCAAAAACTGCACATCTCGCACGTTAGTACCGTTCAAATAGGTCGAAAAAATATCAAAATGTCGGTATTCGTATCCACCTTCAAAAATCAGTTCCTTGCAGTGAGTATATTTCAGTTTGTTGGCTTCAATATGCACCGTTTTGGGAGCGTAGCAGATGTTATCCAATCGGTTATTTTGTTGAACTACAATAAAATAATCGTTATTTAAATTGCCCGAAAAGCGTTGGTTATTCTCAAAAGGCATCACTTCAATTTCGAGTTGTTGGAAACGACGATTATACTCAATATCGGTTTTGGGCGTAATCTCGGCGTTGATTTTTGCACGGGTATCAACGACTGAAAAACATACGTGGGCAACCTCCTGACTGTGATTATCGCGGTCTAAAATTTTCAAGACATAATTGCCCGAAACAAGCGGTTGCATGTCATCGTTCGGGAAAAAAAACGAGTAGTGCGTGTAGAGTTGCACGGTGTTGAAGGAATAGACGTAATCCGTTATGTCTTGCTCCGTAAACCCGCTTAAATAGTCCGCAGAATGCAGGTTACTGGGTCTCCAATCGGCATTGAGATGGACGAGCGTGTAGGAATAATTTTTCGGCTGATGGCTCAACTCGTCAAACGCAATTTCTAAAATGTTCTTGTCCAACTGCTGCAAATCCAAGATAGGACGCTCTAATTTCGGTTGTATTTCGTGGGTTTGGGCATTGGCAAAACGCACTCGCAAGGTTCGTATGTTTTTGTCGATGGGATGCGTGTGATATTGTCCGACTAAACTTGTTGAAAACCAACAAAATACGAGCAAAATTATAGTTTTTGCATGCACCATATTCCTATTTTTCCAATTTGGTATCGTAGCCATTTATTTATTTTTATAAATCGTCCATATTCCACTAATTTTCCGCCAAATCGTGCCTTAAAATCGCGTACGCCGTATGCCTCGTTCGGAACGCCAGCACCCATCATATCAAAGCATTCATAGCCGTTTTTGCAAGCAAATTGCAAGGCGATAAAAGTTGCATACGAACTCGGAAAAATGCCCTTTGTTTGCCCGTCCAAGCCACACACAAACCACTCATACAAGGTCTTTGTATTCCCTACACAAACCGTTCCACCGATGATTTTTTTTTCGTATTGCACCAACAAAAAAGCGGCTGTCGGCTGTCTATATAGTTGCTCGAAGAACTCCCAATCAAAGAGCGGTTTTTTTATTTTTTGCTTGTATAGCTGCTGCAAAAGGACGTAAAAATCCCGTACTTGCTCCATTGTTGGGCGTTCGATAATCGTTGCACCGTTGCGTTGCGTGTTGTTGATGTCGCGTTTGCGTCCTTCGCTGAGGTTGGCGATGATTTTTCCCATGGAAATCGTGCTAACGTGAAAGTCAAAATGAGGATGATAATCGAAGTGATATTGGCTAAAAATAGGCTTGTATTGGCTGTAATCGTGATAGTTTCGGAACTCAATATAGATGCAATTTTTGAGTTCGGTGGACAATTTTTGCAATAAAATTTGCAAGGCATTGGTGGATATTTCGGGTGCCAAAAGGATGCCTCCGTGAATGATGGCACGTTGCGTAAAATACTGTTTAAAAGCCGTTTTTTCCTTTGTTATGTAGCCCACAACGACCGCCTGCAACTGTTTTTCTTCCACAGCAAAGACAAACGGCGTTACGATATTGGGAATAGACCGCAAAAATAGATAGGCATCAGCGGATTGAAACCACGATGCCGTGGGTGCAGTTTTTAGCAAAATTTGCCATTGCTCGCGGTTGATATGTTCGTATGTATCAAGGATTTTCATCGTCAATAAAAGGCAACGCTTCTGCCACTATATAGTTACTTCCACCGATAAAAATTATATCATTTTGTTGGGTATTTTGTCGGGCTTGGGTAAGTGCTTGTTCAACGGTTGCAAAGGCTTGTATAAAGGGCGAATGGTGGTGTTTTTTTACGATTTTTTCCAATTCTTGGGCAGGCATCGCACGTTGCGAGTGGGCTTGCGTTAGGTAAAAATGGGCTTGTGAAGGCAGTAATTTGACCACCGATTCCACATCTTTGTCTGCCATCATGCCAAAAATGATGTGCAAGTGTGGAGCCGTTTTAAGCCAAGTTTTCAGCTGTTGAGCAGTGTACAAAAAGGCAGGTGGGTTGTGTCCAATGTCCAAAAAATAGTGATGAGTTGCGGTTTGAATTTCTTCCATTCGTCCTCGCAAACCCGTCATTTTGCACACATTTTCATAGCCTTTGCGGATATGTTCGTTGGTGATTTGGAAGATTTTTTTACCTTGCAAAAACGCCAAAGCCACGTACGCCGTTTGTTTATTTTTGCGTTGATAAGTGCCTTGCAGTGGGCAGTTTGAGACGATTTGTTGCAACCTTTTTTGCAAAAAAACGCATTGGTCGGCAAAAAATAATTGGCAGTTGGTCGTCTCCAAACCATCGCCTAAAATGTTGCATTGCTTCGCTTTTTCTATGAAAATAGATGCCGTTTGCTCGTCATATTCGCCAATAATACAAGGTGTATTGGGCTTGATGATTCCCGCTTTTTCGCTCGCAATCTGCTGCAACGTATTGCCCAAAATATCGGTGTGGTCCCAACCCACATTGGTGATGATAGACAAAACGGGATTGATGATATTCGTGCTGTCATTTTTGCCCCCGATACCCGTTTCGATGACCGCTACCTCAACGCCTTCTTTGGCAAAATAATCGAACGCTAAAGCCATCGTAGTGATAAAAAACGAAGAGCCGATTTGTTCTATAAAAGGGCGATGCTTGTTCACAAAATCCGTAACGGCTTGTTGAGCGATAGGAGTACCATTGATGCGGATGCGTTCCGTAAAATCAAGCAAATGTGGCGACGTGAATAGCCCCACTTTATACCCTGCACACTGCAAAACAGACGCTATGAGGTGCGATGTAGAGCCTTTCCCGTTTGTCCCAGCCACATGAATCGTAGCATAAGGGAGTTTGGGATACTGCAAATAATCCATCCATTGGTACGACTTGTCCAAGCCCGGCTGATACGCCCTTTTGCCTTGCTGCACGAAGGAAGGACACACTTCATTGAGGTAATGAATCGCTTGTGCGTAGGAGGTAATCATACGCCGTTATTTGCAACCCAATTCAGGGTCAAACCAAGCAGGAATATCAAATTGTTCCTCCTCACTATAAGGCAAATCGGGGTCTGCCAGCACTTTGTCCATATATAACGACCAAATCGGCAGTGCTAAATTAGCCCCTTGTCCCTGCGTGATATTGTCAAAATGCACCGAGCGGTCTTCTCCACCAACCCACACACCACTCACCAACGAAGGTGTAAAGCCGATGAACCAACCGTCCGATTGATTTTGCGAAGTACCCGTTTTGCCACCTGCTTGCATACGCAGATTGTACTTAAACCTTGCCCGCACACCCGTACCGTGATTCATCACATTTTGGAGCATATAAATCATTTTGTAAGCGGTCGTTTCGTTGATTATTTCGTAGGTTTTCGGGGTAAAAGTGGCTAAGATATTTCCATTTCTATCCTCGATTCGCGTAACGTAGAGTGGGTCGATTCGGATTCCTTTATTAGGAAAAGTGGTGTAAGCATCCACCATCTCTTTCACGGTTACATCACACGGACCCAGACACAACGCCACGGCAGGCACTAACTCGCCTTGCAAGCCAAACGAACGCATCAAATTGACCAACTGTTCGGGCGTAAAAAGCGACATCAAATACGCCGAAATCCAGTTTGATGAGGTTTCCAAGCCCCAATTCAGCGTAACGATTTGACCTTGATTATCGGGCGTATGGGACTCTTTGGGTGTCCAGATGTTCCCCACAGCATCCACGAGCGTGATGGAGTCATAAACCGTC
>JAEELX010000024.1 GCA_016282955.1 Paludibacteraceae bacterium | reverse complement strand
TCGCTGCCTAATCGAAGTATAGTAGATTAGATTTTATTTCGGCACCAGGTGCTGAAACGAGACATCACTCCAAGCCACGCTTTGAGGCTGAACGGAACAAGTGGTGTGGGAATATCAAAGCTATCTTTCTTAAGCCACGGTAAGAAAGAGAAAATTTAGTGGATAAGTTGTAAATAGGTCGTTTGGCACTGGTTTGCAATCGAAAATTTTAGCCAAAATAAGCATGTAGAAAGCATATTGCGTCCTTGTTTGGACATGGGTTCGACTCCCATTAGCTCCACAAAAAAAACTGTAATTTTAACAAAAATTATGCTGAACTTTATCATAACAGGGGCTCCTGGTTGTGGAAAAGGAACACAAAGTCAATTGCTTGAACAAAAATATGGTCTGAAGCATTTCTCCACAGGTGATGCCTTGCGTGCCGAAATAGCCTCAGGTAGTGCGTTAGGTAAAGAAATAGATGGTATCCTTGCCGCTGGTAATTTAGTGTCGGACGATTTTATGATAAAACTCATCGGCAACTTCATTGACACGCTCCCAACTTCCTGCAAAGGCTTTATTTTAGACGGTTTTCCGCGTACGATTGTGCAAGCCTATGCCTTGACGCAATTGTTTGAGCAGAAGCAAATCAAAGCCTATCTGTTGCATATCATGGTCGATGAGCCCGAAGTGGTCAAACGCATCCTCAAACGTGGCGAAAGTAGCGGGCGTGCGGACGATAACTTGGAGTCGATTAAACACCGTTTGAAGGTTTATCACGAACAAACGGCACCCATTTGCAGGTATTATTTGGCACGAAACAACTATTTTGTGGTGAATGGCAACTTTGAAGTAGAAGAAACGTTTGCCCAAATTGATATGTTAACAGCGTTATTGCAACATGCCGAGCAGTAATTTCATTGATTACGTAAAGATTTATTGCCGTTCGGGCAAGGGTGGAGCAGGCAGCTTGCATTTTCACCGAGCGAAATACGTCCCCAAAGGTGGTCCCGATGGTGGCGATGGTGGACGAGGTGGCAATGTGTATCTGCGGGGCAAAAGTAACCTTTGGACGCTCTTGCACCTACGCTACAAGAAGCATATCATCGCAACGGACGGCGAAGGTGGTGGTAAAAGCCGCAGTTTTGGCAAAGATGGAGCGGATTGTTACATCGATGTACCCTGCGGAACGGTGGCTTATGATGCGACTACGGGCGAGTTTTTGTGCGAAATAAAAGAGGATAACGAAGTGATTGAAATCCTTCACGGAGGACGTGGTGGGTTGGGGAATTGGCATTTTCGTACTGCCACCAACCAAGCCCCGCGTTATGCCCAACCTGGCGAACCAGCCCAAGAGAAGACGATTATCTTGCAACTCAAAGTGTTGGCAGATGTGGGTCTGGTGGGCTTCCCCAATGCGGGCAAATCGACTTTGTTGGCTTCTGTGAGTGCTGCAAAACCCGAAATTGCCGACTATCCATTCACGACCCTGCAACCCAACTTGGGCATTGTGCAGTATAAAGACGAACAATCCTTTTGTATGGCAGATATTCCGGGCATCATTGAGGGAGCGAGTGAGGGGAAAGGCTTAGGTCTGCGTTTCTTGCGACATATTGAACGCAATGCCGTGTTGCTGTTTATGGTGCCGATTATCAGCGAAGATATTGCGAAAGATTACGAAATCCTTTTGGGCGAATTGGAGAAATATAACCCGCAGTTGCTTACTAAATCCCGCGTTTTGTGCCTTTCCAAAGGCGACTTGGTCGAAGATGTGAGCAAAGTGATCCAAGAACAACGCTTGACGGAGCAGATTGACATTCCGATTGTGGCGATTTCGGCAGTGAGTGGAGTGGGGTTGGAGGCTCTCAAAGACGCTCTGTGGGTTGAGTTATCCAAAAAAGAAAACCAAGTGATTGACATTTCACACGCACCCATCTCGGTCAAAGAGATTGAAAAAAGCGACGAAGAAGACGAAGAACAGGACGAACCACAAACGATATATTTGAATGAAGTCGAAAAAGAGTGGGACTTGGATAAGTACCAAGGCATTGGTTGGGATACATAAAATCCTGCAAGAAAAGCAACTCATTTTGTTGCTCAGCTTTCTGGTGGGTATTTTTTCCTCGTTGGCAGCCAATTTATTGCACAGTATGATACATTGGTTGCAGGTTTTTGTTGCCGACTACGTTATTGCAGGCGATAAGTCGCGTATTTTCATCACGCCTGTGTTTGGTATTACGCTCACGGTACTTTTCATTCATTTGGTGGTAAAAGATGACATTTCGCACGGTGTAACCAAAATTTTGTACGCCATCTCGCAACGCAAATCGATTATCAAGCCGCATAATATGTGGTCGTCGATTGTTGGTAGTGCCTTGACGATTGGCTTTGGTGGCTCTGTGGGAGCCGAAGCCCCGATTGTGTTGACGGGTGCAGCGATAGGCTCCAATTTAGCGAAGTTCTTTCGGCTCAACCAAAAAACGATGATGCTCATGATTGGTTGCGGGGCTGCAGGAGCGATTGGTGGCATTTTCAAAGCCCCGATTGCAGGGTTGGTTTTTACGCTTGAGGTACTGATGATGGACTTGACGATGACCTCCCTCGCACCGTTGCTCATTTCGTCCATAACGGCAACCGTGATAACCTACATGCTCAAAGGCTTCACGCCCATGTTCCCGCTGGCTATTTACGAACCTTTTATCCTCAATCGTATCCCTACTTACTTGCTTTTAGGGGTTGTGTGCGGGTTGGTGTCGCTGTATTTTACGCGTTGTATGAACTTTTTGGAGACGATGATGAAAAAGATAACCTCGGTGTGGGTGAAAATAGCTTTGGGAGGTATCTTGTTGGGATTTTTGATTTACTTTTTCCCGTCTCTGTACGGCGAGGGTTATGTGACGATTTTGCAATTACTCAACGGCGAGAGTTCTGAATTTCTCAGCGAGTCGCCTCTAAAATCCTATTTGTTTGAGCAGTGGGGCTTGGTTGCATACATCGTTTTAGTGATATTTTTCAAGGTTTTTGCGTCGGTGGCTACCAATGGAGCGGGTGGAGTAGGTGGAATCTTTGCTCCGTCTCTGTTTATTGGTGCTTTGACGGGATTCGCTGTGGCGAAGATTTTGTTGCAGTTTGGCGTTTTTGTACCTGCGACCAATTTTGCGTTGGTGGGTATGGCTGGATTGATGTCGGGCGTGATGTTTGCACCGCTTACGGGTATTTTTCTGATTGCGGAACTTACGGGCGGCTACCATCTCTTTATGCCGTTGATGATTGTGTCGGTGCTTAGTTTTTTGACCATCAAAATTTTCGAATCGCACAGTTTATACACGATGCGTTTGGCTCAAAAAGGCGAACTGCTCACGCACAACAAAGACCGTTCTATCCTCACGTTGCTCAAGATGGATAACGTGCTTGAAACCGATTTTACGACTATTCCGCCCACGATGACGCTCGGTGGGTTGGTGAAGGTCATTTCGCACAGCAAACGGAACATCTTCCCTGTGGTGAATGAGGAAGGGCAGTTGCAGGGCATTTTGCTCTTAGATGAGGTGCGTAACATTATGTTTCAGCCGCGTCTATACGAGCGTTTTCAGGTGAGTCAGTTGATGTCTTTTCCACCTGCGGTGCTTTCGCAAGAGATGCCGATGGAAAAAGTGATGGAGATTTTTGAGGATACGGGAGCGTGGAATTTGCCTGTGGTAGATGAAGAAAGACGGTATTTAGGTTTTGTAAGTAAATCCAAGATTTTCAACTCCTATCGGCAAGTGTTGGTGCATTTCAGTGATGAATAAAAATCAAAAGTAAGTTAAACCAAACATTGAAATAATGAAAAAGAAATTGTTATTGAGTGTATTAACACTCGTCCTGACCACCCTTTGCGTGGCTCAAGACCAAACATCTCAGTCGCGATATTCGTACCGCACAGTAGATGGTGATCCCTTGCAAGCACGTATCTATACGTTGCCTAATGGCTTGACTGTTTATTTGAGTCAAAACAAAGAAAAACCTGAAATTCAGACATTTATCGCTGTGCGAGCAGGTAGTCAAAACGACCCACTTGAATCCACAGGCTTGGCTCACTACCAAGAGCATATTATGTTCAAAGGAACTGCTTCGTACGGCACAACCAACTACGAAAAAGAGGTGCCCAACCTCAACGCTATTGATTCGCTGTATGAACTTTATGGACATAGTTCCGACACAGCACACCGCAAAGCGATATATCATCTTATCGATTCGTTCTCGTATGAGAATTCTAAAATTGCGGTGGCGAATGAGTTTGACAAACTGATGAGTGCTATCGGTGCGACTGGCGTGAATGCCTTTACCAGCACAGATATGACCTGCTACCACGAAGTGATTCCTGCTGGCGAACTGACTCGCTGGGCAATGATTGAAGCAGACCGCTTCCAAAACCTCGTCGTGCGTGGCTTCCATACTGAATTGGAGACGGTATATGAAGAATTTAACATGTATGCCACGATGGACGAAGACAAGGTTTTACTCGCCATTGACCAGCTGTTATATCCCAATATCCCGTATCGTCAGCACACCGTTCTTGGTACGCAAGAGGATTTGAAGAACCCAAGTTTGAAGAATATCAAAAAGTTTTATCAAACCTATTATCGTCCAAATAATGTGGCTGTTTGTCTTGCTGGCGACTTTGATTTTGACCACGCCATAGAGGTAGTTGATAAGTACTTCGGAGCATGGGAGCCGAAAGAAATTCCTGCCGTGGAAGAGTATCAACAACCCGACTTACAAGCCCCAAAAGACACGATTGTGTACGGAAAAGAAGCATCGGAAGTGTGGCTGGCTTGGAAACTACCCAATGTACGGCACGAAGATTTTGATGCCCTTTCGGTGATGTTTTCTGTTATGGACAACAACAAATGTGGTCTTATGAATATCAATGTGGAACAAAAACAAAAACTATTAAGAGTGTGGGATTATATTCAAGAGGGCAATGACTATTCAACCTATTATTTTGTTGGTACACCCAAAGAAAATCAAACTTTGGACGAGGTGCGTAAAATCATCTTGGCAGAAGTAGAAAAACTGAAAAAAGGCGAGTTCTCGGACGATTTGCTCCGTTCCATTCTCCGTAATGAAAAACGCGATGAACTTATCGGACAACAATACAATGGCAATCGTACGATGAACTTTGTGCAAGCACATATTTATCAAATCCCGTATGAACAGATTGTACATCGCCTTGACCGACTCGAAAAACTGACCAAAAACGATATTGTCCGCGTGGCAAATAAGTACCTCAAAGACAATTATGTTTGTGTTTCTAAGCAGTTGAGCGACAAAG
>JAEELX010000023.1 GCA_016282955.1 Paludibacteraceae bacterium | reverse complement strand
GACCCCAACCTTGGCAAGGTTGTGCTCTACCAACTGAGCTATTGCCGCAACATTATGTTACGAAAAAAAATTGTATTTATTTGCCTCAAAAGCGTTGCGAAGATACAACCTTTTTTTAAATCTAACAATTTTTTTCGCCTTAATGCACTTTTATTTCATCAATTTACTATCAATCAACAAAATAAAATTAGTCGTCTACATCCACACCAATCAAGTTAAAAGAAGAGGTAAAGCTCAACTCAACTCGATTGGAGAGCGTTACTTGATACTTCTCATTCTTATCCCGCTTGTCCCACTCATATTCAAGGATATACTCGTTGGGATACTTCGTTTTGACAAAAGTGAGAATTTGTGCAGGAATAAGTGCATCAGGAACGGGTTTATTAAACATTCTAACTTCCGTCAAATTGCCCTTATTATCAAACTCAACTTTGGAATTGTCGGTAAAAAAGACCGTGTATTCCTTCCCTGCTCCGAGACCTTCCGATTGCACCATCAAGATGTCCTTCGTGTCAAAATTAGCACTCACAAGCGTTTTTGCCTTCGATGGCAACTCGTCAAAAGTAATTGACTTAATAACATCGTCGCAACTTGCACACAAAGCGATGCAAACAGTAGCGACTAAACAAGATAAAAGTTTTTTCATAACTGGTTATATATTAAAAATTTGCACGAAAGTAAAACCATTTTTTGTAAAAAACAACAAATGCAAACTTTTTTAACCTTTATTAACCTTTTTTAATATGTCCCATTGGTAACTCAAACCGACCCGAAACTGATGAAACGGATAATCTTTTAGCCCATATTGGTAGTAAAAATACGGTTGAAATGCCTTGATTGGGAAGCCGATTTTGGTTTTGATAGCCATCGGTTGGTCGCCATAATCTTCCCAGCCGTAGTAGCCCGACCAATTTTGCGTGAGTTGTAAATGCTTGGAATACAACGAAATCTGTAATCCATAATACACCGCATCATTTTGTGCCGCTTCTGTCGTTTGCCAACATAAAAAACCGATTGTACCCGAAAGACGCAACTCTACGTTTGCATTTTGACGGTCTTCGTAGTGCAAATAACCTTTGTTGAAATAAAACGATTTACCCGTTGACAAATCAAAACAATACCCCGGACTGTCATAAAATCTTTTCACGTCTGTATGCTCTCCAGAAGCCGTTTTAAGCATACTCCGAAGGGTAAAAGAGGGACAAAAACGAAACTCCTTCACCACCATCATATCCGTCGAGATATACACGTCGCCCGCATACGGTTCAGGCACCGATTTATGCCACTCCAAAGCGGGCATCCAAAGGGTCAGATTGACGCGTTCGGTAAAAAGCGGAATGTGCAACTGCAAGAAAATATCGCTCGTCCAATCCTTATTATTGTAGTGGTAAAACGCATCGCCTGCCACGTGTGCTTCTAAATGGCTTTTGGTGCGTCCGTCCAACAAATCGGGGATTTGCAAGGCATTCGGACCGAAAAACAACGGAGCAAAACCAGTCGGATTCTCTCTGCTGTACAGTGCAAACGTGGTAGAAAACAAACCAACCAAAAGACCAATGAGGTATTTTTTCATAATCTTTGCCATAAAATTCTAAAATGCCCGCAAATTTACCAAAAAAAATTATATCTTCGTCCACAAATGTTCACACAATTCATGCACAAAATTAGGAATATCATTCTGCTTTTTTGCCTCTATAACGTGAGTTTATTGGCTCAGCAGGATATTATTCATATCAGTATGTTTGGTGAGGATAGCATCAAGTCCGATTTTTTCAAAAAATGGTATCATCAGGGCGATTTAGTGTACTATTTAGAGGCATTGAACGACCATACGATTGTGGAAAATCATACCACAGGTCAGTGGTGGCTACCCGACCGATTGGTGATTGGGGTCGAAGGGAATAGTTTTTTCTGGAATCGCTACTATATAGATGGTTTTCGGGTTGATGACCGCTTCCAGCCCGGCTCCACACAATACGTGCCGAATATGGAACAAACCAATTTATGGCTCAATACGCACACGTCGCAGTTCTTGTTTGAGACCTTGCCGATAAAAGATAACTATCGTTTCACGTACAACTGGGGCGGAATAACGAAGGGTAACCCTGCTTTTTTGACGGAAGAAATTGTGCATATTTTTCACCGCACCTGCACCGAAAGTGCGGATACCTACAAACACATCACGGAGCGTATGCACCAGTGCGGGGCGTGGAACACCGACAACACGTTTACGCTTGGGGGCAAGTACCAGCAGCATTTTTATATGCACTGGGGGCAACGGCTCACGACCAAGCAAGACGAACGAGGCCTGATTTTACACGACCCATTCTATATGGCGAACTATTGCAAGGCACAGGCATACGGCGAAATTCCTATCCAATACAACGTCTGGGATAAGTTGTCATATCGTATCAATGTGGCGATGCAAGAGGACGCTGGCAGTGCGTTTTTGTACAATTATGACGAGGTTTATACGCTAAAAAACTACACGGCTTCGTTGATTGGGATGGTGGATTATGGGAACAAGAAACTCACGACTGGCTTCACGTGGGCGACAAACGTGGTGGCACACAACGAACAAGAGTTTGCCAAAAACATCATTGACCAAGATGGGGAGTCGTTTTTTCCGTGGGTGGCTGATGGGAAGACGCACGAGTTGAGTTGGGCGATGAATTATCAGCAACAATTGACGGATTGGTTGCAGTTGAAGGCGGATTTGTACAACTCGGCTTTTTATTTTTCGCCCACCCGACACCATTTCTCCAACACGATTTATTTTCGGCCTATGTCGGCTGATAAGTGGATTGATTTATACCGTTACGAATGGCAGAGTAACCCCTATTGGAGCGGTTTATTGGAGAATACTGTTGGTTTGCAAGTGGATAAAATTTTGACGGATAAATGGGGTTTTCGGGCGAAATTGGATTTGACCTTGGATGGGATGTTGTTGAGCCACAAAAGCAAAGTGAGTTGCAATTATCAAGGGCAAGTGGCGTTGGATTTCCATCCAAATAAATGGTTTGAAATGGGCTATAATTTGGAAGTCAATCGTCTGCCGTACACGACCGATTACCTGCGATTTTTTAGCAACGATTATATGAATGCGGAGGTTTTATACTGCTCGGATAACGCACTGTACACTACTTCGGGTGGAAAATATCATCACCGCAAAAAAGGCTTACGACAGCCGATTTACCTCAATGCCGATTTCCCGATTCGCTTCCATTGGCAAAAGGAAAAAGGCGTGCACGAAGTGGCTCTGTTGCAGAGTTTCCGCAAGTATATCAACCTCTGGAATGTGGCTTACAAGGACAAGGCGTATGGCATTTATAAGCGTTCCATTTTCTTCCAACAGGGCAAACAAGAGTACGAAGTGGACTATATGGAAGCAACAGGCGAGGGCTTTTTGAAGGATTCACCCTACTACTTTTCGCAACTGACACGCTACACCTACACGGGCAAAAAAGTGATGTTGGCTGTTTCGTGGCAATCGATGCAAGAAGGTGGTTTGTCGGCACTCGGAAACGGTCCAAATAGTAATACGATTGGGGTTTTGTGCGAGAGTTTGGCGAACCCGAATACGCATAATGTTGCCGATAATCCAAAAGGGAGATTTAAAGGCACGAGCCGCAACGATTTGGACAAGGGTTTTGTGGGTAGGATTTTCGTGAGCTACAACATCAACGAGCATATTCAGTTGGGTAGCACCCTTAAATGGACGGACGGCAAGCCTTTTGTGCACTTCCGTTACCACACTCGCACCGACCCGCAAGAGCACCTGCAGGTGGCTATTCAACCACTCGAATCACGCGGAACGAACCCGACCGATGGCAATTTTGGTACGCGACATGCAGCGGTGTGGCATGTGGACTTGCATCTGCAGACTAACTGGATAATGAATAACCACCCGACAAGTTTGTTCGTGGAATGCTACAATATATGGGATTTTTCGAACGATTTGGCAGAATTTTCGTTCTACCAAGATAACCGAAACGCAAGTCGTTCCTCTATCATTTTGCGTATTCCGACTGGTCTATTGGCAACGTTGAAGGTGGAATTGTAATTGATTTATTGCAAAAACATAAGACCTTTCATTTGCGTTGGGAATTTGATTTTTGCCATTTGTAAGTTATGTTTGCGTTGGGCAGAATACGAATTTTCGCCTTTTTGTAAGCGTAGTTTCAAAAAATCCTTGCGAGCCCGCACAACAGCCCAAGCGTGTTGAAATTTACCTTGCAACAAGTTTTGGAAAAACACCAAATAATCCAAGAAGAAACGCATAAAAAGTACAAAATGCAACCGACAAGCGGGCAGATTTTTGTACAACATCAGCAAATCATTGCGAAAATTCAAGTATAATTTATTCGGACTATCATAGTTCAAAGTCCCACCACCCAAATGGTACACAACCGATTGCGGCAAACAAACCAACCGATAGCCTCGTGCATTCAAACGCCAGCACAAATCAATCTCTTCCATGTGAGCAAAAAACAAAGCATCCAAGCCACCCACTTGCAAATAAACATCGCGACGCACAAGCATACAAGCCCCCGAAGTCCAAAAAACATCACAAACCGTGTCGTACTGCCCCTTATCCTCCTCCACTTTATTTAGCACCCTACCTCGACAATACGGATAGCCAAAATAGTCCAAAAAACCACCACAGGCACCCGCATGTTCAAAATAATCCCGATTAGCATACGACAAAATTTTGGGTTGAACTGCCACGACATCGGGATTGTTATCCGCAAAATCCAACATCGTTTTCAGCCAACTCACCGTTACTTCTACGTCGGAATTGAGCAAAACGATATACTGCGAATCAATTTGCTGGATAGCACGATTGTAACCCTCTGCAAAGCCGTAATTTTTGTCCAATTGGATGAGCCGAACGCTCGGATATTGTTTGAGTATCGCAATTGAGTTGTCCGTCGAACAGTTATCCGCTACCACGACCTCACAATCTTCCAGAGCCGAAAACGCAATCACCGAAGGCAAAAACTTTTGAAGAATCTGCTCACCATTCCAATTCAAAATAACAACACTGCAACGCATAACTAACTGAAAATAAACAAGTTACGGACGAATAATTGCATCGTCTGGACATTTATACTTCCAACGATTATGGCTCCACAACCACAAATGCGGACTTTCTAATATATTGTTTTTCAATAATTTAGCGTACTGCGAAGTGATATAAAATTCCTCTTCCTGCTCGGGATGCTCCGAAATAACCACAAAATTATTGTGATAAACGCCCCGTTGCGGTGAAGTGATATGCACATAAATCACAGGATATTTGAAATGCCTCGCCAAACGCTCTGTGCCGTCTAAAAAAGCGGTTTTTTGATGGAAAAATATCGTCCAATAGTTTTGCGAAAAAAGCGAAGGTTTTTGGTCGCTAATCATTCCGTACGTGTACAGTCGGTCTTCTTTGCTCTGGCGAACCATCGTACGGAACAAATCCGCCATTTCGCACATCGTAGTGCCCCTTTTGACCCGAACGGACTTCATCAATTCGTCCATAACGTGGCTATTTAGTTTGCGATAAACACTCACGAGATGCATCTTAGGATTGGTAAAACGCTTGGATAAATCCGCTTCCCACTCCCAATTGCCAAAATGCGAAAGCATAAAAAAACAGCCACCATACTTCTCGATGAGCTTTTCGACCATCATCTTGTCCTTTTCATCGTAAATCATCCGCTTTGCCATTTCCGCATCGCTCGCAGCATAACCGTGAATGATTTCAGCCAAAAGGTCAACAAAATGCCGATAAAACCGCTTCTCTAAATCTTTGCGTTCCGAATCCGAGTACTCGGGAAAAGATAACGTTAAGTTTTTTTGGACGATTTTTCGGCGATAACGAACTACATAATACGTCAAAGGATACAAAAAAAAGGTTGAAAAAAAATACAAAACCGATAACGGTAATTTACCGATGCAATACGTAATTGCTTGCAGTATTTTCAACCAAATATGCCCCATTTTTTTGCAAAAGCGGTTTTATAACCCGTAATAAACGATGTAAATTACGACCGAAGCCAACAAAATAGAATCAAATCGATCTAACACGCCACCGTGTCCCGGCATAAATTTCCCAGAATCTTTTACACCCAACGTACGCTTCATGAGACTTTCCATCAAGTCGCCCAACGTACCCACAATCGCAACGATAAGCCCAAATAACCACCCTTTTTCAATCCAATCGTAGTGTTCCAAAATGATTCCACCCAAAACCGCAAACACAATACCTCCAATCAAGCCCTCCCACGTTTTGTTTGGACTCACTCGCGGGAACATCTTATGCGTCAAACCCTCACGCTGACTCATCAATTTACCCACGCAAT
>JAEELX010000022.1 GCA_016282955.1 Paludibacteraceae bacterium | reverse complement strand
CGCCCCAGGCACAGGCAAAACCTATTTGGCGAAACAGATTGCCCAGCAAATGATCTTTGGCGAAATCAAAGAAAAAATGAGTTCTGATGAAGAGAGACAATTCAATGAACAATGTGGTTTTGTTCAATTTCATCCGAGTTATGATTACACCGATTTTGTAGAAGGATTGCGGCCTATACAAGATGATCATGGAACGGTAGGATTTGAGCGGAAAGATGGCGTGTTTAAAGAGTTTTGTAAAAAAGCTTTACAAAACTTCTCAGATAGTAAGCGGTCTCAAAATGAAATAAAAGATGACAAAATTTTTGAAAAGATTTATGCTGATTTTGTGGAAGATATTGAAGTAGGTGTATTATCAGAATATTTAACAAAGACAACTGGGAAACAACGAGTCTTCTACGAAAAAGGGAAAGTGAAGTTTGGGCAAAAAAATGGCAAACCAAAATCTGTTAAAAAAGATTATCTCAAAATTTTATTCAATCTTTTTAAGGATAAAGATATCGACCATAGTGAAATGAGCCAGGATGAAATAAATAAAGCTGCAACAGAAAATATTGATGGTGTAAATACTCTTGATTACATTCAATATCGTTGGGCATTAGATCAGTTAGTGAAAAAATACAAGAAATTAACACTTGTCGAACCAATACAAGAAGTTAAATTGAAAAATTTTGTTTTCATTATTGATGAAATCAACCGAGGTGAAATTTCAAAAATCTTTGGAGAATTATTCTTTTCTATTGACCCTGACTATCGTGGAATTGAAGGAAAGGTTAAAACTCAATATCAGAATCTTGTTGATGAGGATGACGAATTTTATGAAGGTTTTTATTTCCCTAAAAATGTCTATATCATTGGTACAATGAACGACATCGACAGAAGCGTGGAGAGTATGGATTTTGCTTTTCGTCGTAGATTTGCGTTTAAGGAAGTTACTGTAAAAGAAACACAGACGATGCTTGATAGCGATGATGCTTGGGAATCAAAGAAACCAAATGACGAGATTATCCAAAGCATAAAAAATAGGATGGATAACCTTAATAATAAAATTTGGCATAAACCAACCGACGGAGAGAAAGATGAGGATAAATCTATTGAAGGATTCTCTTCTGCATTTCATATCGGTGCAAGTTATTTCTTGAAACTTGTTAACTATAGAAACGGGAATGGAGAATGTGACGACAACTCTTTCGACCAACTTTGGAATTATCACCTCGAAGGTCTGTTACGCGAATATCTGCGTGGAATGCAAAATGTTGATGACATAATTGAAAAACTTAAAACAGCCTACAACAATGAGTCAGATAATAACGACGGACAACAGCAACAAGAAAATTGATTCGGAATCTGACTTGCAAAACCTCGCCAAAATCGCCGACATTCAAATCAAGGATTTGAAACTTGATGATAACCCAAATTTGTTGGTTTTTCCGCGAGATTTGCACCAATACGGCGGCGAAATTAGTGAAAGCAATATCATCAACATACAAGGCGACAAAATTGCTACGGGCAATATCATGGGTTTTGTGGGAGTTAATGATACGCAACTGGATATAAAATCACGCTTCGCCAAAGATTGCCCGCAAGATTACTTCTTGCACTATATGTTGCGGAAAGTATTTTCTATCAATTTGTTCGATATAAAACACACCACCCGACAAGAGGACATTTTCGATTTTCTTCTATATCTTTTTCCTCATTTCTTGAAGAAGGCACTTTCGCAGGGATTGTTCAAAAAATACAGAAGATTTGAATACAATGATGCCAACATTCGTGGTCCGATTGATGTCAATCGACATATCCGCGAAAACATTCCCTTCCGAGGGACTGTTGCCTACTCGACACGAGAACATAGTTATGACAATGAAGTTACGCAGTTGGTTCGTCATACAATAGAATTTATTCGGACAAAAGAACAAGGTTCAGCCATTTTGAATAATGATTTGGAAACAAAAACTTGTGTTTCGCAGATTGTGATGGCAACGCAAACCTACAATGTACGTGATAGGAATAGGGTAATTAGTCAAAATCTGCGTCCTGTACGGCACCCATATTATTCGGCATATACTGCTTTGCAAAAAATATGTCTGCAAATTCTTCGGCACGAATCCATCAAGTACGGGCAAGAAAGAGATAAGGTTTATGGCGTTTTGTTCGATGGTGCTTGGCTTTGGGAGGAGTATTTGAATACGATATTTGAAGAGCATCGCCTTTCTATAACTCATGCCAAAAACAAAACGGGAGAAAAAGGAATTGCACTATATGAAGGAGGAAAAAGGTGCTATTATCCAGATTTCTACAAACGGAATAAAACTGCTGCAACATCATTTGTGCTGGATGCTAAATATAAACGGTTAGGTTACAACGTACCTACGGATTATTTAGAAAACAATATATCCATTTGTCGTGATGATTTGTTTCAAATGATTACTTATATGCACGTGTTGCCAGCAAACCATTGTGCTTTACTATACCCGATTGAAAGAAATGAAAGTAACACAAACGATAAGGCTGTTATTGAATCGAATAAAAGGGAACTTTGTGGTTGTGGAGGTGATATATTAGGCTATGGCATACCAATACCGATTTTTGATAATTTTAAGGAATGTGCCCAGATGCGTGAAATAGAAAAAGATTTGGTATCAAAAATTTCAAAATGGATGAATAATTAGCCATTTTCTCCTCTCCCTTCCTATATTCAATTCCTACATCATATGCTTTGGATAGACACCGCATGCATAAAAGATTGGCTCAATAGCATCTATCAGACGACCCATTGCATGTTGTGCCAAGAGGAGCGACAATCGCGTTGAAAAACAATGCTAATTCACTTATTAAATTATAAAAAAATATGGACATTAAAAGTATTTACGAAAATCCGCAAGTTGTGGCAATTGAAAACGAAATTCTTTTGCCTGGAACTAACAAACAGTACGCCAACGAACGCGAATTTGAAAAACTTTTCCGTGAACGTAGAAGGCTATTGAATCAGGCATTTGAGTTTAATGACGCGAATGCAAAATTGATGCGGGATTTTAACGAGTGCCTTCGCAAAGCCCTCACTGATTTGTACCACAAAACCCATGAATACTTCCAAACAGTTGCGGAATGGAACGATTGCAAAAACTACAATGTGTGGGCATTATTAAAATTGGGCGACTATCCTGGCAATTATCCGCCACTTCACCCAGTACAGACGGAACGTAGGCGTGAAATTTGGGAAATTATGTCAGTGTATGATGACTATTATGTTAAATGTGGCATCAATGGAGGTGATTTGGCTGTGGACGTAGACGATAAAGAACGGGAGTCTTTGATGTATTTCTTGTATCTTAATGAAGAAGTGGATAATTGGAATGAACGCTTGCCACGCGACTGGAGCAAGGATATGAATTTATTGCACGGCTTTCACAACCTATACGACCATACTTGGTTTAGCCTTTACGACTTTTTATTTGTGCGAGAATTTACACAAGAATTTGAGTTTCATATCGATCGATAGATTATTGATTGACGATTTCTTCGGTTTCAAACTCTCGGATATTGCCTTCGTCATCGATAAAAAAGCATCGTTGGCAATCAAGGCAGTAGACGTTTCCCGCTGCATTGTACAACGGTTTGCCCGCAACAATCTGACCATTTATTTCTTCGATTTGCATTGTATGTCCGCATATCTGCGTGGTGTCGGGTAAGCCGTTATACTGACCCGATGGGCTTGTCCAGTCGTCAATATCCTGCCAAACGCACGAACCAAATTCTGTCCAGCCACCACGCGAACGCGAAGTACAGCCAAGCAGATTGATAATAACGTCATTTTTCTGTTTCAGTACACTATTTACTTTATCAACGACCGTTTCACCTTCCATAAATTTAGCGTATTTCTTCAGCCATCGGTTGTCAATACCGGCGTGTGAGAGTAGGAAATTTACATTACCGATATGTACGCTATACGCAAGGTTAAATAAGTCGCTGTTTTTGCGAAATAGGGTCCGTAAATCATAGAAAAATGGGTAAATCGTCCTGCTGTCGTTGATTTGGGTATCGAAAGCATAACCGCAATCGTGATTACCAATTAACAAGTGAATGTTACGATGATTACGGGCAATTTCAATAATTTCCTTAAAATTTTCGACCGCTTCTTTGGCACTAATGCCTTCAAAATCATACGGGTCAAGATAATCGCCTAAAAACACGAAAATAACCTCCTCGTCAAGATACTGTCGAACTACTTCTCGCCAAAATTTCCTGCCGTGTACGTCGGGAATAATGATTATTTTGGGCTTAACAAACGTATTTTTCATATAAAATCCCCCATTATATTATCAAATTGTACTTTTGCAATAATTTTGCCATTTGGGTCAACCATTCGCCATTTTTGCTTTTCTTGTACGAAAAACACATCTTCATAGATGACCACATGGGTGTATTTGGGCTTAATGACCCACTGTCCTGTTCGGTTAATGAAGCCGAATTTGTTTTTGATTTTAGCAATCGCCAAGCCATTTTCGCCAAACTTCCATATCTCATCAAATTGTGGCTCAATCACCCATGTTCCTGTTTGGTCAATGAATCCCCACTTCCCGTCTTTGTTCGCTCCTGCTAAGCCATTTGTTGCAAAACTTTTATGCACACGCTCAAACTGCGGTTCAATGACCCACTTTCCCGTTTTGTCCATGAAACCCCATTTGCCGTTCATTTCAGCACTTACGATGCCCTTTTCCGTTAAACCGTTCACATAAATTTGTGGCTCAATCCAATATCCACTTCGATTCATGAAGCCACGTCTGCCACCTTGTTCAACTGTCCCTAAACCCGCAGTATTATAAACGCAATCGAACCGTGGCTCAATGACCCATCTCCCTGTTTGGTCAATGATTCCCCATTTGCCATTCAGCTCCGCTCCCGCTAATTCATTGTCCACAAAATCCGTAACACGATCAAATTTTGGCTCAATAATCCACTTCCCTGTTTGGTCAATAAAGCCATATTTTTCGTTTATTTGTGCTTCCGCTAAGCCATTTTTGAATCTACCCACTTCATCAAACTGTGGCTCAATGACCCACTTGCCTGTTTTGTCAATAAATCCCCATTTGTCGTTCATTTTAGCTCTCGCTAAGCCATTGGTTTGAAAAGTATCAATGCCATCAAATGTGGGTGCAAGAATCCATTGTCCGTTTTTGTCAATGATACCCCATTTGTCGTTTATAACCGCTCCAGCAGATTCTTTTTCATCAAATGTAAAGTCCGTGTCAATCCAATCAAATTGGGGTTCAAGCACCCATTTTCCCGTTTGGTCAATGATACCGACTTTATCATCTATTTGCACCATGGCAGCTTCTTTGTCGCCTAAGTGGAACCAAGAGCACAGAATCTCCCTAAATTGCGGTTCGATGATCCATTTGCCCGTTTGGTCAATAAATCCCCACTTGTCGCTCATTCGAGCGGGTGCTAAGCCATTTTCGTCAAACTTCCACACCCGCTCAAACTGTGGCTCAACAACCCATTTTCCCGTCTGGTCAACAAAGCCCCATTTGTCGTTTAGTTGAGCAGCCATGAGGGTCTTTCCATACGATTGGGTAAAATCTGCAATTCCATCTACATACATTTTTTTAGGGTTTAATTCGTTAAAAAAATTCGTTAGGAAGGTTTCCGATTGTGTAAAGTCTGTTTAGTTTCACTATTTTTATACTAAATTTAGATTCACAAAAACTTCATACAATTCTTTATAATATCCTGCATTTAGTAATTCATAAAATCTTTTATAAGCATTTGGAGCAAGTT
>JAEELX010000021.1 GCA_016282955.1 Paludibacteraceae bacterium | reverse complement strand
CCAAGTACTCTGCCAGAATCGTTTTGACGTTTTCCTGCAAGTGTTCGGGGTGAGGATGCGTGGTGAGCGAATGCCAATCGGCTATAAAAAAGAAGCATTTATAAACCTCTTGCATAGCCACAAAACTCTTGACCGCACCAAAATAATTTCCTAAATGTAAATGTCCTGTCGGACGAATGCCACTAACAACTATTTCCATATTTTTTTAATTAAAATCGCAACGAATTCTTACGCACTTTTTCAAAAACCGTGCTAATTGGTTTATCTCTGCAATAATCTATTTTTCAAAGGGTGTAGGGGTGGTTTTTTTAGCTTTAAGTTTCCGTTAAAGCCTTGCCTAAGTTTTTAAGCCTCGAAAAAAAACTCGCTCCAACCCTCAGGTAACCTTCCTAATCTCCGCTCCAACCTCGTGCAATCCTCAGCCAACTCTCCGAACCTTAATCAAAGCCCTACCTTAAAAAATCAACCCTCCGATGTCTCCAGCCTACCCTCAGTCTCCTCTAATCATCAAACAACGAAAAGTCCTTGTAGCGACTCTTATGCAGGTGCTTGTACGCCAAATCGGTAACCTCCCGACCTCGCGGGGTTCGTTTGATAAAGCCCTCCTTAATCAAATAGGGTTCGTACACATCCTCAATCGTACCCGCATCCTCGCTCATCGCTGTCGCAATCGTATTCAGACCCACCGGTCCACCTTTGAACTTATCGATGATGATGTTGAGCAGTTTATTGTCTATCTCGTCCAAGCCGAACTTGTCTATATTCAGAGCCTCCAACGCCATCTGAGCAATCGCCAAGGTAATCGAGCCGTCTCCCTTGACTTGGGCAAAGTCCCGCACTCGTCTCAACAGAGCGTTCGCAATACGGGGCGTTCCTCGACTACGCATCGCAATCTCATCCGCCGCCGCATCCGAGATCTCAATGCGAAGCAGGTTAGCACTCCGCCGCACGATCTTAGCCAGCAACGGGGCATCGTAGTACTCCAAGTGGCAGTTGATACCAAACCGTGCCCGTAACGGACTCGTGAGCAAACCGCTTCGGGTCGTGGCTCCAATAAGCGTAAAACGGTTCAAATCAATCTGTATCGTCCGTGCCGAAGGACCTTTGTCAATCATTATATCAATCCGATAATCCTCCATTGCCGAGTACAAATACTCCTCCACAATAGGGCTCAATCGGTGTATCTCGTCAATAAAAAGCACATCGTTCGTCTCCAAACTCGTCAGCAGACCTGCCAAGTCGCCCGGCTTATCCAACACAGGTCCGCTTGTAACCTTAAAGCCCACACCGAGTTCGTTGGCGATGATATTGCTCAAAGTCGTCTTGCCCAACCCCGGCGGACCAAACAGCAACACGTGGTCCAAGCTCTCGTCACGCATCTTCGCAGCCGTCACGAACACCTTGAGGTTATTGACGATTTTATCTTGTCCCGTGAAGTCGTCAAAACAGAGCGGTCGCAGGGCATTATCCTGCTCTTTTTCCTGCAGTTTCTCCCGTATATCAAAATCTTCAGCCATGAATGATGTCCCTAAATAGTTGCTCCAAATTGGTGATGTCGGCAATCGGTTTATCCAACCCAATCTTGCCCTGATGCAGAATCAAGATACGGTCGCAAATCTGTTGTACTTCGGGCAGGATATGCGAACTGAAAATAATCGTCCGTTCCTTGCCCAGCGTCTTAATCAAAGCATGAATCTCGTCCAACTGCACAGGGTCGAGGCCTGTCGTAGGTTCGTCCAAGATAAGCAGTTGCGGGTTGCCAGCCAACGCCTGAGCGATGCCCACACGCTGTTTGTAACCCTTGCTCAGTTGCCCAATCTTCTTGTGAGCCTCTTTCTGCAACCCCACCATCGCAATCAACTCCTCGCACGAGAAGACGGCTTTGGGGAACAGTCCCATCATAAACTGCAAGTACTCTCGCACGTACATCTCCTCGTACAGCGGGTTTTGTTCGGGAAGGTAACCGATGAGCGAACAGACCTCTTGCGGGCTGCGGAGCATATCCACCCCACACACATCCACCTTCGTCTGCTGCCCCTCTGCCTCGCACGGCGACACCGCCCACAGCCCCACCAAGATCTTCATCAACGTGGACTTGCCCGCACCATTGGCACCCAACAAACCCACCACCCCATTCACAGGCAACTCAAAAGAGACATCCTGCAAGATGGACTGGGATTTGATTCGCTTGAAAAGATGTTCAACGCAAACGGAAGGCATTATTCGGCGATATTGGTGAAGACGTTCTGCACATCTTCATCTTCTTCAATTTTATCCAACAATTTCTGCACCGACTCGCGTTGTTCTTCGGTGAGTTCTTTGGTATCGTTGGGGATACGCACAAACTCGCAACTCTGAATATCGAAGCCGTTATCCTCCAAGTATTTTTGTATTTGGGAGGTTTGTGCAAAGTCCCCGTAGATGATGATATTTTCGTCCTCGTCTTTGCCCAATTCTTCCACGCCGTAATCAATCAGTTCCAATTCCAACGTATCCAAATCCACGCCTTCTTTTGGCGAAACAGTAAAACATGCTTTGCGGTCAAAGATAAACTGCAAGCAGCCTTGTGTACCGAGCGAGCCGCCGTGTTTGGTGAAATACGAGCGGATATTCGAAACGGTACGCATGTTGTTGTCCGTTGCGGTCTCCACAAAGATTGCCACGCCAAAGGGTCCGTAACCTTCGTAATTGATTTCTTTGTAACCTTCGGAGGACTTGTCCGTGGCTTTTTTGATAGCCCGTTCGATGTTTTCTTTGGGCATATTTTCTTTTTTGCATTGCTGGATGAGCATACGCAAACGTGGGTTGGCACTCGGGTCAGAACCGCCATCACGTGCTGCGATGGTTATTTCTTTGCCTAACTTGGTGAAGGTGCGTGCCATGTGCCCCCACCGTTTCATTTTGGTTGCTTTACGATATTCAAATGCGCGTCCCATAGGATTTTTAATTTTTAATACTACGCCACAAAATTACAATTTTTGACCATTTTTCCAAAACTTTGTTGACCCGCAAAGCATTTTTATAAAAATTTAGGGCAAGTGGCTTGCCACCCAAATAAGACCATTCTGCCATTTTTTTAGGGAAAGCCCGCCAGAAATCAGCCCTCATCTCGGATGCACCCCTTTTCAACGCCAAAGGCAACCCAAGTAAGAAGCCAACAAAGCCAACCACACGAAAGCGAAGCAAACACAGCACGGCGTAACACGCCGTAAAAGGCGAGTGCCTCGCCACCCCAAAAAAGCAAAGCAAACCCCCCACGGCGTGGAACGCCGTAAAAGAGCCCCCACGCCGCAAAAGCGGCGTAAAAGGCGAGTGCCTCGCCACCCGATAAACCAACCGACCACGGCGAAGACGTAAAAAAACGCACGCTTGCCACCCAAAAAACCAACCTGCCCAAAACAAAAAAAGGCGAAAACCTTTCCATTTTCACCTTTCATTTTTCAATTTAAAAGCCTGTTACTCAAACAAATGGGTAACGTCGTAATACATAATACGCGTGTTGTCGTCTTGGTCGATAGAAGAAAGGAAAGTAAAACTATTCCGCTCATAAAACTGCACAGTGCTCTCGTCATTGATTGCATCCACCGCAATGTACCGTATCGCCATGGGCAAATCCTCAAAGGCTATTTGTCGCTTAATGTAGTTCATGGTACTGGAACCGTAGCCGAGATGCGCAAAATCGACATGGATAGCAAAACGACCAATCAGCACAGCGGGATAGTGGGGATAGGATTTCCAACTCTTGTATTGCGAGCGAATAGCGTCCGTTGCACGAATAGTACCCGCCGACAAGCAATAATACCCTACCAACGTGTCGCCGTCATACACCAAATAGGATTTGGCGATACGTTCCGTTAGGTGACCGATACATTTACGCTTATCCTTGATGAACTGATTCAAAGACGAAACGCCACAATCAAATTGTTTAATCACCTCCTGTTCCCGTTCAAACACCTCAAGCGTAAGCGGAACCGCGTTTATTGTACGGTTGATTGCTTTTGACGTTTGGCTTCTTCCTGTTTTGCCCATCGTTCTTGATGTTTTTTCATCCAAATTTCATTGTTGGCTTTGATCATCTCGTAATCGGCTTTGATGCGAGCCAACACCTCAGGGGGTTCGGGTTTTGCTTTTTGAGCGGCTTCTTCAAGGAAACGACGACCTTCTTCACCAAATAACATCGGAATACTCCGAATCTCATTCTTAAAAATCTTTTTACGTGCCATAAATCATAAGTTTTTTGCAAAGGTAGAACTTTTTTTGAAAAAAGGAAAAAGGCGAAAAAAAATCACCTTTCAATTTTCAATTTAGGAGAAGCTCGGGCGAGAGGCTCGGGCAAGAGGCTTGCCACCCAAAAAAGCGAAGCAAACCCCCCACGGCGTGGAACGCCGTAAAAGTTCGCCCCCACGCCGCAAAAGCGGCGTAAAAAAAACGATTCGCCGAAGGCGAAAAAAAACGCCCCCTCGCCGAAGGCGAAAAAAAAAGCCCCCCCTCGCCGAAGGCGAAAAAAAAACGCCCACCCAGACGCGAGGTCGAGGAGGGCTAAGCGAGCAAGGCAAACCGTAGCCAACAGAGGCGACACAAGCCTACTTAATACCTTTTCTCTTCTTTTTCGGAATTAGGTTTTACGCCGAGCACAAAAACCGTAATCACGCCTAAAATAGTGGTTGTACCGATTATGCCTGCTAATGTGTCGTGTCCATGCATACCCAAATAAACGACAGCACCTAAAATAAGGATCGTTAAAAACCCTCCAAAAATAACTCCTAATAACTTCTGATTAAGGGTACGACGAACAATGTGACCTTCTTGTTTAATGCGATGATTGACTTGTAATTCTGTCATTGTCAAGATACGGTCGGCTGAACCTGGTAAAACTTTTTCGTACCTTCATAGTATTGTGGCGGAGGAAGAGGACCACTAAAAGATTCTTGACGCATGGCAGACAGAAGAATAGCTTTTTGGTCTGAGGGTAACGAATTGAGTATCTGCTCCACTTGGGATGCATCAACGACGCTTTCGATATTCGCCACGTCTTCGTTAGGTTGTATGGCTTGATGAGCGTTTGTTTTTGACATAACCATAAAATTAACGATGGAATTTTGCGATTCCTATGTGCATATCCAAACCAATACGTTGTACATCAGAGAGCAAAGCAGACCTATCCGATTTGGAGATAAAATCTAAATCATACGTAGTGGCAAAAATATCCACTATGTTGCCTATCCCACGTAAAAATGGTCTATCTAAATGGTAATGACGCATAAAGGACATCATGTGCTTCTGCTCCATTGTTGTTAAAGAGATGTTTTTTTGAGTTGTCATAACGCTACGTATTACAATTGGTGCAAAAGTACATAAAATACTCAAATACACAAAATTATTTCTTCGGATTGCAGAATTGGCAAGAGGCTCGGGCGAGAGGCTTGCCACCCGATAAAGCGAAGCAAACAAAACCAACCTGCCATTTTTTTTAGGAAGAAGCCCGCCAGAAAGCGGCCGCTCATCTCGGAAGCCACGCTTTTGCACCGCAAATCACAACGCATCGTGGTTGTACAAATCGTAATTACCGAGAATCTGCTCGGGATGTATGACTTCCGAACAACAGTCCCAAGTAAAACCACCACCCATCAAATACCAATTTTTCCGTTCTTGTGTTGGCACTTTTTGGATGGATGGAAAAGCCGAGATAGGCATTGTAATGATACGTCCATCTTTGAAAGTAACCTGTATTTTTCCCCGCATAGGGAATGTTACGTCCGTGATACAAGGTTTAATATCCCAAAAACCTTCTACTTTGCGTTTCATTTTTTCGTGATTGTTATAAGTTTTACTTTTTTTCCGCTCTTAAAAATTTGCCATTGGTCTAACAAAATATCTTTATGAGCCGTTATAAATTCTAAAATCTGTTTTATTTGTGCATCAGTCAAAGAACCTTTATTTGCCACCGATATGGTTGGTTCTAGCCAAAATTTAGCCAATACATTCGTAGCCTTTTTACCTACATGAACGTGTGCACGATTTTCATGGACATCACTACTCCAAAACAAAAATGTCCAAATGGTCTTTGCTGTAATGTAGAGTATAATCTTTGACATAATGCTTATTTTTTCGCAAAAGTACAAAAAAAATCACAATATCATTGTTTTTTGTTGTAAATGCCGTGTTTTTTTCAACAGCAAGTCGTTTGAGAAGATTCTTTTGATGTGCCAAAAATGTACAATTGGTGAATCGGCTAATCGGTGAATTGGTGAATTGTTTTTTCACCTTTTACCTTTCAAATTTCAATTATGGTATAGCGTCCCATACGTTTTCGTTATCTTTTAAGACGATGTAGTTGCCGTTTTTTATGTCGTCATAGCCACGTTGCAAAACCGCCGACAAACTGTCCGAAGCCTCTTGGTGAGCAACCACGTTGGAATCAAATTCTTGTTTTGCAATAACTCTCATAACTGTTTTTTTACAAAGATAGGAAATAAAATGAAATGGTTAATCGCCAAATTATTTTTTAATGAATCTTCAAGTGTTATTCAAATAAATCGGAGTGGGAACCTGTTTGCATCAGCAGGAGGGTCAAGTCGTGGTCATCTTGTTGCCAAACCAAGAGCCAATCGGATTCGATATGGCATTCCCAACACTTGGCATAATTTCCCGAAAGTTTATGCGGACGGTAAGAAGTGGGAAGCGAGCCATTTTGAGCCAACAATTGTATAACCTGTCGCAATTTCTCCATGGGCAGGCCACGCTTTTGGCATCGTTTATAGGAGCGTTTGAATTTTCCCGTATACAGAATACGATATTTCATGCGTTGAGTTGCGTGATGAGGTCATCCACATCTTTTGCCTCGTACACTCTACCCGCTTCGATGTCCTCTAAGGCTTTTTCCAAGCCCGTCTTGCGTTGCGTTTCAACTTTTTGAATACGAATGCCTGATTGTTGCAAATAGGTCAGTATCGCCTTACTATTCTTGGCGTTTTCGTTTAATGTAATAGTGTAAGTTGCCATAAGTCTGTGATTAATTTTTTGCAAAGATAGCGTTTTTTTGGAAAAACAAAAAAAGCGGGGAAATGGGGAATCCCTTTTCACTTTTCACTTTTCCCTTTTCACTTTTCACTTTTCACTTTTCAATTTAGGGAGAAGCCCGCCAGAAAGCGGCCGCTCATCTCGGATGCCACGCTTTTGCACCGCACCAAGCCACGCACGACACTTCTCCTCTATGTTAGAGGAGATGCCCAAAGGGCAGAGGAGTGGTAACAGCAAAAACACACGGCAAGCAAGGCAACCGACACACGCCCCCCAGCCCCCTCTAACTTAGAGGGGGAGCAAAAGCAACAAACCAAAAAAAACTACCACGCAATCGGGAAAGCGGGGAAATGGGGAAATGGGGAATCCCTTTTCACCTTTCAATTTTCAATTTTAAAAAAGCCTCCATCGAAAACGACAGAGGCAAAAAAACGAGGTTGTATGCTATTCTTCCGCTATACTATTCTAACTCTCTAATTAGACGAACAGCAGATTGCTGATAACTTACTAATTCAGTGAATTCGAAACTCCGACCACTGAAGGACTTGATTCGTGTTCCTCCTCTTGCTTTCCCATAACCATTGTCTTTATAGCTCCAATAAGGCGTAGATATACCAGCAGTACCAGAATTATATTTATTGTAAGAATTCAATGGTAAGAAGACGCAACCTACTGCCTCTAAAGCATTCCAAGTTGATAGATCTATGCTTATAGGAAGTGGAT
>JAEELX010000020.1 GCA_016282955.1 Paludibacteraceae bacterium | reverse complement strand
GGATTCTTTCACGCTGATGGGACCGATAGCTGGCTCCACAACCGATCCACCAGCCCTTGCGTATGCCACGAGTCAGTCAAGCCAAAACGATAGGGCGGCAGTGGCGTATTCCACGGTGTATCCATTGACCATGTTCCTTCGTGTCCTCACAGGGCAACTGATGATATTGCTATTCTTATAAAAAGGCTTTTTTTGCAGTTGTTTATAAGGCAAAAATGGAGTGATTTTGCGGATAGTTTAAGAGGGAAAATAATGCCTTCAAATCAACCATAATGCCTCGTTGGGTAGTTTCATAACCGTGCCTCTTTGCATGTCGGATACAATATAAGATGTTTATTCCTCATTCGGCATCTCTTTTTAGAATTTTATTTTTTACAAAGCGTCTGCACGCCAACATGTTAAGCATATTCAAATTAGAAGTGTAACATTTAGGTTTTGATTTTTAGTCATAAATGTTCTGATAAAGAGATGTAAGGCAGGCGGTAAGAACAATCTAAAAACGCAATAATCTTAAAAAAATCATTATTTTTGCACTCACTTTCATTTTGTGGGAGTTTGAGGTAGTATTTTCGTAACGTGAAATTCTTCCAGCGTATGGAGGATAAAATTATAAAACTATGAAAAAATCATCAGTTGGACATGTTTTGGAGAGTTATATTTGGCTCGTAAACACCATCGCACGGGGTCCCATCTCGCGTGCTATGATAAATGAAAAATGGGCGAATGCCTCCGTGAATGACTACAAACAGGATTATATCCCCGAGAGCAATTTTCATCGGTGGCGAACGCACGTAGAGCAACTATTTAATATAACGATTAAGTGTAACGCGGCTGGCGAGTACTATATCGAAGATGCGGACTACTTGCACGGTGCGGATATGCGGAGTAGGATGTTTAATTTAATGTATATCAATAATTTATTGAAAGATAGCAAAGATTTGCACAACCAGATTCTTTTTGAGGCGATTTCGTCGGGTGAAAAATTTTTGCCACCCATCATTGAGGCGTTACGCGATAAGTGCGTTCTTGAGATGACGTACCAAAGTTTTGCAAAAGACCATCCCTCAACGTTTCTGGTTGAGCCGTATTGCCTCAAGATGTTCAAACAACGCTGGTATATGTTGGCTTATTCGCCCGACCTTGCTCAACTGCACATCTACGCTTTGGATAGGATTCAGGCGATTGAACCCACTAACCAGGAGTATCAACTGCCCGATGAGTTTGATGCGGAGGCGTATTTCAAAAACACGTATGGCGTTAGCGGAATGGAAGAAAAGCCCGAAATCGTGGAGATTCGCATCGAAGCATACCAAGCCAATTATCTTCGCACCTTGCCGATACATCCCTCGCAACAAGAGGTGGAACGGGACGAGAACTTTTCGGTTTTTCGATTCAAAGTCGTGCCTTCGTTTGAGTTTATGCAGGAGTTACGCAAGCACGGTCCGCTTTTGAAAGTCCTCAAACCGCAATGGCTACGTGAGCAGTTTCGGCGAGAAGCAGAACAGTTGTTGGCAATGTATCAAAAGTAACAAAATCGTATAATATATTAACTTTAAAAATCACACAAAAATGGCTACAAAAGACAAATTGGATTTGCTCACGGCGATTGAGCATATCGTAGAAAACGCACAAAATTCGGGGCTCAGCAAAGAGTTCTATCGTAAAACGGATAAATATATCAAATATGTGTCGGAAAAATTGGATTTAACGAAGGAACAGAGCGTCATGATGGCGTTATTTATTGATAATAGCAACGATTCTTGCATTTATATCAGTGATTTTGGTAAATTCTTGGGCTGTCGCACAACGCGGATACTCAAATATACCACAGACATTGATGTGTTGGAAAAGCGTGAATTGATTCGTTGCAGTCGGGAGACAAGACGCAGTGGTGGTGGCTATTCTTACAGTGTGCCGATGGAGGTGATTGAGGCGTTTAAACGCGATGAAAAATTTGTGCCGAAAGATTACTCGGGACTGTCGTGTATGGACTTTTTTAGTGAATTGGAAACGATTTTTGAAATGCGAAATCATGATGAATTAACCTACGAGGCAACTGTGGACAAAGTCATGCAATTGTTAGAAAGTAACCCGCAATTGCTGATTGTGCAGCAACTGAAAAGTTATGATATGGAAGTATTGGACACGATGATATTACTCGTTTTTTTGCACTTATTTGTGAACGAAAATGATGACAGCATTGGATTTTACGACCTCGATTTCCTCTTGGATAATAGACGAAATTGGAATATGGTAAAAATGAAAATGAGTCGCGGAAATAGTAACTTGCAACAAGAAAAATTGATTGATTTCGACAACGACGATGGTATGGCAGATAGGTCTTCGTTTCATTTGACGTTTAAGGCAAAAAGTGAATTATTGGGCGAACTAAACCTGTCTTTGGTTACTCAAAAACGTGGTGATATGCTGAAATGGGAGGACATTACGCCCAAAAAGATGTTCTACGGAGAAAAAGAAAAGGCTCAAATCGATGATTTAACGCAACTGTTAGATGACGAAAAATACAACCAAATTCGCACT
>JAEELX010000019.1 GCA_016282955.1 Paludibacteraceae bacterium | reverse complement strand
TCAGTTTGATCGCCGTCTGTTGTGCGTTTACCTCTTTGAGTTGAATCCAAAAATTCATATCCAATGGCAGGTTTTCGAAGCCAAATTTAAGCGTTTTATCTTCCTCTTGGTCCACAATACGCATGCAAATTTTCTGCCCTAAACCATCCACTTTAACCCGAATAAAATCCTCTCCAAACTCCAATTCTTGGATTTTTTCCTCCATTTTTTGCATCTGCTCAGCAGGCAACTGTTCCTTGATTTTTTTAATAATCTTCAAATTAGACAGCACACAAAAAACGGTATGAACATCATACGGAATACGTTCAATGGCACTCTCTATTTTCGTTTCTGCCATAGATTATTCTTCCTCTTGTTCTTCACCAAAAGCAGGCAGGGTGCTGGATTGTTGCAAATCTTCCATGGCTTGGTGCACTTGCCCAGAAATAGCCGAACCCGTCTCGCTTTCCTGATGTTTTTGGTGCTGGTGAACACCCACTGAAATGATACTAAAAATGACGATTACCGCTGCCAATGACCACGTTGCTTTTTCCAAAAAATCGGCAGTCTTGGGAGCACCCATCACTTGGTTTCCGCTTGCAAAACCCGATGCCAAGCCTCCACCTTTGGAGTTTTGAACCAACACAATCAGCACTAACAAAACGGCTGCAATAAGGATTACAATGATACTAAAAACAAACATAATTATACTCTTAAATAATTTCTAATTTTAATATTCTCGCAAAGTTAAATCATTTAACTTTAAAAGCAACATTTTTTTGAGCAGTATTTGATTTTTTTGGTAAAAAAGTAGCTTACCATTTGATGATGAAGCCTGCATGAACATTGATGCCACTTTGTGCATAAAACCACGGCCAACACGCTTTGCCATCATCAAAACAGGAGCCATCATTGCCACCATTACTCGCATAGTAGGCGTTGAACACATTATTGATTTGGCAACGCAAAGTGAGGTTTGGTTGGCGTTTTTTGAGCGGGATTTGGTACTGCAGATTGAGGTTTGTGGTGGTGTACGGATGCAAAATCGCCGACTCGTTTTGGGTGTTGTCAAGGTATTGTTTGCTCACAAAATGGGTTTGCACCGAGCCATCAAAATACTTAAAGTGGAAGTTGAGGTTTGACATGCCCGTTATCGTGGGCGAAAAGGCTATGGTAGCCCGTTTGAAGAAAAGGTCTTGCGTCCCTAAAAAGTTATAGGAATGGTCGTAGAGCGTGATGGTTTCCGTATGATTTTTGATTTTATTGCGACTCAAAACGCAGTTCGCTTCCCACTGCAACCAATCCGTGATACGCACACCAGCCGTGAGTTCTACGCCGATTCGATACGATTTTTTGACGTTCGTGGTGAGTTGGTTGCCCGTGTCGCCAATTTTGCCCGTTAAAACCAACTGATTACGATAATCCATCCAATACAAATTAGCACCTAACTGGAAGCGAGAATGACTGTAATTGTACCCCACTTCGTAATCAAATAACTGCTCGTGCGTTGGCATCTTGCCCGAATAGGTCTTTTGCGACTCGTTCCAAAGCACATTTTCCGTAAAATTCGTGCGAGAGGGCTCACGATTCGCCACTGCAAACGAGCCATACACCAAATGATTATGATTTTGATACGAAAGTCCGACCTTTGGGTTGAAAAAATGATAATGCTTGCAAATCGGCAAATCCTGCAAGGTAATCGAATTGATGCCCCACATTTTGTAGAAAATATACCGATATTGCACATCAGCATACCACGAAAGTTGCTCTCGGTTGCGATGAATCAACAGCCCTTTCATCTTCACGTACATATTGGCATCGGCTTTGTTACTTCGGCTCCGATAGTACTCCTGATGGGGTTGCAAAGCCATCGGATACGCCACATCTCGCACCGACAGAATCGCACCATAATGCCAACCAAGATAGTCATTAGCGGCTGCTCCTGCTTGAATCTGCAACTTATCCGAAATATATTGTGTCGAAAAAACGAACCCTGCAAAATGGTTGTTGAGGGCTTGCCGATAAATCGCATCGGTTGTCGTAACTTCCTCACCCGCTTCGTTGGTGTAAGTCGGGAGTCCAAAGTAAGTAAATGGCTTGTTTTTCAACTGCTCGTAGTAGCCACCACCGTGCGTGTAATGAGCGGTAAAATCAACATTCCATTGCGGATTTATGCGGTGCAAAACGTGCATTTGTGCGTGTTGTTGGGCATAGTTATCGCTGTTGGGGTAGTAATGCGTCTTGCCCTCAAAAACATACTCTCCAGCCGAGTTATACCGTCTATCCGCACCATTCTTCCCGTATGCCACATCATAACTCACACCGTCCCAACCCATGCCTGTCTTTTCCTTTCCACCAAAAAATCGCCACACCACCTGCGTCTTCTTCGTGTAGTAGCCAAGGTCAGCATAATACGAATACAGGTCGGAATTAGTGCGATACACAAAGCCGTCGGAGTTCACTTTGCTGAAGTTGGCTTTGAGTTTCCAAGTATCCGAAAGCGAAAAAACGCCACTGATTTGTTCGCGAAACGTGTTGTACATACCCCCATTGAAGCACAAAACCACCTCATTTTTGTCGGTAGGTGGCTCGTGGGTTTCCATGTTGATACTCCCCCCAAAAGCCGCTACCCCGTTGGTTGAAGTGCCCACCCCCCGTTGCACATCAATACTCGTCAAAGAAGTCGCTATATCCGCTATATTGACCCAAAACACCGTTTGACTCTCCGAGTCGTTGAGTGGCACATTATTTATGGTCATATTTATGCGGGTATGGTCGGTTCCACGCAGGCGAAAATAGGTATACCCTACCCCCAACCCGTCATCGCTCGTTACTTGCAAACTCGGCACCGAAGACAGCAGATAAGGCAAGTTCTGTCCTGTATTTTGTTGGGTGATTTGCTCGTTTTGCAACACTTGGTGATTAGTAGTGGTTTGTTGCACACGTGGCACAGAGACCACAATCTCTTCGAGTGGTTCATACGAGACGGTCAGCGTGTCGTTCGCCCAACCGATTGCCCCTGTAAAATAAAAAAAAGATATTGCAACGATACAATACCTTACTAAAAAAATCTTTTTCATACTCCCTATACAGCATTACCTGTGCAGGTTCAAAAGGTATTCTCTCAGCCCAACTTCGGGCACCCTTGTATTCTGCATTTGTGTGGGTGTTTACGGATTCGAACCGCAGACCCTCTGCTTGTAAGGCAGATG
>JAEELX010000018.1 GCA_016282955.1 Paludibacteraceae bacterium | reverse complement strand
CCAAGTTATTCGCCAACGAAAAATTCAAGGCTCCCTGCTTTCCTTGCGATGCGGAACCATATATTCCGTTGGCAAAACGGGAATAGGTTATCGATTCGACCGTTGTTTGCCCTTCTTTATTGGTAGTTGTTTTATCGTAGGTGCCAAAATAGTTCCAAAATTGCGAGCCAAAATCTGGATGATAACTCATCGATACAGTCGGCGTAAAAACATGCCTAAAACGGTCTATTTTGTCGCCAAATAACTTACGACTTGGAATAAAAAAGCCGTAGATTTTTGTGGAAAATGACAGCGAGGCATTAAAATCAAACACATTATAAAACCCTTTAAGTGTATCTGCCACAGCCTTTTGCGAAGCATCATCCCACGATTGATCAATACGTTGAAAATACATTCGGTCAGTTAGTGTAACAGAGGGCGATACATTGAGGTACTTAAACAACGTAAAAGAGGCACCAATAGGAACATTATGCTTGATTCCGTTTCGCCAATCGTTCACAAAACTGGATTTTAAAAAATAATCCTCCTTACACGTGATACTATTTTGGAAAGACCCCGTATAAGACATGTAAATCTTTTCGTACCAGCGTTCTTTGCCCACACTCTTTTTGCGTTTGAAAGGATACACACGACTCAAGGTGGCATTGAACGAGGGTAATGTCATTGCGAGAGTAGAGTCTTTGGTACGTTGACTGAGGTTCGCGGTCATATTCAAACTCCACGCACTCTCTGGGAAGCGTTGCGTATAACTCACGCTACTTGATTTGGTGTTTTCGGAACTAAGAGCCGCATTGTAATAACTATTGATGTTGCTTCGATTATAGCCACTGGTGGAAAAATTCACGCTTGCCGAAAAAGTGCTGTATGGATTGGCTTTGGCATCCTGCGTGTGTGTCCATTGGATATTAAAATTAGTGGCCTTAGTATAATCGGGCATATCTTTGTCGCCCGTCACGTCTTCTCGATAGTTGATATTGACATTCCCTGTGTACTTATAACGTTTGAGATACTTGCTTCGTAAGCGTACCGCCCATGTCCCCCGCGTATATAAATCGCTCGTTATTTCCGTATCAAAATAGTCATTGAAAGCAAAGTAATAACCCAACCCATTCAAATATAAGCCTCGTGTCTGGTCGTCGCCATAAGTAGGCATAATCAACCCACTTGAATAGGAATCGGTAAACGGGAAATAGCCAAAGGGTATAGCCAAAGGCAAAGGCACTCCTCCTACCACCAAATAGGCAGGTCCTGTAACGACATACTTATTGGATTTGACTTTGGCTTTGGAGAGTTGCAGATGGAAATGTGGGCAGTCGTGTTGGTCGCAAGTCGTGTAATGCCCCCCACGCATCATCATTATATCATCTTCGGTCTTTTTGGTTTTATCCGCCACCACATACCCTTCACCTTGTTGCGTTACCACGTTGCGAATAAAGCCTTTCTTGGTTCTGAAATTATACGTTATTTCGTTCGTCTCGTAGGTGGAACCTTGATCCTTAAAGATGGGTTTTCCCACATATTCGCCTTTGACGCTATCGTACGTACCAGCAGCATACATCAAACTACTATCCATCTTACAGCGAATAAAACTGGCCTCCAACTCCATATTATCGTACTTCACCGTACTTGCACCGTACATAATAGCCGTTCCATCGCCAAAGACAACCACCGAATCGTTGGCCGTATAAAAAATGGGAGCATCGATCGACTTCTTTTTCACCGAATCGCTGCTAATCGTATCTATCTTGGCTTTTGTTTGAAGACTATCCACCTCTGCCGACACAGAATCAGCGGGCAAAATAGGCTTCTCTTCTTGTGCGTTCAAATTGACAGTACACATGGCGAACAGAATGCACAGAGCGATATATAACTTCCAAGATTTCAACAAACCATATCTTTTATAGGAGCCACACCTTACGCTTGGTCAGCATTAGGTTGACTTTCTGCCTTTGTTGTTTTTTTCTTTCGTGAATAATTGCGTTTTTTAGTCGGTTTTTTCTCGGTTGATGCAGGCGAATTGGCTTGTGCTACTTGTTCTTCGTTCGATTCTACGGGTTGCACCTCAGCATCGTCGGCAAAAAACTCAAACGTCTTGGGTGGATTGGCTTTTGGAGGTGCTGCTTTTTTTGCGTTATTCTTTTTGGACGTGTTTTTCTTAGGTGTGTTATTTTTCTGATTATCAGCATTTTGCGTTTTATTTTTTGCTGCATCATTATCCGCAATTATTTCATCTCCCCTACTCTTCCATGGACGCGGTCCTAAAATGCGTTCCACATCTTCGTGGGTAATAATCTCTTTTTCAACCAATAAATCCGCCAATTTATGATGCTCGTTGGTGTATTGTTTTAGAATGCTTTTCGCCCGTTTCATCTGCTCAGAAATGATATTAGCCACTTCTTTGTCAATCAACTCGGCCGTATGCTCGGAGTACGGACGCGTAAACGAATAATCATTGCGACCCGTCGAGTCGTAGTAGCTGATGTTTTTGATTTTTTCGCTCATTCCGTAGAACGCCACCATCGCATAACTCTGTTTAGTGGCTCTTTCCAAGTCATTCAAAGCGCCCGTTGACACTTGGTTGAGGAACAATTCTTCGGCAGCACGACCACCCAATAGCGAACATAACTCGTCTAAGATATGGTCTTTATTGGTCAGTTGTCGTTCTTCGGGCAAGTACCACGCTGCTCCGAGACTCATTCCGCGAGGCACGATGGACACCTTCACCAATGGATTCGCCCAACGCAACATCCACGAGATAGTCGCATGACCCGCTTCGTGGTAGGCTATACTGCGTTTTTCATCTTCGGTTACAATCTTGGTTTTGCGTTCCAACCCACCGACAATACGGTCAACCGCATCCATAAAATCCTGCTTCCCAACAAACCGATGGTCTTTTCGAGCCGCTACCAAAGCCGCTTCATTGCACACGTTGGCGATGTCTGCACCCGAAAAGCCCGGTGTTTGTTTTGCCAAGAAGTTGATTTCCACGTTCCTATCCAACTTCAACCGCCGCATGTGCACCTCAAAAATCTCCCTTCGCTCCTGCAAATCGGGCAAATCTACGTGTATCTGTCGGTCAAAACGACCTGCTCGCAACAATGCCGAATCCAGCACGTCCGCACGGTTCGTTGCAGCCAAGATAATCACGCCAGAGTTCGTCCCAAAGCCATCCATCTCGGTGAGGAGTTGGTTGAGGGTTGACTCCCGCTCGTCGTTGCTACTCATCATCGAATTGCGACCTCGACTGCGTCCAACGGCGTCTATCTCGTCTATAAAAATGATACACGGGGCTTTCTCTTTGGCTTGACGGAAGAGGTCTCGCACACGACTTGCACCCACACCCACAAACATCTCCACAAAATCACTACCCGACATGGTGAAAAACGGCACATTCGCCTCACCCGCAACTGCCTTCGCCAGCAAGGTCTTACCCGTACCCGGAGGACCTACCAGCAAAGCACCCTTAGGGATTTTTCCACCTAAGTTCGTGTACTTTTTTGGATTACGCAAAAAATGCACAATTTCTTCCACTTCTTGCTTCGCTCCTTGCAGTCCTGCCACGTCCTTGAAGGTTATTTTATCTTTTTTGTCGCCATTAAACACTTGGGCTTGGGCTCTGCCGACACCAAAAATTCCACCACCAGAGCCGATATTACCAAGACCACGCGACATCATCATAAACAAAAATACGATAAACAAAATCGGGAATATATTCGCCAAAATATACCACCAATTACTGCTTTTTTCGTACTTCACGTCAATAATTGGCAACCCTTTTTCCAACCGCTCGGCATTGATTTTGTCCATCAATTTGACAAACTCGTCTGTGCTACCGATTTGGCTCGTAACGGTGCGTTCAGAGGGATTAAATAGGCTTTTTTCTTGCGTTGTGGGACCAAAAACGATAATTTCTTTATCCTTGCGGACAGTCGCTTTAACGGCATTTTCGTCCGAAACGCTCAAACTCTCAATGAGATCTTCTTCGATATACTTGACTAACTTGGTATAACTAATGTCCTTGCCGCTACCAAATTTATCGCCTGGAAACAGCAATAAGCCGATAAAAAAGAAGAGAATTGCGTAAAAAAGCCACGAAAAATTTTTCTTTGGTTTTTGGTTATTCGACCGTTGTTGGTCATTAAAATTGGGAAATTGGGGTTGTTCACTCATATTGTTTCAAATTATTCATCTTTATATTCTCGTATTATTCCATCTGCCCACAAGCCCTCTAAATTGTAGTATTCTCGGGTTTGCGGCAACATCACATGGACAAAAATGGTACCATAATCCAAGGCTATCCACTCGCCATTGGCTTTGCCGATGGTGGAAAGCGGGTGCACGTGGGTTTGGTTACGAACATAATCGTCCACCTCCTCGGCGATGGCTGTAACTTGCGTAGTACTATTGCCTTGCGTGATGACCATACATTCTACCGGTGCTTCGGGGATTTTTTGCAAATCAAGCACGATTATGTTTTGCCCTTTTTTGTTGCGTATGCCCTCAATGACACACTGCAAAAATCCTTCTGATGACAACTCTTTTTGCATATTTCTATGGATTAAATGACATTATTCTAAGCGATGAACGATCAGTCCCGAACGTAATTTGGGCTCAAACCAAGTCGTCTTGGGAGGCATGATATTGCCCGTATCCGCAACCGTCATAAGTTGTTGAATCGTTACGGGATACAATGCCAACGCCACACGCATCTCACCACTATCTACACGCTTTTGCAACTCTTCCAAGCCACGTATTCCACCCACAAAATCAATCCGTTTATCCGTTCGTAAATCTTTGATGCCCAGAATTTCGTCCAAAATAAAATGGCTGGAAATACTCACATCCAACAAGCCGATTGGGTCATTGTCGTTGTACGTGTCGGCTTTGGCAGTCAAACTATACCATTCGCCCGACAAATACAGTCCAAAGTTATGCAAACGATTCGGTTTATAGATTTGTTTGCCGATTTTTTCCACCTCAAAATGCACTTTCAGTTTCGCCAAAAACTCCTCATCGCTCAGGCCGTTCAAGTCCTTCACCAGACGGTTATAATCGATAATGGTCAGCTGATTATCGGGGAAACACACTGCCAAAAAGTAGTTGTATTCCTCCTTGCCCGTGTGGTTGGGGTTGAGGCGTCTTTTCTCGTCTCCCACCAAAGCCGCAGCGGCACTACGATGATGCCCGTCAGCAATGTACATCACAGGAATAGAGGCAAAAATAGCCGTTATCTTATCTATCGTGGCTTTGTCGGTAACGCACCACAACGTATGACGAAAACCTTCGGGAGCAGCACAAAAATCGTACTGTGGCGTTTGTTTTACCACCTCTTGCACGATACTATCCAACTCCGCATTATGCTTATAGCACAAGAAGACGGGTTCCATGTTGGCATTCGTAACTCGCACATGCTTCATGCGGTCTTCCTCCTTGTCTTTGCGGGTTAGTTCGTGCTTCTTAATCCGACCCTCCATGTAGTCGTCCACCCACGCACCCACCACGATGCCGTACTGCGTCTTGTTGTTCATCGTTTGGGCATAGATGTAGTAGGAATCGGCACTATCTTGCACCAACCACCCTTTTTGGATGAAACTCTGGAAGTTGTCGGTGGCACTCTGGTAAACTCGCTCGTCATGCTCATCGGTACCGACAGGGAAGTTAATTTCGGGTTTGATGATATGATAGAGCGACTTGTCGTTACCTGCGGCTTCTTGCCGAGCCTCGTCTGAACTTAACACATCGTAGGGACGCGAGCTGACTTGTGCAACCCATTCTTGGGGTGGGCGAAAGCCCTTAAAAGGTTTTACTTTCATAATTTT
>JAEELX010000017.1 GCA_016282955.1 Paludibacteraceae bacterium | reverse complement strand
GAAAATAGCCAAAAAAGGTTCGCTGTATTTTCCCAAAAACAGTTGCATAGCAGTCGTTTGCGTCCCTAAAAAGAACGGGATAGCGAGCAGAATATAGGTTAGAATCTTTCCCAAACCAAAGTACAGCCCTTTTTCGATAACAGCCCGTTTGTTCGTGATTTCTTTGTCAATATAGCCGATAGCCGTAATGCTCGCGAACAACGTACACGGGTCTACAATCGTGAGTACACCCAACAATAAAGAGGTAAGAATGGGAAAAGTTGCCATAAAAAAAGAAAAAACACCTGCGTCAAAACGAATCTGACGCAGATGTCTGAAAATTAGTCTTTGAATTTAGCACAAATAAATTCGCGGTTCAAGCGTGCGATATGTTGCAACGAAACGCTTTTTGGACATTCAGCGGCACATGCACCCGTGTTGGTACAGTTACCGAAGCCGAGTTCGTCCATCTTGTTAACCATTGCTTTTGCACGTTGAGCAGCCTCCACTTTGCCTTGTGGTAAGAGAGCCAACTGACTCACTTTTGCAGCCACGAAGAGCATAGCAGAGCCGTTTTTGCACGCAGCCGCACACGCACCGCAACCGATACAAGAAGCCGCATCCATAGCCTCGTCAGCAACGGGCTTTGGAATTGGAATTGCATTGGCATCAGGTACACCGCCCGTATTTACGCTCACAAAACCGCCAGCTTGCATGATTTTGTCGTATGCTTGACGGTCAACCATCAAATCCTTAATCACAGGAAAAGCGTGGCTACGCCAAGGTTCAACGGTGATCGTATCGCCATCGTTAAACTTACGCATGTGTAATTGGCAAGTTGTAACAGCACTATCGGGGCCGTGTGGGTGACCATTCACGTACATCGAACACATACCGCAGATACCTTCGCGACAATCGTGGTCAAAGGCGATAGGGTCTTTGTGTTCGCTAATCAACTTTTCGTTCAAAATATCAATCATTTCCAAGAACGAAGCACCTTGAAAAATGTGTTCCAAAGCGTACGTTTCGAAATGACCTTGTGCTTTTGGTCCAGCTTGACGCCAAACTTTTACTTTAATGTTTATATACTTATCCATAATGGCAGTTTAGTTTTTATAATTACGAGTTTTACGTTCGGTAAATTCATAGTCCAAAGGCTCTTTTATCAACTCTGGCTCACTATCTTCGCCCGTATATTTCCAACAAGCAACATACGAGAACTTATCATCTTGGCGTAACGCTTCCCCTTCGGGAGTTTGGAACTCTTCGCGGAAGTGTCCACCACAACTCTCTTCGCGGTTGAGAGCATCAACAGCCATCAAACGACCAATTTCGATGAAATCAGCCAAACGAAGTGCTTTTTCCAATTCGTTGTTCAAAGAACTTGCTTCGCCTGGAATATAAACGTTCGTCCAAAATTCTTTCTTGATAGCGTCAATTTTCTTCAACGCTTCTTTCAAACTCTCTGCCGTACGTCCCATTCCAACAAAATCCCACATGACGAGTCCTAACTCTTTGTGGATGCTGTCCACCGAGCGAGAACCTTGAATCTTCATCAGTTTTTCGATTTTGTCGGTGATGGCTTTTTCAGCCTGTGCAAATTCGGGCAAATCCACCGACATACGAGGCACGCCAATCTGGTCGCTCAAGTAGTTCTGGATGGTGTAAGGCAACACGAAGTAACCGTCAGCCAAACCTTGCATCAAGGCACTTGCACCCAATCGGTTAGCACCGTGGTCGGAGAAGTTAGCCTCGCCGATACAGAACAAACCTTTCACGCTCGTTTGCAACTCATAGTCCACCCAAATACCACCCATCGTGTAGTGGATAGCGGGGAAAATCATCATTGGGTCTTCGTATGGATTCTCGTCAACGATTTTTTCGTACATCTGGAAGAGGTTACCGTATTTTTGTTCAACCACGTCTTTGCCCAAACGTTTGATAGCGTCCGAGAAGTCTAAGAACACAGCCAAACCGGTATTGTTTACACCAAACCCTTTGTCGCAACGCTCTTTTGCAGCACGAGAAGCCACGTCACGAGGTACGAGGTTACCGAAAGCAGGATAACGACGCTCCAAGTAGTAATCGCGGTCTTCTTCGGGAATATCGCGTCCTTTGATTTCACCACGTTGCAATTTTTGAGCATCTTCCAACTTTTTAGGCACCCAAATACGACCATCGTTACGTAACGACTCGGACATCAGCGTCAATTTACTTTGGAAATCGCCGTGTTTTGGGATACAAGTTGGGTGAATTTGTGCATAGCAAGGATTAGCGAAATAAGCTCCGTGACGGTACATCTGCATGGCTGCCGAACCGTTACTTGCCATAGCGTTGGTACTTAAAAAGAATGTGTTTCCGTAACCACCCGTTGCAACCACCACTGCGTGTCCGAAGTAACGCTCAATGCGACCCGTTACCAAGTTACGAGCAATGATTCCTCTTGCACGAGGTTCGCCGTCTTCGTCTTTAATCACCACTACGTCCAACATCTCGTGACGGTTGTACATCTTCACTTTGCCTTTGCCAATCTGGCGACTCAAAGCCGAGTATGCACCCAGCAAGAGTTGTTGTCCCGTTTGACCTTTTGCGTAGAACGTTCTACTTACTTGTGCTCCACCGAACGAACGGTTATCCAACAATCCGCCGTATTCGCGTGCGAAAGGTACGCCTTGTGCCACACATTGGTCGATGATATTGTTGCTCACTTCTGCCAAGCGGTACACGTTTGCTTCACGTGCACGGTAGTCGCCACCCTTGATGGTATCGTAGAAAAGACGATAGATAGAGTCGCCGTCATTTTGGTAATTTTTTGCGGCATTGATACCACCTTGTGCAGCGATGGAATGGGCACGACGAGGCGAGTCTTGGATACAAAAATTGAGGACATTAAAGCCCATTTCTGCTAACGACGCCGCTGCCGATGCACCAGCCAAACCCGTACCAACCACAATCACGTCCAAGCGACGTTTGTTGGCAGGATTAACCAATTTTTGATGATCTTTATAGTTCGTCCATTTTTTCTCCAACGGACCTGCAGGGATTTTAGCCATTTCGGGAGTAATAATTCCCGTATTTTGCGTATTTTTTTCTGCCATATTATCTTTAATTATAATGTTACACAATTAACAACAAAAACCAGTAATCAAGTAATAAATAACTACCGTTGCAAAAGGCAAAACAACCAATGTAGCCACGACAGCACCAATCACTTTGATACGTTTCATCCAAATATGATTATTCCAGCCAAGCGTATGCAACGCACTCCAAACACCATGATTGAGGTGCAACCACAAAGCACATAACCAAATCAGATACAACACACAATAGATGGGACCACTCACGGGCGTTGTAAACAATGCTTTAACGTATGCAGCACCGTTTTGTGGGTCAAAAGCACCTGTTTCGATGCCCGTCAATTCAGCAAATTGCATCTTGTACCAGAAGTTATACAAGTGCAAAATCAAAAAGCCGATAACGATGACACCCAACACGAGCATGTTTTCCGACTCCCACTCAACACCCTCTTTCTTCGCCGTTACTTCATAGCGGTCGGTACCGCGAGCACGACGATTCAAGATCGTTAAATACAACGCATAACTAAAATGCAACAAAATAAGGAATGCCAAACCGAGCGTGCCAATAAGAGCATACCAATTTGCACCCAAAACAGAGCAAATCAAATTATACGCATCTTCACTAAACACAAGTGCCAAATTCATGCACCCGTGAAAAAGCAAAAACAGAACCAAAGCCAAGCCACTAATACTCATAATGAACTTACGGCCAATGGATGAAGATTTTAACCACATTACAATAACTTATATTTTGAAATTAATATTAAAATTGCAAACTCCACTAAACAAAACTGCTCGGTGCGAAGGTATAAAAATTTTCTCAAAAAACAAAAAACTGAAAAGAGTTTCAAAAAATATAATGAATTCCAGCCTTTAATCCGTTGTAAATCAAAGTGATTTTAGCATATAAAAAACTTCTCCACTGGCAGACAAACCCCTGAAGAAGCAAGCAACCTAACTCGTACAATAAAAAAAACTATTTTAACGCAGAAAGATAATCGTATAACTTCTTTGCCGTAACAATCAAGACGCACTTGGTAGGTATTTGCGGATGAAGGTGTCGTGACGAACGTTGACGATAATCACGATACTCCAGATTTTTTTAGCATCGTTTCATTTACGAGTAGTTTGGCTAAAAAACTATGGATTAAACCATGTTTACTACCGTAAAGCCTAACTCACAAGCAAATTTTACAAATTCTTTAATGCCTCTTCCAGCGTAGCGATACGTTGTTCGGCATCGGCTTGTTTCTTGCGTTCCAAAGCCACGATTTCGGGCTTGGCGTTCTGCACAAAGCGTTCGTTGGATAACTTGGCTTTAACCGATTGCAAAAACTTCTGTTGGTACGCCAAATCGGCTTGCAGTTTCTCCCGCTCCTCGTCTTTATTGACGAATTGTGCCAACGGAATACTAAACTCGGTCGTATCCACAATAAACGAGGTTACGCCCTCAGGTTTCTTGCTCGGAGCCGACTGCACAGTGCCTACATTGCTCAATTTTTGGATTATTTCCCAACTTGCCTGCGAATCGATGGCAAAAAGTTGATTGATGTTTTCCGTTCCAACCAACAACTCAACCGCTTCTTTGTTGGGTATATTCTTGCTCGCACGGATATTCCGAACGCCACTCACAACGGATTTGATATATTCCATTTGTTGCAATAAGTTGGCTTCTATATTCGTTTTGTCCGCTATCTGCAAGGTTGCATACATTATGCTTTTGCCTTCGCTACGATTTGCCATCGTTTGCCATAATTCTTCGGTGATAAACGGCATAAACGGGTGCAACAGTTGCAACATCTTCTCAAAAATCTGCTTCACTTGCTCGTAGGTTGTGGCATCAATCGGTTGCTCGTAAGCGGGTTTAATCATTTCCAATAGCCAGCCCGAGAACTCGTCGCAGAACAGCAAATAAATAGCCATCAAAGCCTCTGAAAGCCGATATTTTGCGAACATATCTTCAATTTCGTGGCATTTTTGGGTCAACAAATTATCAAACCAACAAATCGCCAATGTATTCAGACTTGGTTGGGCTTTTTCTGCCACTTTCCAGCCGTCAATCAAGCGATAACAGTTCCAAATTTTATTGCAAAAATTACGTCCTTGCTCGCATAAACTATCATCAAACAAAATGTCATTTCCCGCTGGTGCACAGAGCATCATTCCCATCCTCACGCCGTCCGCTCCGTACTTATCAATCAAATCCAACGGGTCAGGCGAGTTCCCCAACGACTTGGACATCTTGCGACCCAACTTATCCCGCACAACGCCCGTAAAATAGACGTGTTGGAAGGGTTTGTCGTGCATATATTCGTAACCTGCCATAATCATTCGGGCAACCCAGAAGAAGATTATGTCGGGTGCGGTAACCAAGTCGGTGGTCGGGTAATAGTACTGCAACTCCTTGTTTTTGGGGTTATCAATGCCGTCAAAGAGCGAGATAGGCCACAACCAAGACGAAAACCACGTATCCAAAGCCCCCTCGTCTTGCGTCAAATCCTCCAATTTGATGTTCGGATTGATTTTTTGTGCCTTTTTCAACGCCTCCTCGCGTGTGGGAGCCACCACAAACTGCCTGTCCTCGTCTTTCACATCATCTTGGTTGGGCAAGTAGTACGCCGGAATACGATGCCCCCACCATAATTGCCGCGAAATGCACCAATCTTTGATGTTTTCAAGCCAGTGTTTGTAGGTGTTTTTGTATTTTGTGGGATAAAAAACGATTTCGTCCTTCATCACGGGTGGCAAAGCCAAGTCAGCAAAATGTTGCATTTTGATGAACCATTGCAACGAAAGACGCGGCTCAATCGGCACGTTCGTGCGTTCCGAATAACCGACATTATTCTCGTAGTTTTCCACTTTTTCCAACAAACCTTGCTCTTGCAAATCTTTTTCAATCTGCTTTTTGCATTCAAACCTATCCATGCCCACGTACAACCCTGCCACGGGTGCGATATGTGCATCGGGAGTGAATATATCAATGGTTTCGAGGTTGTATTTTTGACCTAAAACGTAGTCGTTGGCATCGTGGGCAGGGGTAACCTTCAAGCAGCCCGTACCAAAGCCAATCTCCACGTATCTATCCTCAATCACGGGCACTTCGCGATTAACCAACGGCACAATCAACTTTTTCCCTCTAAGCCACGCATTCTTCGGGTCTTTGGGGTTGATACACACTGCCACATCGCCCATAATCGTCTCGGGACGCGTGGTAGCAATCAAGGCATAGTAACCTTTCTCGTCCTTGTGTACCTCCGAACCTTCGGGGATAACGTCCACATCACCCACCACCCGATACTTCAAGTAGTACAAATGCGAATGCTCACTTTGATAGATCACCTCCTCGTCCGAGAGAGCCGTCTGGCGTTCGGGGTCCCAATTGACCATACGTAACCCTCTGTAAATCAACCCTTTATCATACAAATCACAAAAGACATCAATCACGGCTTTGCTCCGTTTCTCGTCCATCGTAAACGCCGTCCTATCCCAGTCGCACGAGCAACCCAAGGTCCGCAGTTGTTTTAAAATAATGCCACCGTATTCGTCCGTCCAAGCCCACGCATGCTTCAAAAACTCCTCTCGGCTGAGGTCGGCTTTGTTGATGCCTTGTTCCTTGAGTTTTTTGATAACCTTGGCTTCGGTGGCGATAGAAGCATGGTCTGTTCCAGGCACCCAACAGGCATTTTTACCCTGCAAACGAGCATGCCGAACCAAAATATCTTGGATGGTATTGTTCAAAACATGCCCCATGTGCAACACGCCCGTTACGTTGGGAGGTGGAATAACAACTGTGTAAGCGGGGCGATTATCGGGTTCAGAATGGAATAAATGATTTTTTACCCAGTATTCGTACCACTTACTTTCTATGTTTTTGTGATTGTATTTTGCTTCCATTATTGTAAGGCTTTTTGATATTCATATATTGATTCAAACACTCCCCAGCCCATTTGCCAGCCCATTTGGCGATTGACTTCCAAGTCATCTACAAAGACGGCATCTGCAGGGTCGATTCCCCGATTTTTAGCAAATTTTTGGGCAATGTCAAGGTGCGGCTTGCTGCATTTGTACTCGTACGAGAGGCAACAATAGTCATAATAATCCGCAATATGATACTTCTCAACGGCATGTTCCCAGTGAATCGGATTGATGTTGGAAAGCATATAAATTGTTTTGCCTTGCTGCTTCATGCGTTTGAGGAAATCGAATTTGTCTTGGTCAATGCCTGCATGAGAAATGTTCCACGCATCTCGCACCTGCTTGGTTGTAACGGGTCGGTTGGGGTTATGTTGGTGGGCTAAACGTTTGACGTGCTCCACAAATTCTTCGGTCGTACAGTCGCCTTTTTCAAACTTAAAAATCATTGTTTCTTCGTTTTCGATGCTGTACGGAAAACCGAGTTCGCGTTGCACGGCTTCTTTGCCAATCATCTCTTCAAAGCGTTGAATGGCTCCTTCGACGTTGTGATTCATGATCACGCCGCCAAAATCCAAAATAAGCGTATTGGCAAACTTGGCTTTCACGGCACTCAAACACTCCTGACACAAACAGTCGTTGTAATGCTCTTTGAGGTATGCTCGCATGGCATCACTCATCGCAAAAGGCACACAGAAACACGAAACATCGTGCTTGCAATCTATTTCTTTGCCACATCTGGCACATTTTTTAGGCATATCAATCCGCTATTTTTTTGTAAATTTCCGAGAAGCTTGCCTCTTTTGCCACTTTTGCATACACTTCTGCAATGGGCACTCGTTCTTGTTGCATCGTGTCGCGGTTACGAATCGTTACGCAGTTATCTTGCAACGTGTCGTGGTCAATAGTGATACACAACGGCGTTCCGATGGCGTCTTGGCGACGGTAGCGTTTGCCGATAGAATCTTTTTCGTCGTAAGCCACCTTGAAGTCGTATTTGAGCATATTCAACACTTCTTGTGCTTTTTCGGGCAGACCATCTTTTCGCACCAACGGCATAATGCACGCTTTGATAGGAGCAAGCACAGCGGGCAACGAAAGCACTACACGGCTCTCACCATCTGCCAAAGCCTCTTCTTTGTACGACGAACAAACGATACTCAAAAACATTCGATCCACACCGATACTCGTTTCAATCACGTAGGGCGTGTAACTTTCGCCTTTTTCGGCATCAAAATACTCGATTTTTTTGTTGGAATACTTCGCGTGTTGCGAAAGGTCAAAATCCGTACGGCTGTGAATGCCCTCTACCTCCTTAAAACCAAACGGCATCAAAAACTCAATGTCCGTAGCCGCATTGGCATAATGAGCCAGTTTATCGTGGTCGTGGAAGCGGTATTTTTCATCACCTAAACCCAATGCTTTATGCCATTTGAGGCGGAATTGCTTCCAGTATTCAAACCATTTCAACTCTTCGCCAGGTTGCACAAAGAACTGCATTTCCATTTGCTCAAACTCTTTCATTCGGAAAACGAACTGCCGAGCCACGATTTCATTCCGAAAAGCCTTGCCGATTTGAGCAATACCAAAGGGGATTTTCATACGACCCGTTTTTTGCACATTGAGGAAATTCACAAAAATACCTTGTGCCGTTTCGGGACGCAAATAAACCTTCATCGTACCTTCGGCGGTTGAACCCATTTCAGTGGTAAACATCAAGTTAAATTGCCGAACATCCGTCCAATTACACGTTCCCGAGATAGGACAAACGATTTTTTCGTCCACGATGATTTGTCGCAATTCAGCCAAGTCGTTATCGTTCATCGCTTTGGCAAAACGCTCGTGTAAAGCCTCTCTTTTCTGGATATGCTCCATCACGCGTTCGTTGGTTTGACGGAACATGGCCTCGTCAAAACTATCCCCGAAACGTTTGCGGGCTTTTTCGACTTCTTTGTTGATTTTGTCGTCTATCTTCGCGAGTTGTTCCTCAATCAACACGTCTGCCCGATAGCGTTTTTTGGAATCTTTATTGTCAATCAGTGGGTCGTTGAACGCATCGACGTGTCCAGACGCTTTCCACGTGGTGGGGTGCATAAAAATTGCCGCATCAATGCCGACAATGTTACTATGCAAACGCGTCATGGCATTCCACCAATACTGTTTGATGTTATTTTTTAACTCTACGCCGTTTTGTCCGTAATCGTACACGGCACTTAAACCATCATAAATTTCTGAACTCGGAAAAACAAAGCCATACTCTTTGCAGTGGGCGATAATTTTCTTGAAAACTTCTTCTTGTGTTGCCATAAATTTAAACTTTTTTAACAATAATCTGGAACCCTCATACTAATGGGGTGATGAATGTTACGAATCACACACGACCCCATAAAATCCATATTGATACCATCTAATTCCACCATCATGTGTTTGGTGGAGTTGATAACGACTTCTTTTGAAGTAAAAGTATGAATAAAATCTATATTGTACAAGTTGCCGTTGAATAAATTACGAATCACACGCAATGCTTGCTTAAAATTGGGTTTGGATGCAAAAAGGGAATGGAAAATACCATCACGCGGGTCGGCATCTACATTCACTTTCATGCCACCACCCATGTACGGACCGTTGGCAACATTGACACAAAACATCTTATCTTTGGCTATCAACTGCCCGTCCGAAAGCACTTCCACAGGGATTGCCTTGTACTTTATCAATCCCGCAAAAAGGGCAAAGAAATAGTTGATACTGTGGCTCCCAAGATAATACTGCAACTCTTTCGCCAACTTGCAAGTCAGCGGGTCAATACCAAAGCCAATCGAGTTGATAAAGTAGCGTTTTTTCTCCTCGCCATTACGCCAATAGGTCAATTCCCCCACGTCCACAGGTTGCGATTTGCCTTCAAAGAACAACTTCAACGAGCGTTTATAGTTTTTGTCCAACTTCCAGAAGCGTGCCCAGTCATTGCCCGTTCCGCGTGGCATCAAGCCAAATTGGACTTTCTTGCGGTCTTCATCAGATACTTTGGCGGTCATAATGCCGTTAATCACTTCGGATAAAGTGCCATCGCCACCCAAAATCAGAATTTGGTCGTATCCTTTTTCTACCAATTCGCGTGCGAGTTCAATGGCATGCCCCGCATATTTTGTAACTTTATAGGCAAATGGTTGCCGATTTTTTTTCAATAATCGAAATAAGTACAAACGTTGCATTCGGTACGCTTTTTTTCCCGAACGAGGATTAATTACTATTCCTAACATATAAATTATTTCATTTGTAATTACTATTCTGTTTCGTTTTTCACAAAACGGCACAAAGGTAGTATTTTAATTTTATTTTACAAACACTCTTTTATGATTTCGCTCACGGTCGGGTGCGGGAAAACGATTTGTTTAAGCTGTTCAATGGTCATTTTTTGTTGAATTGCCATCGTAGCCGTAGCAATGATTTCTGACGAAACATTTCCAAACAGATGCACACCTTTGATGATTTGCGTCTTTTCTTCAAAAATCACCTTGCAAACGCCATTTTCGCCCTCGTTTTCTGCCACAAACCGTCCCGAAAAACTCATCGGAATGCTTTTGATTATGTAGCCACCGAGTTGGTTAGCGGTTTGTTCGGTGATGCCAACGGTCGCAATTTCGGGATTGGTGTAAACCACGCTCGGAATAACGCACTCGCCAAAGGGAATCGTGGGTTCGTTGAGCATACTTTTCGCTGCAATTTCGGCTTGTTGCGTTGCCACGTGAGCCAACATGATTTTATTGGTTACATCGCCCACAGCGTACACATTTGGGAGGTTGGTTCGCATAAAATCGTCCACCTCAATGCCTTTGTTGATTTTTAAACCTAAGTTTTCCAAGCCGTTCAAATTCGGTCGCCGTCCCACAGATAAGAGGATTTTGTCGGCAGTTAAGGTGGTGGTTGTGCCTTCGTTATTTTCTATGGTCAGGGTGTTTTCGTTGATTGCGATTACTTTGTTTTGCAGGTAAAAATGGATGCCTTGCTTTTGGTATTTTTCTTTCAAAAGGTTGGTAATCTGCTCGTCTATGTTGGGCAAGATGTTCGGCATAAACTCCACCACAGACACTTCAACCCCCAATTCCGCGAACAAAGTCGCAAACTCCATCCCAATCACTCCTCCACCGATGATGGCGATGCTTTGAGGCAGTTCTTTGGCTTGCAAAGCGGCTGTAGAATCCCACACGTTGGGATTGTTTTCGATGCCGTCAATGGGCGGAACAAAATTGCTCGAACCCGTACAGATAAGCAGTTTTTCAGCCGTATATTGCTCGCCGTTACATGCAATCACGACCTTGTCATCGGTGCGTTCCACGACTGTTGCCTCGCCTTTGATAACCATGCAATTTGTGAGTTGTTGCTTCACGCCTGCCCGCAGTTTGCGAATGATTTTGTCCTTGCGTTGTTGCATCTTGTCCCAATCAAAAGCGACATTTTCTGCCTTAATTCCGTACTTTTCGCTTTGGGCATTGCAAAACTGTTTGGCAGAATAAAGCAAGGTTTTGGTTGGGATACAGCCCACATTCAAGCACGTTCCACCCAACTCTTCCTTCTCAAAAACGATGACACTCTTGCCGTTTTTTGCCAACTCGGCTCCAGCCGTATAGCCTGCAGGTCCACCACCCATGATGGCCACAAAGTACATATCTTTCATGGTTTATAAATGATTTCGGTTTGGTTTTCAATCTTCACCAAATAGCGAGCCAAGGTGAAAAAATAATCACTTAATCGATTGATATACTGCGAGATACTTGCAAACTCCGAACGATTTAAGCCTACCATTCTTCGCTCCAATCTCCGACAAACCGTCCGACAAACGTGTGCCAAAGACGCCGTTTCGGTTCCGCTGGGCAAAACAAACGCCTTTAACGGCTCCAATTCTTGTTGCATCTGGTCAATCCAGTTTTCTATCGTTTGTACTTTTTCTTCCTGGAACTCGATGGGTGCCTGCGAAATGATGCCTCCAACTTTGAATAAATCGCTTTGGATTTGCAATAATTGAGGTGCAACATCTTGATGACCTTTTTCGCACACTTTACTCCACAACAATCCCACAAAACTATTCAATTCGTCGGCTGTTCCGTAGGTTTCGAGCAGTTCGGAGGCTTTGCTCAATCGTTCGCCATTGGATAGGGCGGTTGTACCTTTGTCGCCCGTTTTGGTATAAATTTTCATAATCAATATGTTTTTATAGCATTTCTGCAAGATTTAGAGACACAAAATTATAAAAAAAATAGAAAATACAATTTCTTAATTGCAAAAAACACAATGAATAATAAAAAATCAAAACGGCGAGCAAGAAATAATTTTTCAAAATCAAAAATTTTTGTATTTTTGCAGGAATGTAAATAAAATGAAAAATTATGGCAAGTTCATCACAACAAGTTGGTACAGTGTTTAATGCACTAACAGCAGGTAGCCAAATAGTAGGCGGCAATATCAAAGCCGTTTCTGATATGCGTATAGACGGTACATTGGAAGGCGATTTGGACTGTACAGGTAAAATAATTGTTGGCGAAAAAGGAAGTATCAAAGGAAACATCAAAGGTCAACAAGTAGAGATTTACGGTCAAGTGGTCGGCTCTATCATCAGTTTTGGTACGCTCGCATTTCGTTCCACGGCTAACGTTACGGGCGACATAACAGCACAGACATTGATTATTGAGCCACAAGTAATTTTCAATGGTAGTTGCAAAATGACCAATGCAGCCAATCCTACCGAAAATAAGTAAAAAAGTTTTTAGTAATTGCAGATGATAGAGAACGATAAAATTATTCCTGTGAAGATAGAGGAGGAAATGCGTTCCTCCTACATTGATTATTCCATGAGTGTCATCGTGTCTCGTGCGTTACCAGACGTGCGAGATGGTTTTAAACCCGTGCATCGGCGTGTACTTTTTGGAATGAACGAATTAGGCAATACGTCCGATAAACCAACCAAAAAATCGGCTCGTATTGTAGGTGAAGTAATGGGTAAGTATCACCCACATGGTGATAGTAGTATTTATATGACGCTGGTGCGAATGGCTCAGCCGTGGAGTATGCGATATACTTTGGTGGACGGGCAAGGTAACTTCGGTTCGGTGGACGGCGATAGTCCAGCAGCCATGCGTTATACGGAGGCAAGGTTATCCAAGTTGGCAGAGGAGATGTTGCGAGATATTGACATGGAAACGGTCGATATGCAACTTAACTTCGACGATACCCTCAAAGAACCTACCGTCTTGCCGTGTCGCTTCCCGAACCTGTTGGTGAATGGGGCGAATGGTATCGCGGTTGGTATGGCAACGAATATGCCAACGCATAACTTGGGCGAGTCCATTGACGCTTGTATCGCTTACATCAATAATCGCGATATTTCGATTGAGGAATTGATGCACTACATTCCTGCTCCCGATTTTCCAACGGGCGGTACGATTTACGGCTACCAAGGCGTGCGTGATGCCTACGAAACAGGGCGTGGACGTATCGTCATTCGTTCCAAAGTCGAGATAGAAACGGAAGAAAATGGACGCGAACGCATTGTCATTTCCGAATTACCATATAATGTGAACAAAGCCGAATTGGTAAGTAAAATTGCCGAATTGGTGAGCGACAAACGCATTGAAGGTATTTCAGGCATAAGCGACCACTCCAAACGCGATGTGCGAATCGTGGTAGAGATAAAGCGAGACGGCAACGCACAAGTGGTTTTGAATAAGTTGTACAAACACACGGCTTTGCAATCGTCGTTCAGCGTGAATAATATCGCGTTGGTCAAAGGTACACCCCGTTTGCTCAACCTCAAAGATATCATTTCGCTCTTCATTGAGCACCGAATGGACGTTGTAACCCGTCGCACACGCTTTGAATTACGCAAGGCAGAAGCACGGTTACATATTTTAAAAGGGTTGATTATTGCGGTGGATAACATTGACGAGGTGATTAAAATCATCCGTGCAAACAGAACTCAAGCAGATGCTCAAGTGAACTTAGAATCAAGATTTGGCATTGATAACCTGCAATCCAAGGCGATTGTCGATATGCGTTTGGGTGCCTTGACGGGCTTGCGTATCGAAGAACTGCGTCAAGAGTTTGCCGATTTGGAGAAATTGGTGGAGCACTTGAAAGCCGTGTTGGAGTCGGAGGATATGCGTTACGACATCATCAAAACCGAGTTGAACGAAGTAAAAGATAAATACAACGATGTTCGTCGCACACAAATCGTCAAGATGGCTACCAAGTTCAACGAAGCTGACATGTACGCCGACGATAGCATGGTCATTACCATCTCGCATTTGGGCTACATCAAACGGACACCGTTAGTTGAGTTTAAGCAACAAGGACGCGGTGGGGTTGGTTCTCGGGCAACGGCAGCACGAGACGAGGACTTTATCGAATACGTTCACGAAGCCACCAACCACTCGACTTTGCTTCTCTTCACGCAATTAGGAAGGTTGTATTGGCTCAAGGTGTACGAGATTCCCGAAGGCAACCGTCAATCCAAAGGTCGTGCGATACAAAATATGATCAACTTGCAAAAAGATGATAAAATTTGTGCCTTCATCAACGTTAAAGAATTGAATAATGAAGACTATATCCGTAACCATTATTTGATTTTTGCAACCAAGAACGGCTTGATGAAAAAAACCTCTTTGGAGGCGTATAGTCGCCCGCGTGCGAACGGTATCGTGGCTGTGAAGTTCCATGACGAAGATAGTTTAATTAACGTGTCGCTCACAGACGGTCAATCGCAGATTCTCATTGCAAGCCGCAACGGTAAAATTGTGCGTTTTGATGAGGCTTCGATTCGCCCAATGGGACGTAGTGCACACGGCGTGAAAGCCATCACGTTAGAAAAAGATGGCGTTGATTGCGTGGTGGGTTCGGTGTGCGTGGAAAATAATTCGGACAAAACGATTTTGGTTATTTCGAGCAACGGTTACGGTAAACGTAGTGCTTTAGATGACGAAGACGGCAATGCAATTTATCGCGTTACGAATCGTGGTGGAAAAGGCGTCAAAACGATGAATTTAACCGACAAAACAGGTTACTTAATTGCATTAGATGCTGTGAATGACGACGAGGATTTGATGCTTATCACCAAATCGGGAACGGCAATTCGTATGAGTATGGATGCGATTCGCGTGATGGGTCGGAATACACAAGGCGTTCGGTTGATTGATTTGCAAAAACGCAACGACACGCTTATGTTTGGCTGTTCAGTCCCAAAAAGCGAGGAAGTAACCGAAGAAGAAACTAACGAAGAATAATAACTTAATTTTTAAAATATGAAAAAAATATGCTTGATAGCAGGTGCGATTTTGATTAGTCTTCTTTGCCCTGCACAGAAAAAAAATGTAGCAAAAGCAAGAAGCCTTTCGTTACAAGAGAATCCTAACTTCGCAGAAGCACGTAATGCGATACAAGAGGCGTTGGAAAATGAAGAAACACAAGCCCTTGCAGAAACTTGGTACGTGGCTGGTTTGATTGGTTACGAAGAAAACAAACGTTACGCCATTCAAGCAACGCTCGGTCAAAAAGTAGACCCTGAAAAAGCGGGCGAAGCAGTGTTAGAAAGTTATAGTTATTGGTTGGTTGCAGATAGTCTCTCGCAAATCCCAACGTATGACAAAAAAGGTCGTCCAAAATACGACACAAGAATCCGTAAGGAAATTCAAAAACGTTTGTTGGAATACTATAAGGCACAATATCTTATATCGTATGGTATTTATTTGAACGAACAAAGCGACTATGAAAAAGCGTATGAGGTGTTTGAACTCTACTTAACTACGCCAGATTTGCCCATGATGCAAGAGCCCAAATTGCAAGAACAAATGCCAAAAGATACGATTTATAACCAATATACTTATTATTTGGCTTTGTTTGCAATTCAAGGCGAAGACCACGATAATGCTATCCGTATTTTGGAAGACATCAAAGACGGCTCGTATCAATCGCTTACTTGCTATCAGTTGCTCTATCAAGAGTATTTTGCCCTGAAAGATACGGCTGAGTACGTTGCTGTTTTGCAAGCCGCATCGGATAAGTTCCCACAAGAGCCTTGGTTCTTGCAAAACTTAATCAACCATTACATCTTCTCGGGTCAACAACAAGCCGCTATGGATTACCTCAAAGAAGCCATCGAACGCGAACCCAATGTGGCACAATATCACCTCATTATGGGTAACTTGCAAGAAACGACTAAACAATATGAAGCGGCTGAAGCAAGTTTCAATCGTGCATTAGAACTTAACCCACAGTTGGCTGATGCAGTGGCTGGAAAAGGTAGAATTATCTACAACCAAGCCGTTCAAATCAACGAAGATGCAACCGCTATTTCGGATGCCAAAGCGTACAAAAAAGCCTTGGAAGAAATGAACGAGATGTTCAAAAAGTCCTTGCCTTTCTTTGAAAAAGCACACGAAATGGATCCCGAAAATAGAGATTATATGACAACCCTCAAATCATTGTATTATCGTTTCAAGATGACAAGCGAATACGATGCAATGACCGAAAAACTCAATCAGTAAGATTGAACACGTGGGGCGTTTGCTCGTCATAGATTATGGATTAGTGCGTAGCGGGTTAGCAGTTACAGACACCATGCAGATAACTGCTAATCCGTTAGAAACTATCCAAACAAAAGATTTATTGAGTTGGTTGCGAGATTATTTTGCAAAAGAAGAGGTTGAAAAAGTAATTATCGGCTGCCCAACGCGTATGAACGGGCAACCCTCAGAAATAACCCCTCAAATTGATAACTTCAAAAAAACGTTCAACTCGCTTTTTCCTGCCATTCCCCTCATCAGTTACGATGAACGTTTTACCTCTATACTTGCTCAAAAAGCCATGATTAGTGCAGGATGTAGGAAAAAAAATCGCCAAGAGAAAAGTCGGGTGGACAAAATAGCCGCTTGCATTATCTTGGAAGATTATTTAGAATCGTTACAATTACAAAAGAGATGATACTACCCATTTATTTATTTGGTCAATCCGTTCTCCGCAAAGCCACCGAGGACGTAACCCCCGAGACGGAAGGCATTGCTTCGCTCATCACCAACATGCAAGAAACGTTGGCGAAAGCGGAAGGTTGCGGTTTGGCAGCACCGCAAGTGGGGAAATCGTTGCGGCTGTTCATCATTGATGCGAACGGAATGGAAGAGACCTACCCCGAATGTGCTGGCTTCGAGCAGGTTTTTATCAACCCCGAAATACTCGAAGAGAGTGCCGAAAAAATTGCCTACGACGAAGGATGTTTGTCGCTGCCCGGAATTTACGAGAGCGTTATGCGTCCTAAAACCATAAAAATAAAGTATCTTGACGCAAATTTTAAAGAACATATTGAAACGTTGACCGATTTTAGAGCCCGCATTTTCCAACACGAATTTGACCACCTACAAGGACACGTTTTCACCGACCGAATTGCACCGCTACGGAAACAGTTTTTACAAACATCGCTCAACAAAATTGCCAAAGGGAAAAACGTTCCTAAATACAAATGTAAAGTCTGATTTATGTTCCTGATTGGTGATGTTTTAGTAAGTACGGACGTGATTGAAGAGTACTTTTGTTGCGATTGTACGCTGTGTAAGGGTTTATGTTGCATAGAAGGCGATGCAGGGGCACCTATAGCCGAACACGAAGCCCAAGAAATTACAGAAAACTTGCCGATGTTGTATCCATTTATGGATAAAATGGCGATTCAAACCGTTGAAAATCAAGGAGTTAGTTATTTTGACCAAGCAGGCGAGCGAGTTTTAAGTATTGTAAACCAAAAAGATTGTATATTTGCAAAGCAAAATGAAGCGGGCGTTTGCTATTGTTTGATAGAAAAATTACACGAACAGCATAAAATTAGCATTACAAAGCCCCTTTCGTGCCATTTATATCCCATTCGGCTGACAACATTGCGGTCGGCAGAAGGCAAAAGCAGAACAGGCGTGGAGTACCACAAGTGGCATATTTGTCAGACGGCACGCAAAAAAGGAGCAAAAGAAGGCATACGCTTGTATCAATTTTTGAAAGCACCGCTCATTCGCTGTTTTGGCGAAGAATGGTACAAAGAATTAGACTTGACAGCACAAGAATGGTATAGATATTGCGAAGAAAGGCACCATGAAAAATTTTGAAGAGAATATCAAAACGGCACATATCATTTGTATCGGCGATGAGTTGCTCATTGGGCAGGTTGTCAATACAAATGCCACTTTTTTGGCACATACACTCAACTTGTATGGCATTTTTGTGGAGAAAATTATCGCCGTGCCTGACGATGCTCAAGCCATCAGCCAAGCCGTAGCCGACTCTTTTGCACACACGAATATCATTTTTACCATAGGCGGTTTAGGTCCTACCAAAGACGATATAACCAAAAAAGTGTTGTGCGACTATTTTCAGACGGTTTTGGTGGAAAGTGGCGAAGTAAAACAGCATGTGCAGACACTTTATGCGAATCGTCCGTGCCTGCTCAACCATCTGACCGAATCGCAGTGGCTCGTACCCAAAGACGCCAAAATTTTCAAAAATCGCGTTGGCTCGGCTCCCATTATGCTTTTTGAGAAAAATGGCAAGCAACTGTTCGCTTTTCCAGGCGTTCCTTACGAGATGAAAGTCGCTGTAAATGAACAAATTATACCATTTTTGCAGCAACAACATAACAACAAAATCATTCATAAAACGCTCATTTTGCACGGCGTGGGCGAATCGGTTTTGGCAGAAAAAATAGCCACTTGGGAGGACGCTTTGCCCATCAATATCCGTTTGGCGTATTTGCCCGATAATGGCGTTTTGCGGTTGCGGTTGAGTGGCTACGACACGAGCGAGGAAGCCATCGACGAAAAAATTAACACCTTGTATCCCCTCATCGAACCCTACTACATTGGCGAGGGGGAAACCAAAACCATCGAGCAAATCCTCGGCGACTTGCTCAAAGCCAACCACCAAACCATCGCCACTGCCGAGTCGTGTACGGGAGGTAAGTTGGCAAGTTTGCTGAATAAATGGTCGGGCTCATCGGCGTTTTATATGGGCTCGGTGATTGCCTACGATAATTCGGTCAAAAGAGACGTGTTGGGCGTAGATGAAACCATCTTGCAGACTAAAGGGGCAGTGAGTGAAGAAACTGCCAAAGCGATGGCTCTCGGCGTGCGTCAGTTGCTCCATACCGACTTTGCAATAGCCACCACAGGCGTTGCAGGACCTACGGGAGGTACACCCACCAAACCTGTCGGCACCGTCTGGATTAGTTGGGCAACCCCTACGGAGGTTGTGGCAAAAGAGTTTCGGTTTGGCAATGAACGCGAAACCATCACCGACCGTGCGTGCAAGCAGGCCATTGTACAAATGATAACTTTATTAAAAAATTAAGATATGGGACGTAAAATTTTTGGTATAATCCTTTTTGTTTTCGGAGTGGGATTGGGTATATTCCTCTATGTCCGCTTTGCTTTTGTCTATCGTGAAGGTGTCAATTCGGGTGCAATCAATTACTTCCAACGCGAAGGATTTATTTTTAAGACGTACGAAGGTAAGATGATTCAAACGGGTTACAATTCAAGTAACAAAAAAGCCTCTATCCAGTCCAACGAATTTAAGTTTTCGGTAAAAGACCAAGCGGTTGCCGATGAGTTGATGCGTCATACGGGTAAGACGGTGCAGTTGCATTGGCAATACTATTTAGGAACGTTGCCGTGGCGAGGAAATAGCAACTATATTGTGGATAAAATTGAATATATTCAAGAATCATCGGAGGATAATTCGATATTATTTTTGCCCTCTGAATAAAAAAATTGATTATTTTTGTGGGTGATTTTTAAAGGATGTAATTATGTTGCAAGAAAATTTAATAAGAACCTTTGAGCGTTCTATTAAGGAGAATTGGGAGTTGAATGCCTTCACGGATTATGGTAAAAATAATACGCGAACATTCGGGCAAGTAGCAGTTGAAATCAAAAAACTGCATTATCTTTTTGAAAGTTGTAAAATCAAAAAAGATGATAAAATCGCTCTGATGGGGGCGAATAATAGTGAATGGTGTATTGCATACATCGCAACACTCACGTATGGAGCAGTGATTGTGCCGATTTTGCAGGATTTTAAAGCCGATGACGCACTGCATATCATCAACCACTCCGAAGCCAAACTGTTCTTCGTTACAGAGCGGTTATGGGAGGACTTTGAAATCAAGCAAATGCCCACTATGGAGCATGTTTTTTCACTAGCCACCTTCGAAGAAATTGCTACCAACGCACCGAAGAAGACGCTGAGTGTAGAACAACGCACGCAACTCTTGAATGAGCAGTATCCCAACGGCTATACCAAAGAGGATGTAGCTTTTGCTCCGCGTCCAAACGATGAAATAGCCTCTATCAACTATACTTCGGGCACGACGGGCTTTACCAAAGGGGTTGTAACGCCGTTGAATGCCTTGATGGCGAATGTGAAATTCTGTGCAAAAGAGCCGGTTATTCCGCGTGGTGGAAATCAGGTGATTTTCTTGCCGTTGGCACACGCTTTTGGTTGTGCTTTTGACTTCTTAACGTCGTTTTGCAAGAGTGCTCATTGCCATTTTATCGGCAGGATACCTTCGCCCAAAATCCTCCTCAAAGCCTTTGCGGAACTCAAACCGTATTGCGTCTTTACCGTGCCTTTGATTTTGGAGAAAATTTACAAAAAACAAATCCAACCCATTTTGGGCAAATCGTATATCCATTGGGCGTTGAAAATTCCCTTCGTTAGCGACCTTATCCTGAGCAAAATCAAGGATAGTTTGGAGCAAGCGTTCGGTGGCGATTTTTACGAAATCATCATCGGTGGAGCCCCATTAAACAAGGAAGTAGATGATTTCTTGCACAAAATAAAATTCAAATACACCGTTGGGTACGGCATGACCGAGTGTGCTCCGTTGATTACCTTTGCACACTACGACCAGTATGTGCCAGGATCGTGTGGACGGGCATTAGGGAACGGTTTGAGTGAAATAAAAATCGTTGACCCGAACGAAGAAGGTATCGGTGAAGTGTACGTGCGAGGCGAAGTGATGACGCTCGGTTACTATAAAAACGAGGAAGAGACGAAAAAACTCCTCACCGATGACGGCTGGATGCGTACGGGCGACTTGGGAACAATCGACGAAAAAGGTAATTTGTTCATCAAAGGACGCAACAAAACGATGCTTTTGGGGGCTTCGGGACAAAACATCTACCCCGAAGAGATTGAATCCAAACTCAACAATATGCCTTACGTGATGGAAAGTTTGGTTATCAATGCAGAAGGTGGCTTGGTGGCACTTGTCTATCCCGATTACGAGATGGTGGACGCGAATCATTTGTCCGAGCAACAACTCAACGAAATGATGGAAAATAACCACAAAGAGTTGAATAAAATGTTGGCAAGTTACGAGCAAATTAAACACAGCAAACTGTATCCGCACGAATTTGAAAAAACGCCTAAAAAATCCATCAAACGCTAATTGTACACGCACGCAGAACCTATGGATCTGTGTATTGACCAAGGCAATTCACGCATCAAAGTGGCG
>JAEELX010000016.1 GCA_016282955.1 Paludibacteraceae bacterium | reverse complement strand
TAGTTATACTTACTTCTTGTACCAAAAGCAATGGTTCCATCATCGTCAAGGTCGCAAAAAGTCTCTTCTACTAAAAGATCATTGGCGTCATACTTAAACGTCTGTCGAGTGGTACCAATCGCTTCATCTACCACAATAATACTATCAAATTTCTTGCTACTATCGAAATGACGATTAACAGGTTGCTCTGCATAACACGTACTGCCAAGAACGATACCACACAAAAACAGTGTAATTATAATACTCTTTTTCATTTTTTTAGGATTTTCGCTTTTTACGGCACGAATGTAGTAAATTTTATCTCTTTGAAAAATAAAAAGTTAGAAAAGTGTATTTTTTTCAGCCTATTTGTTATAAATACGCCCAATACACTATCTTTTTTCTATGAAGTTGCGGAAAATAAAACTTCGCAATCGTTCTTCTGCTTATCCACAAGAACATTGGCTAAATAAGCCTGTAAACGTGGTGACAGAAGAACGAATTCGTTTGCAAAGTAACGTGCTTAGAATGCACAACTTAAGCCGATACCGAACACAGTGTTCTTACGGTCGTAACGCGTCTTGTAAGGAAGCGAACCGTCTTCTGCCATCTGTTTCGTTATGGTCTGTGGCACATAGAACGTGTGCATATAGCCCAAATCTATCTTCCAGTGGTCGCCAAGATTAACGCGGAAACCTGCCAAAATAGAGTTACTATCCAATTGGAAATCCAACTCCGAATATTCTGCATCACTCTGACCGAAGAAACAACCTTGATAACCACACGAGAAAGTCAGATATTTGAAAATATCCCATTCGATACCAAAACAATACTCGTCCGTACCTTCATTCTTTTTATTGGCGTTGTTAACCATATCCCGTTTAGCACGTTTTTCGTTAAAAGAACGGTACGACAGAGCCAATCGCAACTGCTCAATAGGAGTGTATTGGAAACCGAATAGGTAGTAAGATGGAATATCGCTACGCACCTTCTTACCGTCACTGAAATTAGCCAACGCTTCTTCTACGCTTGGATCGGCTATTTTATTGTCTGCCGTCGTTTTGAGTTTCAAAAAAGTTCGGGCCTGATAACGCAAACTCAAATTGACTTTTGAGTTAATTTGGTAATCAATACCAATGATGGGCGTTGCACTAAAACCTTTCATGGTTGCATCCAACGTAACATCAGAGATATTTTGTAGAGCACCAAGCATAGCAGTAGCTCCCGTTGGAAGAGTAGCACCAGCTGCTGCCATCTGGCTTGCTAATGTCGTCAAATAATCGTATGCTGGAGTACTAAAATTCTCTCCCATCCATAATTGCATATCGGTTAAACCGCCTGTGTAGTGGTTTTTTGCATATACACATTGTGCACCAAGGCTTACTGCCAAATGGTCTTTAAGTATTTCAAAACTTGTCCCTAAATAAAAACCATATTGATACGATTCGCCTGTTATACTTGAATTTAAACTATAAGCGACATTTTCATTTAGTCCCATTAATTGACTCAATCCACCTTTTAGTTGTATCGCCTTACTTGCCACCAATGCCTCAAACTGCCCAATACCTTCTTTGTACTTCGCTTTTCCACCACCACCTACGATATTGAAAGCCGCTTGAACATTCCATCTGTCCCAGTTATAAGCCAAATATATAGCAGGAATCACGGGGGCTAACGTTGTACCTTTGTAAGAACGAGAAGGTTTGCCTAAATGATTCTTATTTAAAGCCAAAGGAGCAAAATCAACCTCGCCTATACGCTCTTGCATAGCCGTTTGCAACGACACGTAGGCATGCAAACCTTCGGATAAAAATGCCGTACCAGCAGGGTTGAAATACACACCATCAACATCAATGGCTCCTTCTCGTGCTGGATTACGCAAATAAGCAACCGACATATTCGTGTTCGTTACTAAGCCACCAGCCATTGCAGCCATACTACTCAAAATCAGAATCCCTGAAATCAAAAATTTCTTCATTTTTTTGTACTTTTTAGTTAATAATTTTTCACAAAACGAGTGCGAAGGTAGTAAAAATTTTTGAAATGCAGACAAAAAGTTTTTTGGGGTAATGAAATTTGATTGCGTGGGAATATGGTCATCATACTTTACTATCAGCAAGAAGGGGCGTTTATTGCTCGTTTTTGTATTCACAATAAATACGTTTTTCGGTAGGATTCATACTAATTGTCCACCATTTTTTTCTGATTTTATATGTTGAATTGGAAGGTTATTCGCACGCCATTTTTTTGCTTTTTGTTTAGTCCCTCGTTGTGCGTTAATCTTCTGACGTATTCGATTCGGAGTATTCGGAAGATATTTTCGAAGCCAGCGGAGAATTCCATGTATGGCATAAATTTGTGAGTCCCGTCGTTGAAGCTGGTTTTGGAGTAGATGTTATTCCCATTTTCAAAGTATGCCACAGGTAGTTGATAGAGATTTGTTGTGCCTATTTTTGGATTATTTTTATCGGAGAGATGACCGGCGAGGATATGATACGACACGACTCCTCGCCATTTGAGTTTATTTACGAGCGGAATTTGGTTGATTATAAAGCCGTTAAGATGATATATGGCGTGGAGTTGTGCGTAGGCATCGAGGATAAATTCGGCAGGTTGCATGAGTGAGAAGGCATTTGGATTGATGAATAAGGATTGGTTGGCTTCAGGTATAAAGAGGTTGGTAAAGGGCGTTTTTGTGGGAATATAGCCTATTTGGAAGTTGTAAGCAAGTTTTCCAAAAACCGAGAGATAGAGTCGTTGCACAACGGAAAATTCGATTTTATTAAAGATTTGTTTTGTTTCGCGAATGTATCCAACGGTGTTAGTGAGTCGGAAGACGGGTTTATCTTGCCAGAGGTTGACGGGCGATTCGTTTCCGACACGGTCGTGGTAGATATGTCCGCGTGGGGAATATCGCAGTTGTAGGGTATGTGAGAGGATGTTGTTATGCTGGTGTTCAGTGATCGTTCCGTCGTTGTTTATGTAGTTGAATTTGAGCGTTAATGGCGAGCGTTCAGCCCGATAGATGTTGCTGGCTCCGTTCGGTGTTATGTGTTGTGCATCAAACCAAGTGAAGAGCGTAAGTTGGTTACGCCATTCTTTTTCGTAGTGCAGTCGTGCTCGTGCGATATACATCCAAGGTTTGGGGTCGGCACTCATAGACGTGGACATAAAAAGGTTATCGTGATATTGCCTTACGAGCGGTTGTCCGAGATATTTTAGGTCGTAGGAAGCACTAATCGATAGGCTGTGTAGGAGCGGCTCGTTGGGGTGATATTTTTTCTTTTCAAAGCAATGCTTTATTTTGAGTTCACCTTTTGGCTGTTGGTCTCGGAAGCCGTATGCGACATATCCAGAAAAAAACCATCTTGGTAGGAGGTTGGCGGTGGTTGTTCCCCCAAGACGTACTCTGGCGCCCTCTTGCTCATTGAAATGTAGAGAATTCCAGATGGGTCCAATATCAAAATAGCTTGTTTTGCGTGGTTTTTTGGTGGGGACGTATTCTTCAATCATATTTTC
>JAEELX010000015.1 GCA_016282955.1 Paludibacteraceae bacterium | reverse complement strand
TTGCGTGTTGGCGTGGCGAGGCTACTAAACAGTGGAAAGAAGAACTGATTAAGAATGCCTCCAAGTTTAAATTCCCGATTCATACGCCGTTTTATAAATTGTCCGATGAGCAAAAACAGTTATTGTGGAAAGGGAACGAGTATTTTCAAGGCTTAAATGACTTTTTTAAGGTCTTGCAAGAGCAACGGACGCAAAAAATTCAGTATCTTTTCTTGCTTTCGCGTTTTCAAGGCAAATCAGTTTGTCCCGATTGTGGTGGTGGACGTTTGCGGAAAGAAGCCACGTATGTGTTGGTGAATGGAACGAATATCGTCCAACTCTCGCAGATGTCTATCGATGATTTGGCAAGTTGGTTGGAAGCTTTGCACCTCAAAGGTAACGACGGACAAATAGCCCGTCCGCTCATCAAAGAAATCCTCTCACGAGTGCATTTTATGCAACATGTGGGGTTGGGTTATCTCAGTTTGAGTCGCCTAACTTCGTCTTTGTCGGGTGGGGAAGCCCAAAGAATAAACATCGCCAAGTCGTTAGGCAATAATTTGGTTGGCTCGCTGTATGTGCTGGATGAACCATCGATTGGTCTGCATCCGATTGATACGCAACACCTGATTGAAGTGCTTCAACAGTTGCGTGATTTAGGTAATACGATTGTGGTGGTGGAGCATGACGAGGAAATCATTCAAGCAGCGGATTATATCTTGGAGATTGGTCCCAAAGCGGGCACGCACGGTGGCGAAATCGTGTATCAAGGGAAGCCGAAAAAAGATAAGTTTTCCTATCATTTTGCCACAAAAAAACGGCCATTAAATAATTATATCACGCTTTCTGGAGCTTGCGAAAATAATTTGAAAAACCTTACGGTTCACATTCCGCTCAATGCCATGACGGTCGTTACGGGCGTGAGTGGGAGCGGGAAATCGACACTTATTGGCGAAGTTTTTTACCCTGCGATGCGGCGATATTTTGACAGCGACACGAATAGTTCATTTTCCAATTTGAGCGGTAGTTTGCATTTGGTCAATGGGGTGGAGTATGTAACCCAAAAGCCTCTTTCCAAGTCGTCTCGTTCCAATCCGGTAACGTATCTCAAAGCGTTTGACGATATTCGGGCATTGTTTGCCTTGCAACCGTTGGCTAATCAGATGGGTTTCACACCCGCTCATTTCTCTTTTAATGCTCCTGGAGGGCGTTGCGAGGAGTGTCAAGGTGCCGGAACGATAACCATTGAGATGCAGTTTATGGCAGATTTGGTGTTGGAATGCGAGCATTGCCACGGCAAACGGTTCAAAAAAGACGTGTTGGAGGTACTGTATAAAGGCAAAAGTATCTATGATATTTTGGAGATGACGGTTGACGAAGCGATTGATTTCTTTACACAAAATAGCCATTTGGATAGCACACAAACGGCTGAAATGGCGAAGTTGTGCGGTCGTATAGCCAAGCGTTTGCAACCTTTGCAAGATGTGGGCATTGGTTACGTCAAGTTGGGGCAATCGTCTTCGACCTTGTCGGGTGGGGAAGCCCAGCGTGTGAAATTGGCGTCTTTTTTAGCCGAAGAAAACACCAAACCAACCATTTTTATTTTCGATGAACCTACTATCGGGTTGCATAGTTCAGACGTGCAAGTGTTGATGAAAACGTTTGATAACTTGATTAGTCGTGGGCACACGTTGATCATCATCGAACATAATCCCATCGTGATTTTGCAAGCCGATTATGTGATTGATTTGGGGCTTGGTGGTGGAAAAAACGGGGGTGAAGTCGTCTTTGCAGGAACAGTTGCAGACCTTTTGAAAGATAAAAAAAGTATAACAGGGCAGTGTCTCAAAAAAATAGCAAAGTGAATTTATGACGTTATTTTTCCATACACATTTGTATTTGATAGGCATAGTGGCTTTTTTGTTGGGTTTGTTTGGTATGCCGGCGATTATTGCCTTTGCACGTCAATTCAATCTGACGGTTAAGCCAAACAAGAGAACATCGCACGTGGGAGAGGTTCCGAACGTGGGTGGCTTGAATATCTGTATGACTTTTTTGCTCTGCTTTATCACTTTTGTGGTGCCTTTTACGCGTCAAGTGCAGTTTATTGCTTTGGGAGCGATGTTGATGACGATTATTGGTTTTATTGACGATGTTTTTGAACTAGAACCGTTGAATAAGACGATTGGCGAGTTGGCAGTAGCTACGATTTTGATTGTTTTTGCCCGACTTCGTATCACGCATTTGGGGGGTATTTTTGGCTTGGAAGAGATTGGCGTTTTCTGGGGAAGTGTGCTTTCGTTTGTGGTGTTTTTTGCGATTGTTAATGCGGTCAATTTGATTGACGGTGTTGATGGCTTGGCTTCGGGTTTAGGCATCGTATTTTTCCTCTTTTTTGCGGTTTATTTTTATCTCACTTGGCAACTGATTTACGCCATTTTGTCCATCATTATGATTGGCAGTTTGTTTATTTTCTTCTTTTATAACGTGTTTGGGAGGTCAAAAAGGAAGATTTTTATGGGCGATTCGGGGTCGTTGTTGCTCGGTTATTTGCTCACGGCGAATGTTTTCCATTTTTGTGAACTGAATTGCCAACATTTGGTCAATGAATCGTATATCTTTGCTGCACCGCACGCTACGTGTATCTGTTTGCTTTCCATACCCATTTTTGATGCCATTCGGGTGTCACTTGTGCGGGTTATA
>JAEELX010000014.1 GCA_016282955.1 Paludibacteraceae bacterium | reverse complement strand
TTATGTGATTGAGGTGGATATTACGCCAAATCGTGCTGATGCGTTGTCGCATTTTGGCGTTGCGAGGGATTTATTTGCCTATTATAGTTTTCATAACGCTGGAAATGTGCCTGCTTTGACGCCACCTTCGGTAGATAATTTTAAGGTGCAATCGAATGCGTATCCTGTTGAGGTTCAAGTACTTGCGAAAGAAGCTTGCCCGAGATATAGCGGTGTGACGGTGATGGGAATTGAAATCAAAGATTCGCCCGCTTGGTTGCAAAATAGTTTGCGGACGATTGGCGTTCGACCCATCAATAATGTGGTTGATGCGGCCAATTTTGTGTTGCACGAACTCGGAACGCCGTTGCATACGTTTGATGCCGACCGAATCAAAGGCAAAAAAATCGTGGTTGATTTGGCAAAAGAAGGCGAAAAATTTGTTACGTTGGACGGGCTTGAAAGGACACTTTCGGGTTCGGATTTGATGATAAAAAATGCGGACGAATCGATGTGTATTGCGGGTGTTTTTGGTGGATTGGAGTCGGGTATTTCGGAAACAACCAAAAATGTGTTTATTGAAAGTGCCTATTTTAATCCGATTTATATCCGCAAAACCGCACGCCGACACCAACTTTCGACCGATGCTTCGTTCCGTTTTGAGCGAGGTTGCAATCCTTGCAACAGTTTGTATGTGCTCAAACGCTGTGCAACTTTGATACAAGAGGTTGCAGGAGGCGAAATTGCGATGGAAATTGCCGATGTGGCTGACGATTTAACGGCTTTGACGGCACCTTTCCCCGTTAAAATGTCGTATAATCATGTAAAATCGTTGATTGGCAAGGAGATAACGCAAAGTGAATTGGAGACGATTTTGGGTGCATTGGAGATAAAAATCAAAGACAAAAAAAGCACTGCAGACGATGTGATGTACGACTTGCAAGTGCCGAAATATCGGGTGGACGTGCAACGCGAATGTGATGTGATTGAAGATGTTTTGCGGATTTATGGCTACAATAACGTGCCTTTTACGGACAAGATGTCTTCGAGTTTGTCCTACGCACAATCCGATGCATTCGCCACGCAGAGAACGATTAGTGACCAATTAACAGCACAAGGATTTAATGAGATTTTGAACAATTCGCTCTCCAAGATTCAGTACTATCAAGAGCATTTGGACGAGTGTGTGCAAATCAAAAATCCGTTAAGCCAAGACCTTGCCGTGATGCGTCAGACGCTCTTGTATGGTGGTTTAGAAAGCATTTCTCGCAACGTAAATCGCCAAATTAGTAATTTGCAGTTTTATGAATTTGGAAATTGCTACCATCGTGTCGCGTCCTCTGATAGCGACCCGTTGAACGCTTATCGCGAGGAAAAACACTTGGGATTATGGCTCACGGGCAACAAAACTGCACAAAGTTGGGTGCTGCAAGACCAAAAAGTGTCGTTTTATCAACTGCACGCCTACGTCAATAATATCCTCATCAAGTTGGGTTGCGATGTGGAAGCGTGCCAATTAGAGCCACTGAAAAAGGACGAATTTGCGGACGGACTGACGATAATGTACCAAAATAGGCCTATTGGCTACATGGGAATCGTGTCTGCGAAGGTGCTCAAAGAGTTTGATATGGATAATGCGGTTTATTTTGCGGATTTGTATTGGAAAGAGTTGCTGCAAATCAAGAAAAACTATCAGCCAGTGATTGTCGATATTCCGAAATTCCCAGAGGTGAAGCGGGATTTTGCGTTGTTGGTGGATAAGAGTTTGTTGTTTGCGGACATCAAAAAAATAGCGTTAGAAACCGAGCGAAAATTGCTGAAAAACGTGTATTTATTTGATGTTTTTGAGGGCAAAGGCATTGAAGAAGGCAAAAAAAGTTATGCACTTTCGTTCATCTTGCAAGATACCGAAAAAACGTTGAAAGACAGTCAAATAGAGAACGTGATGGCACGTCTGCAAAAGGCATTTGAAGAAAAATTAGGTGCCAAATTGCGGTAAAATTGTGGCATTATGGATGTGAGTAGTGCGGGTTGAAATACAGCCCGCACTTTTTTTGTCAATAAATTCTATACCAAAGTTAGTATGCAACGTATCATCTATTGGAAAAAGTTGTATGTCTTTTTGTTCTAATTGTATCATAAATTATTTCTCAATTTCTTCCATTGTTCATCTGTTACACCGTATGATTTAAGGATTTTTTCATAATCCGACAGCGTTGCAACACCATCATTTTCTCTCGCTATTTTGCATAGCTCTTGGAAAGTGGCAATAAATTTATACCTGCCTATTTCATGTAAAAACTGATTCAAAACATAAGGAATCCGTTCATAGCGTGCTCTATATTTATAATCCGTTGATAGCGTATCATATCCTTCGGCTAATAATCTAATCTGTTGTTCATTTTCCGTTAACATATTAATGTATGCATGAGTTGCACTATCTACTTGTTCTTGTGTGTCATAAAAAATAAGCATAGAAATATATTCATTAAGACCTTCACCAAGAATATCCCATTCAGGATTCCATTCTTCTTTTTTAGTCATTTTTGAGGATTTAATTGGCATAAAAAGGTGACACATTTCGTGAGACATAATACGCATCAAACTTGTATCTGCCAATACAATAAAATCATTTGGCTCATTAAAAAAAACAGTCCCATATTTGTCATCACTTATTACTTCTCCAAAATAACTGTATAAAAAAACAATATTACGTTGAATGGTATCGCCAAAAAAACATTCTAATTTATTGAGCATAGTTGTTATTTCTTCGTAGTATGTATCTATTTTTTCATTCGGTTGGATATTGGAAATAGAGCAAGTTTTATAATCTATATCAAAATGTTTAGGAGCAAATATAGAAAGAGAAGATTTTGCAGTAGTACAAGTACTATAATTTTGTAATTTTTTATTGATAATATAAAATTCAATATCTCGCTCACTACTATTCCCATTAACAAAAATAGTATCATTTATCCTCGTATTATTTTTGTTTATCCATAGCAATTCGTCTTCATTGTTATGAAAAAAATATACTTTATCCCATTGCATATCAGCTGTTTTAAAGTGGCAAGTATAGTTTAAACTACCTCCACCGTCATCATATCTATCAAAACATAGTGTAGAATTTTCATGTCCTCCAAAAATTTTATAAAAAGACAAATAATCATATTCTAAACGGATGGTACATTTTTTCTTTTTATTGAGCGGAATATAAAGGTGTGATTGGGTTGAATGATATTTTTCTGTTTTTTTTCCATCAACAAAAACATTAAAAAATAGATGTTTAGAAAGAGCGAGGTTATCTTCTGCTGTATTAGTCCAATAGGCAATCAAACTATCGATTGTATTTTGCTTATACTCATCTCTAATATCTAAATAGAATGCTAAAAATGAACCAGAAGCAAAATTTAACTCTAGTGTATCTTGCATATCCTCCTTCTCAAAAACAAATTCTTGTTCTACTTTAATCACATGATTATAAAATTTAGTACAAAAATCTGCAGGCAATACTTCCACTTTTAAAGAGGTTTGAACAATAGCATTCGCAGTTATGCTAATCAAAATACATAGAATAAAAAATAGTTTTTTCATAAATTATCGTTTTAATCTTATTCTAAAAATCACTATAGATTCACAAAAGTACAATATTTTTTTATTCACTACAATAGAACTTTTTGGCAATAGACATGAATTAATGCATTATGGATGTGAGTAGTGCGGGTTGAAATACAGCCCGCACTTTTTTGTTACTTGCTAATTGGAGCGTACATATTCCAAAAATTCTGCCGAAATTTTTTCGGGGTACATATCTTCAAAATCATGCGAACCATCGTCACGAACCACCTCAAAACTATGTCCACGACCTAATGCAGGACGCATTTTATAATTCTTTTTGCCAGCCATGATGAAGTAAAACGGAAGTAATTCATTGCGTACTGCATGGGGGTCTCGTGTGCCGTATGCAATAAATAATGGTTGCTTTAAATTACACAATATATCTACAGACGGCTTTGCAAAACCAAATTGATTGGAAGGAATATCACCATTACTTTCTTTGACGTAGGTAGTATCGGGAATAGTATCCATATATGCCCAAAACGCATAATAACTTTCTAATTTTTTTTGCATTTGCTCTTCGGTTATTTTGCCTTGAATAGTTGCCGTTCTGTAACTATTGATAATACCATTAATTCGTCCAAAAGGATTAGATGAAATTAACCCGACAGCACATACAAGCGGATTTTCGTTTGCCACATAAGTCGCAACATGGTAACCTTGCGAAATTCCATAAACAAATATGCTATCGCTATCTACCCAATCTTCTTTTGCTAAGGCATTGATAACTTTGTTTGCTCTATTTACATATACTTCTAATCTATTATTCAAACGATAATTAACGTCATAAATTCCTTGTTCTTTTGTTGGGCAATATGTATATTGGTTATCTAAATATTCAATAGAAGTAATTATGGGTGTATAAGGATGGGATATTTCTATTACATTACAACTATTTAGCACAGAAGTGTCTATATTATTCATATTCGCCCACCAAAGTCGTTCTTCGTTAAGTTGTATAATTAGCGGATGTGGTAATGAACCTTGCAAAAACACAAAAAGAGGCTTCTTCTCGTTGATTGTGTCGTATTTTACAAAAGAAATCGTGTCCGCATCGCTTATCAAATGCCCAATTTGCATGTTGATAGACGGCACTTTTTCAAAAACTAACTGTGTGTTTTGTTGCTTATTGCAAGCCACACATAAAATCACTAAAAAGAGGTAAAAATACTTTTTCATATCAATTTGAATTACAATTATTTGTGCAAAAATAACAAAAATGCGTGTTATAGCAAAGAATAATTGTTAGAGAATATAGCCCATTTTGTGTGATGTTTGCAACTTATTTGCAAAAAAAAGACCCTACTTTCGCACGGTTTTTTAAAAAGGAGTAAAAAGATGAAAGTTTTAAGAGCATTTTTAGTTTTAGCATCTATGATTTTGGCTTTACAAGTGCAAAGTGCGACTATTTCTGGTATTGTTTTAGATGATAATGGCGACCCGCTTGTGGGGGCAAATGTCTATTGGGAAGGCACGACAGACGGAATGGCAACTGATGTGGACGGGAAATTTACGATTCAAACCAATGCGGAATCCAAACGCCTCATAACGAGTTATACGGGCTACCGCAACGACACAACGGCGGTCAAAGGTAAAAGCAACATAACGATTGTTTTGGTGGACGATTTGGTGCTTGACCAAGTTACGATTAGTGCCCGAAAAATGGCTGTTTTGCGGTCGCGAACCTCCGCTTTTGATACCGAGACGCTCTCGGGCGAGGAGTTATGCAAGGCTGCGTGCTGTAATTTGAGTGAAAGTTTCGAAACAAGTGCTTCGGTGGACGTGGCGTATAGCGATGCGGCGACGGGTGCCAAGCAAATCCGATTGCTCGGTTTGAGTGGGACGTATGTGCAACTGTTGAATGAAAATACGCCTGGCGTGCGAGGCTTAGGGCAAAACTTCGGGTTGGAGTATATCCCGGGTCCGTGGATGTATTCGATTCAAGTGAGCAAAGGTACGTCGTCTGTTATCAACGGTTATGAGGCGATTTCGGGGCAAATCAATGTGGAGTTGCAAAAGCCCCAACTGACCGACCCGCTGAGCATCAATGCGATGTTCAACAGCGAGTTGCACCAAGAGGTGAATATGACGGGTGGCTGGAAAATGCGTAACAACAAAAACATTTCCACAGGCGTTTTGGCACATATCCAGTCGGGTTCGTATGAGATGGACCACAACAACGATGGCTTTATGGATATGCCCAAAACCAACCAACTGAATCTGATAAATCGCTGGAATTTTAAGCATGGGGACTACACGGCACAGGTCTTTGTGCGTGGCATTTATGACCATCGTATGGGTGGGCAAATGCGTAGTCGGAGAATGGAAAATGACAAAAATAATGTGCCAGATTATGCGATTGACCTCACGACCAACCGTATCGAGGGGTTTATGAAAAATGGCTTCTTAATCAACGAAGACCAAGGCATGTCTATCGGCATCATCACAGCGGCTTCGTACCACGACCAACGCAACGATTACGGCATCTATCGCTCGTGGAATGCCGACCAAACCAACGCCTACTTCAATGCTATTTTTCAAACCAATTTGGGCGAGGGTAGGGTTGCCGAAGAAGATGACCACGAAAATAAGTTGTCGGTAGGTGTCAGTGTGAACTACGACCGCTACGATGAGCGTGCCGAAGACGACCATCAATCTTTGCAACTTCGCCGTAGGAGTGACGAAATAACGCCTGGTGTCTTTGTCGAATATACCTATATGTTTCGGGATAAAGTAACGTTGCTCTTGGGTGTTCGGGAGGATTATTCGTCGGTGTATGGCTGGTTTACGACCCCTCGTGCGAATGTGCGTTTGGCTCCTTGGAAGTGGTGGCACATACGCGGAAGTGTCGGTTTGGGCTATCGTTCGCCGAACGTCATTGCGGATAACGCCTCGTTTTTGGTGAGCAATCGCTGGTTAGAATCAACGAGCAAGGTGGCTTATCATCAACAAAAAACGATACAAAACTTCGATAACGCTGGCGTTTCTAATTTTGAAACACCGCAAGAATGTGCCTTGAATACAGGCTTTTCGACCACTTTTTATATCCCGATGGGTTCACGCGAGTTGCAATTGTCGGGCGAGTATTACTACACCAAGTTTTTAGACGGAATCGTTGCGGATTGGGATTATTCGGCAAAATCACTGCTGTTGCGTCCAATTGGCGATGACGTGCAATCGTTTGGCAATAACTGGCAGGTGGAACTCAATATGGAGTTGTTGCGTGGTTGGACGATAACGACTGCCTTTCGTTACACGGACGTGAAGAATCGCTACGAAATTAACGGCAAAGTGCAAACGGTGGACAAGCCCTTGACGAACAAATTCAAAGGCATCGTAACCACTTCGTACCAAACGCCGCTGAAAAAATGGCAGTTCGATTTCACGGCACAATTTAATGGCTACGGTCGTATGCCTGCGTATTTTATGGGACACGGCGACCAATACTACAAGAGTGGCGATTTTTATTATCACAAGTGGTATCCTCAACTGCTAGGGCAAATCACGCACTATTTCAGAAAGTGTTCGGTGTATGTTGGGGCAGAAAATATGACCGATTTTCGCCAGCATAACCCTGTGATTAGTGGCAATGACCCCTACAACGATAATTTTGATGCTTCGATGGTTTGGGGACCGATAAATGGCTGGAAATTGTACGCTGGTTTCCGATGGGCTTTGACAGAAGATTAGTCTTAGGATAAGTAAAAAAAGAAAACGGCAAATGGATTTTGTCGTTTTTTTGTGTATTTTTCTTGTATATTTGCAAAAAAGAAAACGAAGTGCGGTATTTTTTGATAGCGGGCGAGGCTTCGGGCGATAATCACGCTTCGAGGTTGATAAAATCCATTGCTGCAATGGACGCTGATGCCGTATTTGAAGGTTTGGGAGGCGAAAAAATGCACGCCAACGGCTGTAAGTTGGTGCAAGATTACAAAAAAATGGCTTTTATGGGCTTTGAAGCCGTCTTGCGAAACATTTTTCAAGTCCGCAAAAACTTCCAGTTGACCTACGAAGCATTGCTGCAATTCCAACCTGATGCACTGATTTTGATTGATTATCCTTCGTTTAATTTGCGAGTGGCTTCGTGGTGCAAAAAACATCTGCCACAGACGAAAATCGTGTATTATATTCCACCAAAAGTGTGGGTTTGGAAAACCTATCGGGTGCATAAAATTGCGAAATTGTGCGATTTGCTTTTGGGCATTTTCCCGTTTGAGGTGGATTTTTACAAAAAATATGGCTACCAATGCGAGTATGTCGGCAATCCAGTTGTGGAAACGATTAACGAATGGCAACAAACGCACGGTTCCATCGCTCGCACCAACACGATTGCCCTGTTGCCCGGTAGCCGCATGAGTGAAATTACGCATTGTTTGCCCGTGATGCTTTCGGCTGCCCGTAAAGCCAAGTTACCAGACGAGCAAATCGTGGTAACCATGGCACCCGAAATTGATAAAAGCGTTTACGAAAAATTTTTGCAAGCAGACGAAAAACTGACCGATGAAACCTACCAAGCCGTCAGTCAAGCCAAGTTTGCCATCGTCAATTCGGGTACGGCAACGCTCGAAACGGCACTGTTGGATACACCGCAAATGGCAGTTTATTATACGGAATATCAAATTTTGGTGAAACTTTTTCGCTCGATAGTGATGAAATTATCGCTTCTGACACTGGTGAACATCATTTTGCAAAAAGAAGTGATACAAGAATTGATTGCCGATAGGTTTACCGAAGAAAATATAATTCGTGAAATAAAACAAATGCGAAACGTTGATTATCAAGAAGATATGAAAAAAAATTATCACTTGATTCGTTCCATTTTGACCGAAAAACAACCTTCGCAAATAGCAACTAAGAAAATACTTGAAATACTATGAAAAAATTATTCGTCTTATCGTTTGTGTGTACGTTCACGCTGATGTTGATGGGGGCAAAAAATCCGCCCGTTGACCCGAATTATTCGTTTATTGTGCGTGACCCGAATTCAAATTACATCAAAATTCTGTTTGCTGGAGACGCTATGCAACATGCTCCGCAAATCCAGATGGCTTACAATGCCCAAACGAAAAAATACAATTATGAGCCCAATTTCCGCTACATCAGACCGTATGTTAGCAAGGCAGATATTGCTATTGTGAACTTTGAAACCACGTTGTCGGGCGAGCCGTACGCGGGTTATCCGAAGTTCAGAGCCCCCGATGCGTATTTTACGGAACTGTGCGAAACGGGTTTTCAGGTGTTTGCTTTGGCGAATAATCATATTTTAGACGGTGGTCAAAAGGGTTTAGAACGGACTTTAAACACGATGGGTTCGGTTGCCCACTTGGGAGCGTATCGGGATACGGCGTATCGTGCCAAAGAATATCCGTTGATTCTCCACATCGATGGCAAAAAAATCGCTCTATTTAATGCCACTTACGGCACCAATCAAATCATACCCACCCATCCGAATTATGTCAATTATATTGAGACGGAGGAACTGCTGTTGGATATGGAAAAAAGTAAAAAGGATTCGACGATTGACCTGCGAATCATGTTCATTCATTGGGGAGACGAGTATCAACTGCGTCATAATCCGCTCCAGCAGGGCGTGGCACAGTGGTTAGCAGACTTGGGCTTTGACCTCATCATCGGCAGTCATCCGCACGTGGTGCAAGACCAAGAAATCCTTATTTCGGAAGATGGACGAAATGTGCCAGTGGTGTATTCATTGGGCAATTTTATCAGTAATCAGAGGCGTTTGAACACGAATGGTGGCATTATGGTTGCCGTAAATATCAACCGTAAAACCGCAAAAATAGAGGAGGGTGAATACATTCCCGGTTATGTCCACAATGGGCAATTAGGCACCGAGAACAACTATTTTTGCATTCCAACCTTCGACTATTTAGACGGTAATTTGCCCATCAAAATTGAAAGCGATAGTTTGGCGAATGATTTAAAATTATTCCACGATAACACAATGAAACGAATGGGAAACACGTTGAATGTACCCCCCACTCGAAGCTTTATTTTTGAAGAATTGGATCTATAATATGGAAATTTTGTTGAAAAATATCAAATATGCCTTGCGTTCGGACTGGGAAGCGTACCACTTGGCATTGGATAAAACACTCGAATCAAACAACGAAATCGTGCGTGAGGTCAGTGCACAGATACTTTCCAAGCGAGGCAAAGAGATGCGACCGTTGTTGGTGCTTCTGGGGGCTAATATGTGCGATAGTATCACTGAAAAGACGATTCAAACGGCAGTGGCTTTTGAGTTGTTGCACATGTCCTCGTTGATACACGATGACGTGGTGGATAATGCGGATAAGAGGCATAATCAGCCGTCTGTTCGGGCTTTATGGAATAATAAACTCGCTGTTTTGGTAGGCGATTATTTTGTGGCAAAATCTATCCAAGTCGTCTCCAACATTCGCAACAAGAAGATTTCGGACACTTTTATTCACACAGCACAGCAGTTAGCCGATGGCGAAATCTTGGAGATGCACCCCGACAAAATGTGGATAAGCGAAGAAGAGTATTTTAACATCATTAATCTCAAAACGGCACAACTTTTTTCGGGTTGTTGTCAAAGTGCTGCATTTTCGACCAAAAATACCAATTCGCAAATGGTGGCTTTACGGAAATTCGGCTACCATTTTGGGATTTGCTTCCAGTTGTGCGATGACTTGTTGGATTTTTCGGATAATGAGCAGTTGGGCAAGCCCACTATGATTGATTTGAAGGATAATAAACCCACTTTGGCGATTTTGAAAACCTACGAGCGTGCCACGGCTACGGAAAAACAAGAAATCAAACATTTGGTAGAAAATTTATCGCAAGACAAAACGGCAGAGCAAGAAATAAAATCGTTTATTGCACGCTATGACGGCATTGGTTATGTGCATCAATGTATGCAAAAGCATCAAGCGAGTGCATTGGAGTGTTTGAATGGCTTTGAGGACTGTCAGGCAAAAGAGTATCTGAAACAAATCCTTTCCTTTTCGGCACATCGGAATGTGTGAAATGCTACTTTTCTTGATTGATAATAGCAAGAGCTTGTTCAATACGCTTCTGTAGCGTGTGGTTTTTCATTATTTCTTGCTGAGCGTTTTGACGAGATGGAGTATTTTGTAAAGCGTCTTTTATCAATTCGATGAGTTCGTCCGTGTCGTTGTAAAGCCCAATTTCTCCGTTGGGGAACAAATCTCGTACGTATGGCACATTATCACAAATTTGGTAGGCACCCGAAGCGAGAATTTCAAAAAAACGCGGGTTCGCCCGATAGTGTTCTTGCTCATCATCGGCACCATGGATATTGAGGATAATTCGCGATTGATTGTACAGTAGATTAAGTTCTTGTGGCGTGGTATTATGGTTGGTGTAGATGTCTTTTCGTTCTCGTGTGAGCCAGGCAAAAAAGTTTTTATACCATGGTTTATAAATCCCGTATATTTTGATTTTTAGGTTTGGAAAAGCACGAACGATCGTTTGTAAAATATGTATTCTTCTTGGTGAGTTCCAAATATCGCCCGCAAAGGATATGTCGTATATTTTTGGCGTGTTTTCGATGGGATAATACAAAGACGTTTCTGCTCCTTGTGGCAAAAAATGTGCGTTGATATGGTATTTTTCTTGCAATAATTCCACATCGCTTTTATCGTAGCAAAAAATGGTATCTGCTAAGGGCAAATTGTTGAGTGCAAATTCAAATTTCCGTATATCATCATAGAGCCAAATTGCTACATAAGCGGTTTGTTTAAAGTGTTGAATAGCAGTCGGTAAGAGATAATCGCTATTGAGAATAAAAACCAAATCGGGTTGCAGTTTATCAAATTCCGCGATGGCGTATTGAGAATTTTTTATGCGATTATTTGTTAAAACTTTTTCTTTCCAACTATGCTTTATCTTTGCGATTTTAAACCAAATTTTATTGGCAGTATTATAGGGATGAATGGGGGCATCGTACTGAATAGTAGATGTTTGCAAACCAGTCTGTTCAAAACTTTGTGCAATACTATGCGTAAAATAACGGAAATTAGGACCAATAATCAGTACTTTTTTCATAAGGATTTAATTTTGTTAGTTTTTTGAAACGCCACGATGCCAATGCTTATTTCGTACAGCAAATAAATGGGTAATGCCACAAGAAAGAGCGTGAAAGCATCGCCTGTGGGGGTAATGATGGCAGACAAAATGAGTATAATCACGACTGCATATTTGCGTGTTTTCCGCATAAAAGTGGCTTCAAGTATGCCTAATTTTGCCAAAACGTAGCACAAAATAGGCAACTCAAAAATAATTCCCATCATCAAACTCAGCAGCAAAAGCGTGTCAATGTATGACTCCAACGTGATATAATTTGCCACCATATTTGCCACTTGGTACGTTCCCAAAAAACGAAAAATGAGCGGGAACAAAAAGAAATAATTCAATGCCACACCAACATAAAACAGCAAACAACCCACTATCAAAGCGGGATAAGTAACTTTTTTCTCGTTTTCGTACAAAGCGGGAGCCACAAACAGCATCAGCTGGTACACGATATACGGAAAAACCAGCACAAAACTCGCTACCAAAGCCACTCGAACGTGGATAATAAACTGCTGTGCCAAACCCGTATTGATAATCGGAATATCCACATCAGAGATAAGAGCGATGCCGAAATGCTGTGCGATTTTATTAAAAAAAGTAAAAATAAAAGCATCGTTTTGTTGTGGAGAAAAAATAATCTCAAACAGTTGCTCTTTACAGCAAAAAACAGCCACAAAAACGACAGCAAAAACAACCACACACCGCAACAGATATTTACGAAAAATGTCTATATGTTGCCAAAACGATGTCGGTTCTTCGGGCATAATGGCTTATTGGGCTTCGTTTTTGGGTTTATTTTGCTCGTCTTCGTCGTCGAATTTGCCGTTCGTAGCATCTTTGAATTGTTTCACACCTTTGCCGATTCCCTTCATCAAAGAGGGGAGTTTTGCCCCACCAAATAGCAGCAAAATGATGAGTGCAATAACAATTATTTCGGTTGTACCAATAAAAAGAAATGTCATAATTTTATCTATTTTTCTGCGAAAATAGTGTTTTTTTACAAATTTTTCACGCAAATAAATGTTTACGGATTTTTTTTATTGTTTAGAGATATAAAATGTTGTATTTTTGTGCCATTAACTAAAAAATCCACATGCCATGAAAAAAATGTTATTTTGTTTGTTGCTTTTCCCGTTGTGTGTGTTGGCACAAACTGTGAAATCTCCGAATGGAAAATACCAAGTCAATTTTCGTTTGGAAGAGACTCGTCCCGTTTACGAAGTATTGTATAATGGTCAGATTGTGATTAAACCATCGCATTTAGGACTCGAATTATTGAAGGGACAGAATAATAACTCCGTTGGTGAAAAAGATGAGAATAGTTTGATAGATGGTTTTACGATTGCCAAGGTGGAAGAAGCCACTTTTGACGAAACATGGGAGCCTGTTTGGGGCGAAGAGACGAAGATTCGCGAGCATTACAACGAGTTATGCGTTACGTTGAAACAAGAGGCTTTGAACCGTTCGATTCGTATCCGTTTTCGGGTGTTTGACGAGGGTGTCGGCTTCCGTTACGAATTTCCACAAGAAGGTTTGAATTATTTCTCTATCAAAGAAGAAAAAACCGAATTTGCTTTAACGGGCGATATGGAGGCGATTTGGATTCCCGGCGATTATGATTCGCAAGAATATGACTATACGACTTGCCGTTTGAGCGAGATTCGTGGCGTGCAAGAGAAGGAAAGACCGTATAATGCTTCGCAATGCTTTTTCTCTACAACAGGACTACAGACGGCCTTGATTTTGCACACTGACAACAATTTATGGATACACATCCACGAAGCAGCATTGGTAAATTATTCTTGTATGCACTTGGAATTAGACGATAAAAATTTCGTTTTAACTTCACACTTAACGCCTGATGCACACGGTTGTAAAGGTAATTTGCACACACCTTGCGTTTCTCCGTGGCGTACGATTATCATCACGAATGATGCACGCGAGTTGCTTTCGTCACGTATCACGCTGAACTTGAACGAACCTTGTAAATTAGCCGAAACCGATTGGATTAAACCGATAAAATATATGGGTGTTTGGTGGGAAATGATTACGGGCAAAAGTGCTTGGAGTTATACGAACGACTTGCCTTCAGTGGATTTGAATACGGTGGATTACACCAAAACTAAACCGCACGGTAAGCATGGAGCCACCACCGAAAACGTGAAAAAAGTGATAGATTTTGCGTCCAAATATGGTTTTGATGCTGTGCTTGTAGAGGGTTGGAACGTTGGTTGGGAAGATTGGTTTGGTAATGCGAAGGATTATGTGTTTGATTTTGTTACGCCGTACCCTGATTTTGATTTACAAGGGATAACGGATTATGCCAAATCGCACAACATCCAAATGATTATGCACCACGAAACTTCGTCTTCTGTTCGCAACTACGAACGCCATTTAGACACGGCATACAAACACATGAATCGTTTCGGTTATCCTGCGGTGAAGTCGGGGTATGTGGGTGATATTCTGCCACTTGGCGAGCACCACTACTCGCAGTGGACCAATGACCATTATCTGTACGCAATCAAGGAGGCTGCCAAGCACAAAATTATGGTGAATGCACACGAAAGTGTTCGTCCTACGGGTATTTGTCGTACTTATCCGAACTGGATTGGCAACGAGGCGGCACGCGGAACGGAATATCAGGCATTTGGTGGTTCGAAAGGAAATCACACGACTATTTTGCCTTTTACCCGCTTGGTAGGTGGTCCGATGGACTATACACCCGGTATTTTTGAGATGGATATGAGCAAGTTGAATCCTGACAATAAAACGAAAATCAAAGTTACGATTTGCAACCAATTGTCGTTGTATGTTACGATGTATTCGCCTTTGCAGATGGCTTGCGACTTGCCCGAACAGTATGCAAAGGTTGCCGATGCGTTGAAATTTATTGTGGATGTGCCACTTGAATGGGAACAAACGAAGGATTTGGAGGCTTATCCAGGGAAATATCTGACGGTTGCACGCCAAGAAAAAGGCAAAAATAATTGGTACATTGGTAGCACAAATGGCGATGAGGCACGGGAAGTAAACCTGACGTTGGATTTTCTGACACCAGGCAAGCAATACAAAGCCGTTATCTACCAAGATGACACCAAAACCAACCGCGAAACGAATCCACAAGCATACAAAATCGTTACGAAAACGGTAAATAACAAGACAAAATTGAAATGCAAAGTGGTTCCAACGGGTGGATTAGCGATCCAGATTTTGGAAATGTAAAACAGGTATTGGTGAGTCATAACTTATTATGACTCACTGATTTATATATATTCTTATGTTGCGTTTAGACCATATCACAGTTGAGTTTTCGTCGGGCGTTTTGTACGATGATATTTCGTTTTTGGTGAATGATGCCGATAAGGTTGGTTTAGTGGGTCGTAATGGTGCGGGCAAAACCACGATGTTGCGTCTGATTGCAGGGGAGATTCAGCCCACGAGTGGCACGATTGTGAAGGATAAAGGGTTGAAAATCGGCTATCTGCCACAGGTGCTTTTGTTGGATAGCGAACGCTCGTTGCAAGACGAGGTGATGACGGTTGCACCCCGACGCACACAAGAAATTTTCACTGCCGATGATGCCCAGTTTGTGGCTTTGATGAGCCGTGTCTTGTTGGGTTTGGGCTTTACGAATGCGGATTTTGAACGTTCCTGTAGCGAGTTTTCGGGTGGTTGGCGAATGCGTATTGAGTTGGCAAAAATCCTGCTAACCAAGCCCGATTTGTTGCTTTTGGACGAGCCGACTAACTTCTTGGACATTGAATCGATTGAGTGGTTGGAAGGGTTTTTGCAAAAAAGCAAGTGTGCCATTTTGTTGGTGTGTCATGATAAAGAGTTTTTGAATAACGTAACAAACCGCACAGTGGAGATAACTTTGGGCAGAATTTACGACTACGATGTGCCGTATTCAAAGTACCTCACTTTGCGAGCCGAGCGACACGAACAGCAGGTCAGGGCTTACAACAATCAGCAGAAGAAAATTGCGGACACAGAGGCTTTCATAGAGCGTTTTCGGTATAAAGCAACCAAGTCGGTGCAGGTGCAATCGCGTATAAAAATGCTCAATAAATTGGAACGTTTGGAGGTGGATTTGGAGGATACTTCGCACCTGAATTTGCGTTTTCCACCAGCACCCCGAAGTGGTGATTTCCCCTTGATTATAGACGATTTGGCAGTGGGTTATCCGACCAAACCTGACGTTTTGATGGACGTGAATATTACGCTCAAACGAGGCGATAAAGTGGCTTTTGTGGGCAAAAATGGCGAAGGTAAGTCAACGCTCGTCAAGTGCATTATGAACCAGCTGGAGTATACAGGGACGCTGAAAATCGGGCATAATGTCTCCATTGGCTATTTTGCTCAAAATCAAGCCTCGTTGTTGGACGAAAATTTGACAGTTTTTGATACGATAGATAGGGTTGCGGTTGGCGAAGCGAGCAAGAAAGTGCGGGATATTTTGGGGGCGTTTATGTTTGGTGGCGAAGCCTCTGACAAGTACGTTAAAGTGCTCAGTGGAGGTGAGCGGACGCGTTTGGCGATGATTAAATTGTTACTTGAACCGTGTAACTTGCTGATATTGGACGAGCCGACTAATCACTTGGATATTCCGTCAAAAGAAGTACTAAAAAAGGCGATTGCGGACTTTACGGGAACCGTGATTTGCGTGTCGCACGATAGGGATTTTTTGGATGGCATTGTAAGTAAAATTTATGAATTTGGAAGCGGACGCGTGCGGGAATATCTCGGTGGAATACACGATTTCCTGAAGCATAAAAATATCAAATCTTTCGCCGAATTAGAAAAGAAACAAACCACTTCCGCTACTCCTGCCAAACCGAGCAACGAAGCCGCAAAAAACGACTATCAGCAGCAAAAAGCCCAGCAATCCCAAGAACGCAAACGCAAAAAACAAATTGAGCAATTAGAACAAGAAATCGCAACCCTCGAAAACGAGCAAAAAACGTTAGAACAAAAACTCGCAACCACCGAAAATCAAACGCTCGAGAACCTGCAACAATACGCTCATATCCAGCACGAGATTGAGAAAAAAATGTACGAGTGGGAAATCCTGAATCAATAGCATATTCAACATAAAAAAACTCGCCACCATTTTCATGATAGCGAGCCTTTCTATAGTCAATCTGAGATTATTCTGCCGTTGCCGTTTCGGCTGTTTCAGCCGTTTTTGGGGTTGGTTTCATAATGACGGTTATTTTGTTGTTTGCCTTCAAAATATCCTCTACGGCTTTGCGAACATCTTCTTTCATTACAGCCTCCAACGCCTTTTGATAGCCAGCCAACAAGTCATAATTGTATTTCAACTGCTGTTCTTTTGCACCAGCGTGGTAGTGGTTTTCGTGTAAGTTTTCTTTGTATTGCTTGATGAACAAATCTTTCGTTTTTTGCAAATCGTGTTCATCGGGACCCGTGATTGCCAAATCTTTCAACAACGAATCAATTTTTGCATTCAGATATTCGTATTTTTCGGGTGAAGTGTTATACATGATATACGTAATTTGGCATTTTTCAGGCACATCTTCTGTAAACATAAATTCTGAAACGCCATACGTTCCACCTTCTTCTTCACGTATTTTTTCGGTAAAGATAATATCCAATACATTACGCGTAACTTCTTGAATTACATTGTTTTGTAACGTGATTGTCAGTGGATTAGTATAAATGAAGCAGTTGGATACAGATGGAATTTCCAAATCACGCTCAAAGATATTATTTATAACACCTTTTGCTGTCAAAACACGTGGTTTCCATTGCTCGTTATTGCCTTCTTTCACGTTGATTGAGCCGAGATATTGGCACAAGAGTGGCAAAGCCGTTTTTTCGTCAATAGCACCCGTAATGATAAAGGTGAAATCAGCTGGATTTTTGAAACGTTCGCGGGCAATTTGCAAACAACGCTCATAATTTATTTTGTCGAGCATTTCGCTTTGGAGGCTAATCGCACGTGGCGAATGGTCTAACCAGGTCATAGTTATACTATCACTGAAAGCCGACCTTGGATTTTTTTCTTTGTTAGCAAGCAAAGCCGCTGTTTTTGTTTTCCAAGAATTGAAAGCGTCTTTGTCCTCACGAATGCCCGTGAAAGTAAGATAAGTGAGTTGCATCAAGGTCTCAAAATCTTTTACGGTTGATTTTCCCGATAAAGATTCTGTAAATTCATTGATTGACGACCGTAGGCTCACTTGTTTGCCTGTCAAAGCCTTATCCAAATCGGTTTTGCTGAAATTACCGCGTCCACCTTCGTCTTTCAACTCATTTACAACAAGCAAATCAATGTATTCTTTGTCTTCATACAACGATTTGCCACCATAACTGAACGCATTCAAACGAATCTCGTCTGGGTTAAAATCGGTTTGTTTCAAGTAAATCGTAACGCCATTTTTCAGAACGATTTTTTTGTAGCCAAGTGCATCATCAGCAATCAATTTCACCTTACCGGGCTTGGGCAAATTAGCCACTAATGGCTCAGATTTGGTGTTATCTACATATTGTGGCACTTTTTCTTTACTGATTGCCACTAATTTTTCCTTGATTTCCTCTTCGGTAGGGTAGTTAACGCCCTCTTTGTCGGGCAAGAATGCTACAACCACGAGGTTAGAATCCAAACTAACGCGTTTCAATAAAGCATTCACCACTTCCACTTCGGCTGGTAAAACGCTTTGCGACCAAAGGAACGTTTGTTCTACACTGCTGCAAGGCTCCATATCAATGAAATGACGCACGATTTCGCGGCAATAAGAAGAGGATTTTTTCTTGTTGCGAGAGTTAAAATCTTTCTCCACTTGGCTCAGATATTCTGCCTTTGCACGGTCGTATTCGGACTGCAAGAAGCCATTTTGCACCATTCGCACCATTTCGCGATAAATAGTCGTAATCGCTGTGGTCATACTGTCGGCATCAAAAACGACAGCACCTTGCAAACTACCTTTTGTCTTGGCTAAAAAGAATTCATTCAACTCCTCAGAAATGCTGGCATACGAGAAAGGAGGATTAACACCGTGTAAAATCTCGTCCAAACGTTGTTGAATCATAATGTTAATCACCCTTACGCAGTATTGTTCCAACCAATAATAAAGGCTTTTTTTGTAGAGCGTGTCGGTAACGGCATCATGTTTGAGGAAAATATAACTCATCGCATACGCTTGCTCTTTATCTTTTGCAAAAGCCACAATTGGCTCTACGTTATTTTCAACAGGCACATAAAAACGCTCTGCTGGGTCAACAGGTTTTTCAATGGTGTTGAAAATATCCTTAATTTTCTGCTCAATTTCATCAACATTAATATCACCAACCACTACGATACCTTGTTGGTCGGGACGGTACCATTTTTCGTAGTAATCACGCAACACTTGGTAAGGGAAACTATCCACCACGCTCATCAAACCAATCGGCAAACGTTCGCCATAGCGGTTATTGGGATACATGCGTGGCAACAGTTGCTCGTACATACGCATCATGGCATTGTGACGGGTACGCCATTCCTCGTGAATAACGCCACGCTCTTTGTCAATTTCTTCGGGCAAGAGCAACAAACCGTCTGCCCAGTCGTGCAAAATCCACAAGCAAGAGTCAATCGCACCTTCTTTGTCCAACGGCACATTATCTATATTGTACACCGTTTCATCAATGGAAGTGTACGCATTCAAGTCTCCACCGAACTCAATACCGATACTTTCGCAGTACTTAACGATACGATTTCCAGGGAATTTTTGCGTTCCATTGAAGCACATGTGCTCCAAGAAATGGGCTAAACCACGTTGGCTTTCGTCTTCCAAGATAGAACCCACTTTTTGTGCAATGTAAAAGTTGGCTTGACCTTTGGGTTCCTCGTTGTGGCGAATGTAGTACGTCAACCCGTTTGGCAACACCCCTTTGCGAATAGCCGTATCGAAGGGTGCAGGTGGGTAGGGGGAACTGTTCAACACGTTTTGTGGTAATTGTTGTTGACTAACAGTTACTTTTTGGGTAGTTTGAGCAAAGAGGGTTGTTTGAAGCAAAAGTCCTAACAACACCATGCTCATCGTCATCAATCGTTTCATAAAAATGTATAATTTAGTGGTTATTTTATTACAAAATTCTTGCGAAGGTAATTATTTTTTTTGTTTGGTGAAAAGATTTTGTTTTTTTGTCTTTTTTATTTATCTTCGTGCCGTTTTTGCGAAATAACAAGTAAAATTATAGAATTATAAAATTATGGCACATCCTAAACGAAGACAATCGCATACGCGTCAAGCGAAAAGACGTACACATGATGTAGCAGTGATGCCTACCATTGCAATTTGTCCTAATTGTGGTGCACACCACATCTACCATACAGTATGCCCTTCGTGTGGCTACTATCGTGGAAAATTGGCGATTGAAAAAACGGCTTAAAATGATGTAGTTGCTTCTTAAAGTTTTTTAAGGAGCAACTCAAATAGTCGTTTATTTTTAAGTAAATCTTGACTATGAATAATGATTTTCAAAATAAGTCTCCATTCCATAGCCCCGATTCGCAACGCGTAAGAAAGCGGAAAAGAATTGTATATACTCATTCGGACGACCAACCGAGTCAACGTTATGAGCATAAAAGTTATGGTACAGATGGTGATTATCGCACAGGTGGTCGCAATGTTGGGGATAGACCGAATTATCGTAATGCAAGACCGACACGTCCGCAAAATCGTCCACCATTTTCGTCCTCGCGTCCAAGATACGAGCAGAAAAACGCCGAAGAACCCGTTCGATTGAACAAGTATATTGCTAATTCGGGCATTTGTTCGCGGCGAGAGGCTGATGATTATATTCGGGCTGGTGTTGTGAAGGTGAATGGGGAGGTTGTTACCGAAATGGGTATCCGCGTGAAGCCGACCGATGTGGTTTATTTCCATGACCAACCGCTCAGAGGCGAAGCCAAAGTGTACATTTTGCTCAACAAACCCAAAAACACCATCACCACAACCGACGATCCGTTTGATAGGGCTTGTGTGTTGAATCTGGTGCGTCATGCTTGCAAGGAGCGGATTTATCCCGTTGGGCGTTTGGATAGGAACACTACAGGGGTTTTGTTGCTGACCAATGATGGCGATTTGGCAACCAAACTGACCCACCCAAAATTCGAAAAAAAGAAGATTTATAGCGTGTTACTCAACAAGGAACTGACGCCCGAAGATGAAGAAAAATTGAGGGCAGGAGTAACGTTGGAAGACGGTTTTATTCAGCCCGATGCGGTTGATTTCCCAAAAGATGGACGAAAGTATATTGGCATCGAGATTCATTCGGGACGCAATCGAATTGTGCGGCGTATTTTTGCCCACTTAGGCTACAAAGTAGTGGCGTTGGATAGGGTTTGCTTTGCGGGTTTGACCAAAAAGAATGTCCCACGCGGGAAATACAGATTTTTAACGCCAAAAGAGGTTTCCATGCTTCAAATGGGTGCGTTTGAGTAATTTTTAAGACTTAAAAATATGAAAAAAGTTTTTTTTACCTTGCTATGTATCACAATGGCGGTTATTGTTTACGCTGCAGAGGTTACAATGACGGCCGATGATAGCAAAATTACGTACGTTGGACGCGTGCTTTTGGAAAACCAAACGGCACAATTTGACTGGACAGGCACATACGCAAAAGTGGCTTTTGAAGGTAAACAAATCAAAATTCGCCTGAGTAGCGATGCAACGAAGACGATTCAAGCAGGTTTTGTGGGAACGATAGAAGATAAACGCGATTATATCAACGTTTTTGTGGATGGCGATATTTCTCCAACACCGACTTATACGTTTCGTATTCCGTCTGATAACAAGGATACGAGCATTGTGATAACGATGAAAAAGAGAGGTAAACATTCCCTCATTCTCCACAAAAGAACGGAAGGTGAACACGGAACGATTACCTTGAAAGATTTCACTACGGACGGGGCTTTTTTGCAAGCAGATAGTTTGAAAAGCAGGCAAATTGAGTTCGTTGGCGACAGTTATACGTGCGGTTTTGGAGCGACTTTGAACTGCGTTAAAACAGACCGTTTTACGCCCGAAACCGAAGACCAATCGCTCACGTATGCTGCGATTATTGCACGTTATTTTGACGCCGATTTTGTTACCATTGCCCACTCGGGAATGGGAATTGCACGCAACTATGGCAGTACGCACAAAAATTATTGTATGCCCAGACGATACACGCAGACCTTCGATATTGACACTTCCTATCTCTGGGAGGCTTCCAAGTCGGCATTCAAACCTGCTGTAACGGTGATTTATATTGGTGGAAATGATTTTTCGCAACTGATGCAACCGCATTACACGGTTTTCCGCAATGCGTATTTCAAACTATTGGACGAAATCAAGGCAAATTATGGCGATCAATATCCTATTTTGTGCTGTGTTCCCCCAGGAAAAGAGAAGTTTTTGGGCGAATATGTGTGGGATATTGTGAAAGAATATAATTTGCTCAACCCCGACAAAGGGAACGTTGTTTGCGTTGATTTAGATAAGAATGTTTATAATTCCGAAAGCGATTTAGGAGCAGCATCGCACCCCAACTATAACGGACATAAAAAGGTGGCTTACACCATGATTCCTTACATCGCAACGGCAACCGGCTGGGATTTACAAGAGAAGGCTATCAAATAATGGCAAAAGAGCCTCGATGGGATATAGTTATTCTCCCCAAGAGTAGTTTTTGGAGTTACTCGTGGGGGGAGTTGTGGCGTTATAGGGAGTTGTGTGGCTTGTTTGTGAGACGCAATATCACCACGCATTACATCCAAACCCTCTTAGGACCGCTGTGGTACGTTGTGCAACCGCTGATGATAGCGTTGATGTACACGCTCGTCTTTGGTTATATCGCCAACTTGTCCACCGATGGCATTCCACAACCGCTTTTTTACTTGTGCGGAATATGTTTTTGGCAGTATTTTTCGGATACATTGCACCAAATCAGCACCACTTTTATCAATAATGCCTACTTGTTTGGCAAAGTGTATTTTCCTCGCGTGATTATTCCCATCAGTACGGCGTTTAGTAACTTGATTCGGTTTGGTTTTCAGTTTGGCGTTTTTGTGCTGGTGTATTTGTTTTATGGGTGTTTTACGGACGTTGCTGTCATGCCAAATATCTACTGTTTACTGCTTCCGTTGCTGATTTTGCTTTTGTTGGGAATCAGTTTGGGGATTGGCGTTTTTGTTGCGGCTTTCACAACCAAGTACCGCGATATGCACTTTTTCCTCGCTTTTTTCTTGAATTTGTGGATGTTTGGAACGCCGATCATCTATCCGCTTTCGATGGTGAGCAATCCCACGCTGAAACTTTTGATGCAACTCAATCCGCTCACGGGCATCATTGAATTTGCAAAATATGGCTTGCTTTCGCAGGGTTGCCATGAGTGGTGGATGCTACTGTATAGTGGCGTTTTTGCGGTTGTGATACTTTATTTTAGTTTTTTGATTTTTAATCAGGCACAAAAGGCTTGTGTAGATACGATTTAGCGATGGAGATTAGGGCAAATTGTAAAATCAATGTGGGTTTGCATATCTTGGACGAGCGTCCAGACGGCTACCATAATATCGAGACAATTATGTATCCGATTGTGGATTTTTATGATACGATACAGGTGGAAAAGTCGGTGGATTTTTCGCTTGTGCAGACGGGTATTGTTGCCGACTGTGAGGTGGAAAAAAATTTAGTGGTTAAGTGTTTTCGGCTTTTTCAACAGCATTTTCCAAACATCACCAATGTTACGATTGACTTGCATAAAATTATCCCTTTTGGTGCAGGTTTAGGTGGGGGCAGTAGCGATGCGGTGGCAATGGCGAAGGCATTGAATCAACTGTTTGATTTGCAATTAACCAACGAACAACTGCAAGAATTGGTGCTTCCGTTGGGTGCCGATTGTCCGTTTTTTGTCAAAAATCAACCTGCTTTGTGCGAAGGTGTTGGCGAAAAAATGACGCTTGTGGAGCCAATTTTAGCCACGAAATACATTGCTTTAATCAAACCCGATGTCGCCATTAGCACTAAAGAAGCATACGCCAAGGTACCCAACAAAAATCGTCCTTTGCCCGCTTGGAAGTTGGAAAACATCAACGATTTTCACAACGATTTTGAGGATTTTGCCTGCGAACGATTCCCCATTTTGCAACAAATAAAGCAAGATTTGCTCCAACAAGGCGCATTTTATGCCGCTATGTCGGGCAGTGGCTCGTGTATGTACGGCTTATTCAATAGCAAACCAACGATTAAAAACGCATATATTTTTACACTATGAAAAAAATTTTACTGATAGATTCAATGGCATTTATTTTTCGTGCTTTTTACGGCTTTAATGGTGCAAATCTCACAAACGAAAAGGGCGAAAATACCGTTGCTGTATACGGTTTTTGCTTGTTTTTGGACGACTTAATCAAGTTGGTTGCCCCAACGCATATCGCTGTGGCGTTTGAGTCGCCTGTGGAGACGTTCCGCAAAAAAGCCTACCCGCAGTACAAAGCCACTCGCAAAGATACCCCACACGAAATCATTGATGCCATTCCCGTCATCCAAAAAATTCTAAAAGCTCGCCGCATCCCAATCCTACAACAAGATGGGTACGAAGCCGATGATGTAATCGGAACGGTTGCAAACAAGGCTAAACAGAAGGGTTTTGAGGTGTTTATGGCAACCCCCGACAAGGATTATGCCCAACTTGTTTCGGAGCAGGTGTATATGTGCCGACCAAAGAATGGAGGCGGTTATGAGATACTCAATCCTCAAGACGTTTGCCACAAATATGGACTCAATGACACGCAACAGGTGATTGATTTGCTGGCTTTGATGGGCGATAAATCGGACAATATCCCAGGTTGTACGGGGATAGGGGAGAAGACGGCGGTCAAACTCTTGCAACAGTTTGGGTCGATTGATGGCATATACGCCCATCGGGAGGAGGTTAAAGGTGGCTTGGAGAGTAGGGTCTTGGAGCAAGAAGAGCAGGTGCGTTTTTCGTATTTTTTGGCAAAGATTTGTACCGATGCTCCGATTGATTTTCAGGAGAGTGCGTTTGCGGTGCAACCAGCCGACACAACCGCATTGTTAGCTATTTATAAAGAACTCAATTTCAATTCGTTTATCCAACAATTACACACTTCCGTTGCTCCTCAACAGTTGGAGTTGTTTTAATGGAAGTGCATAAATGAACCTTTTTTGACAAAGAAAAGCGGTTTACCCACGATTCTTTGTTTACTATTGCACCTTGTCGAAAACGTTTTTAAACGATAGAAATTGCTTTTTCAAAAATTATAACTAATTTTGCATGTTGTAGAAATACATATCCACCTACTAAATTAGCTATGAAAAAGATATATTTTAAAGGTTTGAAGTATTTTTTTTACAGACAAAACGTCAAGGAAGGTACAAGATATGTTGGCACACTGGATTTGGAAGAAGCAAACCCTATTTCGGAGATATGTGTTTGTCGCAAACAATATAAAAACGATCATATGCCGTACTACATCAATGGTTCTGGCATATTTTTGGAACAAAAAGAACTTTTTGAAACCTACCATTTATTCAGCATTGAAGAAGCATTAAAACGTGTGCCAAAAACAATCCACGAAGGCTCTTGCTTTTGGGAAGGATATATCCTACATAAAATGATGTATAGGACGTTAGTCCATAGCATAGACCCCACCATTAACGTCGAGAAACACATAAAAAAAGCCTATTTTGCATTACAAACTTTTTGTATAAACGAAGGTAAAGCCTACTTCCATTCCACGAATGCCCCTTTACGTTCATGCTTCAAATACGACCCTAACGACAAGATGATATGTTGGGAAAAACGTTCGTATGGTTTGTACTACGATGAGGCGTACTACACCATACGTTTCCACGAGTTAGCGGGCAAATTAGCCCAGATAAAGGATCCAGAAACACATTTCATCGAAGGGTACATATACAACGACGAGTATTTTAAAGATAGATTCGACGATGTTTGGGATTGTGAACAACTATTTTACATCTTCAAACATGCGAATCAATACACGCTGTACTATTAAAACAGCTTCCAATACTGTTGTTAATTTTATTTTTAAAATAATTTGGTTTATAAAATAAACTTATTTATCTTCGCAATGAATTTCTTCGTAAAAGAAAGAAAAAGCACCGAATTAAACCTACTGCAGGAGGGGAGAAGAAGTGCAAAAAGTGTAAATGTTTATTTTAAAATTCAAAAACTATGGAAGGAAAAAATTTAACAGCGGAACAAAGTTTAGAAATCATTCGTGAATCCATCGAACGCAGTCAGCGTACTATGGCGAAAAAATCAGCCTTGCCAATGCTTTGGTGGGGAGTTTGTGTCATCATACTTGCGTTGGTGATTAGTTATTTTTGGAAAAATCACGGTGGATATATGAACTTTTTATGGATTCTCATTTGGCCATTGGGGTACGTGGGCGAATGGTTGATAGGTAAAAAGCAAGAAGCTATTCCCACGCCCTTTGTCGGCAAAGTCATCGGGCAGGTCTGGGGGACTCTCGGCATTTTTTGTGGTGGCATCGGGATATTGCTGGGACTGATTGGTGGTGGTTTCTTGCCAATGAAGTGGATTGAACCGAGCGTATTCGTCTTGGGTAGTATCACGAGTCTTTTTTCGCTCTGTTTTGGCATTAGCACGACGATTACGGGGTCTGTCATCCAAAATCGCCTGATTCAGATTTGTGGTTTTCTGGCTGGTATCGGTGGCTTTTTTGGAGCCTTGCATTTCCTCGATTATAGGCAGATGTATGTGATGGCAGGCGTGGCTTTTATCGGGCTTGTGCTGCCTGGTGTGATTATTTATCTACAAAACAAAAATTAGGAAGTCGTTATGTTCCAGCCTTTAGACCCACTACTTCATTCCGAGTTGCGATTAGCCATCATGTCGCTACTGATCAGTGCCGACGAAGCCGAGTTTCCGTACATCAAGGAGCAGACGAGAGCCACGGCAGGTAATTTGAGCGTGCAGTTGGACAAACTCGCTTCGGCAGGTTATATTCAACTCGAAAAGACGTTCAAAGGCAAGCGTCCGTGTACGATTTGTCGTATCACCGCAACGGGCGAACAGGCTTTTAGGGCTTATATTGAGGCTTTAAAAAGCTATTTGGAGGTTAGCAAATCGTAAATGACGTGTACTATATTCCAAAATGGGCAAGCGAGTATTTTGTTTGCCTATTTTTGGTTTTTGGCGAAGCATCACATTGGACTGAAAAATTACGCAAGAAAACAAGATTTTTTGCAGTTATGTAAAAGAAAAGGTACCTTCGCCAAGCATAAACTATAAAACTTCATATAATTTATGAAAAATATATTGACTATATTCTTTTTTTTCATTGTGGCTTCGTGTATGACAGCACAAACCATTACGTTTACGGGATGCGATGCAGATAATAATTTTGTGGAATTAGAGCGAGTGGTTATCGTCAATCATACAAAAGGTTGGAAAAAGACCATTTTTTGGCCTGATAGCACCATCACTATCCAAGCGGTCGCGAGTTTTGATGATGACCAAAGTGGCGAAATCATGCTTTTGCAAAACAATCCCAATCCATTTCATGCCACCACTGAAGCGTATTTTAGCACAGAAAATGATGGTGAAATAACGTTGATGGTTACCGATTTGAGTGGTAGTATCAAAGCCATTAAAACGTTGTCTTTGGAGCCCGACAATCATCAATTCAGCGTAACGCTTGCCGCAAAAGGCATTTATTTGCTCACGGCTCTGCAAAATGGCAAAACGTCAACCGTCAAACTAATTTGCGAGGAAGGTGGTATTGCAAATAAAATCGAGTATCAAGGCACTATTTCCACGCCATATTTTGTTCAAAAAATACCCCAATCGCGCAACA
>JAEELX010000013.1 GCA_016282955.1 Paludibacteraceae bacterium | reverse complement strand
GAAACTTGTATCAGAAGGTGAGAATGAGGTAAAATATGTAAGAGTATACCTTTACAAAAATCTTACAGGAGAACCTACAACGGAGAATAATCAGTATGAAGCGGCAACAAATGATGAAGGTATTGTAAAATTTGAATTTGATAAAGATGACTTCACAACTGAAGTAACAATGACTGCGGTCGTATTTGGTGAAGAAAAATATTACTCGGCACAAACAACCCTTAAAATAGGCGAAACTAAAACGATTACGATAACAATACCATAATAGTTAGATAATTTTTGATGCCGATTTGTGTGTGAGGATGATTTAAAACCATTCTCACACATTTTTTTATGCCCGTTTTTAATACTTCTTAATCACAATTTTTATATCGTATCCATACGGCGTAACGGAGGTGTTATCGGCTGTGAAACCTAACTTACTCGGGCAAATGATTTTGCATTCTGCACCACTATATCGCATCTTTTGTATCGCCACATGCCATGCCGTACACGAGTTTTCGGAAACACTGCCAAACTTGATTTCGGTCGGATGAGGTTCCGTCAGCGTTGTCAAATAATCTGCCGTGTCTGCAACCGCATCCAGCGTATATTTTATGTATCGCACAATGACAACATCGTTCACTTTGACCGTATCGCCCTCGGTGTCGCCCGCATTCACCAAATGAAAATAAAAATCATCGTATCCATCTACCTTCAAATAGTCCTTTTCGCCCCACTGGTCTCTTTGCGGCTCGTCATGTATCACGTGAATCTGCTGACGCGTGATAAAATTCGAAATCAACTTCTTCTCTGCCTTCAACGAATCGGCATAAGTCCCGTAATTACAAGCATATACCAAGCCTAAAACACTGATGAGAATTAAAATCTTTTTCATTGTAAAATCGTTAATTGTATATAGATATTTTCGTATGGTTCCACATCTTCATTTCCAAACTGCCCGTATGCCAAGTACCACGGCACAAGCATCTCCAACTTATCGCCCACGCGTCTGTGTGGCAAATCATCGTCCACTGCCACAATCACCTCCCGTTTGCCCACCGTGATAATCTTTTCTTCATCGGCAATAAGTGTGCCATCTAAATGGCGTGTTATCAAATGAATCTGCCTTTCCTCCTCTATTTTGACGGTGTCGCCCGTTCCTTTTTCGGTGATTAAATACCAATAACTCTGCTCGTCCAAGACCCATTGGCGTTTATCCAAAACCACCCATTGGGCGAGAAAATGATTGGCATAATCCACCTGCTCCTCGTTGTAACGAATGATTTTTATCAAACCGCTATCCTCCTGCAACACAGCCACTCCCGACTGTTGTGTGTGGTAGGTTGGGCGTTGCGGTGCCGTCTTGTGGCAACCAATCACCAAGATGGATAAAAGCCCTAATACGTAAAGTTTTTTCATATTTTTTTGCCTATTAACGTTGCCGGAGTCGCTTGCTCAATCTTCACCTGAACAAAATCTCCGATATGACTATTTTCTTTTGGAAAGACGACCGTTTTATACTGTGATGTCCGTCCAACCATCGCTTCATTACTGCGTTTTGAGAACCCTTCCACCAACACTTCAACGACTTTTCCCACGTCTTTTTGGTTACTTTGCAAGGAAAGTTGGTTTTGCAAAGTAATAATCTCATTCAGTCGCCGAATTTTCTCCTCCTCAGGCACGTTGTCGGGCAAGTGTTTTTGGGCGTACGTGCCAGGTCGCTCGCTGTATTTGAACATAAAAGCCGTGTCAAACTTCACTTCCTGCATCAGCGAGAGGGTTTGAGCGTGGTCTTCCAAGGTCTCGTCGTGAAAGCCGCAAAAAATATCCGTGCCAATGCTCGCTTCGGGCAAGAAACGACGGATGGCTTCAATGCGACCCAAGTACCATTCGCGAGTGTATTTGCGGTTCATCAACGCCAAAATCTTGTTGCTTCCACTTTGCACGGGCAGATGAATGAACTTGCACAGGTTAGGGTAGGAGGCAATCATTTGTAGCGTTTCGTCCGACATATCTTTCGGGTGCGAAGTGGTGAAACGAACACGCATTTCAGGCACTGCCAAAGCCACTTTTTCCAATAAATGTGCAAAATCCATGTCGTCATAACGATACGAATTGACATTCTGCCCCAACAGCGTAACTTCTTTGTATCCTTTTTGTTGTAAATCAATCACTTCGTTCAAAATACTCTGCACATCGCGACTCCGCTCTCGTCCACGCGTGTACGGCACCACACAATAACTGCAAAAATTATTGCAACCCCGCATGATACTCACAAAGCCTGAAATGGACTTCCCAATGCGGGTTGGAATGATGTTGCGGTAGGTTTCGGTTGTGCTTAGTTGGAGGTTGAGGGCTGGTTGTCCGCTTTCACTTTGCAAAATCAGGTGCGGAATATCCAAATAAGCGTCTGGTCCAGCCACAAATTGTATATTATGTTCTTTGAGCAAATCCTCGCCCATCCGCTCTGCCATGCACCCAATGACACCCAAAATGATTTTTTTTCCTTTGCGATGGGCGTTCAGTTCGGTGATACGGTGCAACACTTTTTGCTCGGCATTATCGCGTATGGAGCAGGTGTTGAGGATAATCAAATCGGCATCTTGGATTTCGTTAACTAATTGATAATCAGTCATTTGCATAATTGATGCAACCACTTCCGAGTCGGCGACATTCATCTGACAACCGTATGTTTCAATGTAGTATTTTTTCATAGCAAATAGGTTGCGGAAGGGGTGATGATTCCGTCCATTTTTTCATCAAAATCCGTACTTTTTATGTTGTTAATTACCTGAAAATCATAGCAAACGCCTATTTTCAAACTTGCAGGATGTTTTTTCAAAAATCGGTCGTAAAACCCACCACCTTGTCCGATACGATTCCCATTTTTGTCAAAAGCCAACCCCGGCACAAGAATCATATCAATATGGTCGGAATACGGCTCACTTTGTGGCTCTAAAATCCCAAATTTGCCTTTTTTGAGGGGTTCGGTGTAGCAACAAGCCACCATCTCCGTTTCGTTTTGCACCACAGGCAACAAAAATTTTTTATCCGAAAAAGTAGTAATCAACGGCATCAAATCTACTTCATTATGGATTGGCGAATAAATCATCACCGTTTCAGCAGCCACAAAAGACGGAAAAACGCTCACGCTCGCACAAATTTTTTGCGAAAAATCCTGCACCTCATTCGCCGTCAAACCCTTGCGTAACTGCCGTTGTTGAACACGAATCGCATCTTTGTAACTGTTCTGCTCTGCCATCAAAATTTCTACTTTTTGCAAAAATAAAACAAAAAAACTAACTTCGCACAAATTTTGTACAACAAAAGGTATGAAAAAAATACATTTGGCTTTATTTATTGTAGCAATAGCACTGTTGAGTGCCTGTACCAGAACGAGTACCATAACTTTTTCGGATGCGAGCGTCCTCGCTTTCCGACTTTCGCACGACAGTATGCCCAACCTCTCCAACATCACATTTAAGGTCATCACGCAAAGTGATTCGGGCTTTATTTACAATGTGGATTCGATTGATTACGATTATGATTTGAGCAAAGTGGTGCTTTCGACTTCGTTTCTATATCGCATTTCAGCTTCTGCAGTGTCTTATCCAGCCGATGTGTTGCCTTCGAGTGCGAGTACGGATTTGCAACCCATCGATTCAACCATCAACCTGAATGGCAGTGGCGATACGATTAATGCGGCTGTGTCGCCGTTTTACTTGCTGGCGTTGTCTTCGGACAATAAAAATTTGTACAAATATCGTGTGCAAGTCAATCAGCACAAGGTTGACCCGTATTTGTATGTGTGGGAAAAAGTGCAAGAGGATAAAGCCATTTTTGATTTGCAAAGTTTTGAATTGAAGGTGGTTTGTTTGAAAAACGTCCTGTATTTGTTTGTGCAAGATGGCTTCAAAACTACGGTTTATTCGTCTTCCGATAAGGCTGTTACGTGGAGCAACTTAGGTTCGCCCACAACGCTTCCCGCAACGTGTAAGGTTCGTAATATATTGTGTGCCAACAAGTTAGGTAAAATCTATTATGCCAATGGCGATAAAGTGTACACTTCGGAAAATGCGACCACGTGGCAGGAGGAAAGTTACAGTAGCGAGACGTTTACGGTGGAAAATATGCTGTACGAATTTAACGATTCCATTTGGTGTTTGGCTAAGTTGAAAGCCGATGGCAAGTATCAGATGGCGAACACCAAAGACGGTAAGTTTGCCCTTTGTGACGAGGTGTTGCCCGATAATTTTCCTGTGAGCGATTATGCGGCGTTGAGTTTTGAGAGTGCGAGCAACCGCAAGAGGGCGTTGGTTTTTGGTGGGTATGACAAGGACGGGAACAACCTGAATGCCTGTTGGAGCGTGGAATATAGTACGACTTCGGGCTATCGCATGGTGGATTTCACAAACCCAAAATCGCCTATCCAAGACCTGACGGGCATGTCCATCATTTCGTACAATAAACAGTTGATGCTGTTCGGTGGGGTGGATAAAGATATGAATTTTGTGGGCGATGATATTTTTGTCTCGGACAATGAAGGTTTCACGTGGCAGAAGACGAATACGGAGAAAAATCGGTTGCCAGAATCCTACCGCACCCAACGCCAAAAACAGACGGTTGTGGTGGATGATGACCATTATATCTACGTCATTGGTGGGCAAAATAAGACCACTTCTTACTCCGATGTGTATCGTGGACGACTGAATAGCATTGATTGGTAGGATTTTTTGGAATGCGAGTTTGCAAAAAAAACGATATTTTAAAATGTTGTATAATAGACAAATACGTATTATTTGAAAAAAAATAGCACGATTTTTTAAATTTATTTTTGTTTTTTAATTTTTTGGTATTATCTTCGCACTCGGTTTTAAGGAAAGGGGAGTGATTTAGGTTGTTATTTTAGAAGTTTTTATTGGGTTGTTGATGCGTTTCACCTGATTTTTGAGAAAGATTGCAGGTGTTATCTTTTGGACGCTATGTGAGAGAGGATGTTGAGGCGATATTAAAAAGCCTGCGGAGTAAGAGAGGGCGTTCGGCAAAGGTTTGAGAAGATTGTTATATGATATAGTGTGCACGGCTTTACGTGCGTGTTTTTTGACTTATTATCAACAAGATGTAGTACAAGAGGAAAGAGAATGATTTTTC